>NZ_JAQGLG010000057.1 GCF_028292965.1 Sphingomonas bacterium | reverse complement strand
GGCGTGATCGTCCAGTTCGGCGGCCAGACGCCACTCAACCTGGCGCATGCGCTGGAACAGGCCGGTATCCCCATCCTCGGCACCTCGCCCGACGCGATCGACCTGGCCGAGGACCGCGAGCGCTTCGCCGCCTTGATCACCAAGCTCGGCCTGCGCCAGCCCGCCAACGGTATTGCGCGGAGCCGCGACGAGGCGATCGCGGTGGCCGAACGCATCGGCTACCCGGTGCTGATGCGGCCAAGCTATGTGCTCGGCGGGCGGGCGATGGAGATCGTCGACGGCCCGACCCAGCTCGACAACTACATCCAGACCGCCGTGCTGGTGTCGGGCGACTCGCCGGTGCTGATCGACCAGTATCTGCGCGATGCAATCGAGGTCGATGTCGACGCGATCAGCGACGGCACCGATGTCGTCGTCGCCGGCGTGCTCCAGCATATCGAGGAAGCCGGCGTGCATTCGGGCGACAGCGCCTGCTCGATCCCGCCCTACAGCCTGTCCGACGAGATCATCGCGGAGATCGACCGCCAGACCGAGGTGCTCGCCCGCGCGCTGTCGGTCAACGGGCTGATGAACATCCAGTTCGCGGTCAAGGACGGCCTGATCTATCTCATCGAGGTCAACCCGCGCGCCAGCCGCACCGTGCCCTTCGTAGCCAAGGCGATCGGTGCCCCGGTTGCCAAAATTGCCGCCCGCGTCATGGCCGGCGAGAAGCTCGCCGACCTGCCGAAGATCAACCGTGCGATCGATTATTTCGCGGTCAAGGAAGCCGTCTTCCCGTTCAACCGCTTCCCCGGGGTCGATCCCGTACTCTCACCGGAAATGAAGAGCACGGGTGAAGTCATGGGAATCGATAAGGATTTCTCGATCGCTTTTGGCAAGGCGCAGCTCGGGGCGGGCAATGTGCTCCCGACCAAGGGCGCGCTGTTCGTCAGCGTCAAGGACAGCGACAAGCCGGTAATTTTGTCAGGGGTACGTGCCCTTGCTGATCACGGTTTCACGATCGTCGCGACCGCAGGCACCGCGGACTATCTCGAAGCGGCCGGCGTTGCGGTCGAGCGCGTCAACAAGGTCGCGCAGGGCCGCCCGCATATCGTCGACCGCATCAAGGACGGCGGCATCGACCTGATCTTCAACACGACCGAAGGCTGGCAGAGCCTCAAGGACTCGCAGCCGATCCGCGCCGTGGCGCTGGCGCAGAAGATTCCGCATGTCACCACCGCCGCCGCCAGTGTCGAGACGGCACAGGCGATCGTCGCCCTTTCGACGCGAGACCTTGAAGTTCGGCCGCTTCAATCTTATCATTCGCACTCGCACAATTAATCCCCGACAGAAGAGAAGCAGGTGCGGGCGGACCCCCGGGTTCGCTTGGGGTTGAAGATTTTACGAGGGACTAAGGGATGGCGACCGTCGAAAAGATGCCGATGCTGGCCGAGGGGCACGACAAGCTCACCACGGATCTGCGTCGTCTGAAAGCCGAGCGCCCGCTGATCGTCGATGCGATCGAGGAAGCGCGCGCCCATGGTGATCTTTCGGAAAATGCCGAATATCACGCCGCGAAAGAGCGTCAGGGCCAGATCGAGGCGTCGATCGCTGACATCGAGGACAAGCTCAGCCGCGCGCTGATCATCGACCCGACCGAACTGTCGGGCGACAAGATCGTGTTCGGCGCGACCGTCACGCTGCTCGACGAGGACGAGAAGCCGATCCGCTACCAGATCGTCGGCCAGACCGAGGCCGATGCCAAGGGCGGGCGCATCTCGTACAACTCGCCGCTCGGTCGCGCGTTGATCGGCCGCAAGGTCGATGATGAGATCGAGGTCTCGGTGCCGGCCGGCGACCGCTATTACGTCGTCTCCAAGATCGAGTTCATCTGATCTCGAAGCCGAGCGGGGCTGCGTTGACCCGCGCGTGGTTCGCCGCGCAATGGCGCGATACGCCCGCGATGCTCACGATCGCCGCGGTGACCACGATCGCCTCGCTGATCCTCCTCCTGTTCGGCCTCGCCGGCGAGGCCGCGATCCGCGGCGGCTTCGTTCCCGGCCTCGTCGGACTCCACGTCGCGGCGTCGGCCGATGCGCCGTTCATGCTGCCCTTCTGGCTGACCCCGCTCAGCGCCACGCTGGTCCATGCCGGGCTGGTGCATCTCGCCTTCAACCTGCTGGTGCTCGCCTTATGCGGTGACAAGCTCGAGCGCACGCTCGGCTGGCGCGCGACGGCGGCGCTCTACCTGATCGGCGCCTATGCCGCTGCCGCCGGCTACTGGCTCCAGGCGCCGGCCAGCGACGCGCCGCTGATCGGTGCCAATGGCGCGGTGTCGGCGCTGCTCGGTGCCTATGCGCTGCTGTTCGGCCGCGCACATGCGCGCCCTGTCGGCCCGATCCCGGCGCGCGTCGTCGCGATCGTCTGGCTGGCGGCGGCGTGGATCGGGCTTCAACTGCTCATCGGTCTCGCCGGCCTCGGTGCCGGCGCGATGGTGACTGTCGGCGCGTCGGTCGGCGGCTTCCTCGCCGGCCTCGCGCTCGCCCAGCCGCTCGTGCTGTGGCATTATCGCGGGGCCTAGCTTCGGCGCCTCAGCCCTTGGCGAGATCGATATCTGGCTCGAGCAAGCGGTGCAGATGCACGACAACGAACTTCATCTCGGCGTCGTCGACCGTACGCTGCGCCGCGGCCCGCCATGCCTTCTCGGCTTGTGCATAATTGGGGAAAATGCCGACGACCTCGATCGTGTCTTCCCTGAAGTCGAGCGTCTGCGGGTCGGTGACCTTGCCGCCGAAGACGAGGTGGAGCTTGCTCATGATTGGTGTTCCGCACTGAAGGTTTCAGGGCTGCCTTAGCCAGCATCCTCCCTGACGTGAACCTGTCGCGTGCGAAATGTCGCTTCTTTCCCTCTCCCCTTGTGGGGGAGGGAAGGGGCCCATCGCACAGCGATGGGAAGGGTGAGGGGGCTCACGCGAACGTCGCGCTCGCGACTCCCCCTCGTCCGCCCCTTCGGGGCACCTTCTCCCACAAGGGGAGAAGGGAATCGCTACTCTTTTGCCTTGCTCGCCGCTGCCGCACCGGCGCTCGACAGTGCCTGCAGGACGCCGTTGATGACATGCCCGACCTGTGCCCGCGCCGCATCCTTGTTCAGCCCGAGCGAATCGAGTTCCGCCTTACCGGCATCCTTCGCCGCTGCCGCCGCGCCCTTGGCGGTGTCGGTCAGGCGCTTGCCCACCGGGCCGAGCAACTTCGCCTCCTGCTCACTATGCGGGAGGAAGGCGCCCGCCAGCATGCCGACCGCGATCCCGCCGGCCAGCACTGCGATCGGGTTTGCCTGGGCGCTTTGGGCAGCCTGGTTGACCACATCGCGCGCCGCGCCGCGCGTCGTCTCGATCGCCTTGCCCGCGGCATCCTTCGCGCTGCGATAGGTGTTTTCCATCGTGCCGCGCGTAGCGGCGGACGTGGCGGGCTTTTTGGGGGCGGTGTCGCTCATCGTGACTTTCCTCGTGTGCGTGGCTTGGGGGTCAAACGCGGGGGTGGCGGCGGAGTTTCATCGGGCAGCTTGGCGATCAATGCGCGGATCGGCTTTCGCGCCAGGAACAGGCCAACGGCACCCACCATGCCGGCCACCGTCAGCGGGTGGCGCTTGACCGTCTCCAGACCCTCGCGCGCCAGCTCCTGTCCCGCCTCGCGCAATTCCTGCGCCGCCTCGCGCGCCAGCGCCTTGGGGTTGAGCCGTGCCTGGATCTCGACCAGCGTCCCCGCCAGCCGCTGCCGCGCCCGCACCGAACGCGCTTCGGCCACTGCCAGGCTGGCTTCGCCCTCGTCGCTCATTCCGGCCCGTCCTTGATTCGGGTGAGCTTCTTGATCTTGGCCACTGCGATGGCGACCATGATCCCGGCAACGATCAGCGCGCCACCGACCACGATCACCGTCGCCCAGGCCGCGCTGTGCACCTGCATGCGCACCACCAGCACCAGGCCGACCAGCATCGCGATCAGCGCCGACTGTGCCAGCAGGAACGCCGTCGCGCCGAGCAGCAACGCGACCTTCGCCTCACTGATCCGCGCAAACGCCTGCGCGCGGTAGAGGTTGACCTCCGCCCGCACGAAACGCTCGGCATCGTCGATCAGCCTGGAGAACAGGTGGCCGATACTATTGAAATCCGGCCCCTTCTCAGGGGTTGGCGTGTCGTCCACCTGCTACCCCCGTGCCCGATCGATCAGGCGCGGTCGTCGTTGTCGAGGCCCGACTTGATCAACCGCATCAGCACGAAGCCGAGCGCGGCCGCCGTGCCGATCGCGATCGCCGGGCTCTTCTTCACGAAGTCGCGCGCATCGGCGACGATGTCGTCGACATTCTTCGACTTCAATGATTCCGAGAAGCCCGACACCGCATCCGCCGCGCTGCGCGCGTAATTGCCATATTGCGCGCCGACCTTCTCATCGACCGTGCCGGCCGCGTCGCCCATCATCTTCGAAAGCTCGTCGAGCACTCCGCCGACCCGCGCCTTGCCATCCTCGGCATAGGCCCGCGCCTTGCCGGTCGCGTCCTTGCCCAGCTTGGCCGCGCCGTCCTTGAACGACTGACTCGCCGCCGCTGTCACCTCCTCGACCGCGCTCTTCGGCTTCGGCTTCGGTGTCGTCTTGGCGGCCTTGGCATTGATCCCACCGGATGCCGGCGCGGCACTCGTCGCCGGCTTGGCCCTGGGGGCGGCCTTGGTGGCGGCCTTCTTTGCCGGCGCGGCGGGCTTGGGAGTTTCGTCGGCCATGATGTCCTCGTTTCGAAAAAGAAATGGTCGTTCGATCAACTTGCCAGCGCCCTTTCGGGTTCCACCGTCGCGCACGAATTGCCGCCGCCGATGTTAGCCGATAGAGGCTCGCCGCGACATCCGCTCCAAATCCTTATCACATCGTTAGAAGGATCGTTCCGTGACCGCAATCATCGACATCCACGCCCGCCAGATCATCGACAGCCGCGGCAACCCCACGGTCGAGGTCGATGTGCTGCTCGAGGATGGCAGCTTCGGCCGCGCCGCGGTGCCCTCGGGCGCATCGACCGGCGCGCATGAGGCGGTCGAGAAACGCGACGGCGACAAGAGCCGCTGGGGCGGCAAAGGCGTCGATCAGGCGGTGAAAGCCGTCAACAGCGAGATCGCCGACGCGATCCGCGAGATGGACGCCGAGGACCAGGCCGACATCGACCGCGCGATGATCGATCTCGATGGCACGCCCAACAAGGCCCGGCTCGGCGCCAACGCCATCCTCGGCGTCAGCCTCGCCACGGCCAAGGCCGCCGCCGACGCGCGCGGCCTGCCGCTCTACCGCTATGTCGGCGGCGTCTCGGCGCACGTCCTGCCGGTGCCGATGATGAACATCATCAATGGCGGCGAGCATGCCGACAACCCGATCGACTTCCAGGAATTCATGGTCGTGCCGGTCGGCGCGGCCAATATCGTCGAGGCGGTGCGCTGCGGCTCGGAGATCTTCCACACGCTGAAGAAGATGCTCCACGACAAGGGTCTGGCGACGGGTGTCGGCGACGAGGGCGGTTTCGCCCCCAACATCGCCAGCACCACCGATGCGCTAGACTTCATCATGCGCGCAATCGACGGCGCGGGGTACAAGGCCGGCGACGACGTGATGCTCGCGCTCGACCCTGCTTCGACCGAATTCTTCAAGGACGGCCATTACCACATCTCGGGCGAAGGCAAGGTGCTCACCCCGGCCGAAATGGCCGGCTATTATGCCGATCTCGTCGCGCGTTATCCGATCTTCTCGATCGAAGACGGCATGGCCGAAGACGATTTCGAGGGCTGGAAGACACTCACCGACATGGTCGGCGACAAGGTCCAGCTGGTCGGCGACGACCTGTTCGTCACCAACCCGAGCCGGTTGAAGCAGGGCATCGCCGATGGCCTGGCCAATTCGGTCCTGATCAAGGTCAACCAGATCGGCACGCTGACCGAGACCCTCGCGGCGGTCTCGATGGCCAACCGCGCCGGCTACACCGCGGTGATGTCGCACCGCTCGGGCGAGACCGAGGACGCCACCATCGCCGACCTCGCCGTCGCCACCAACTGCGGCCAGATCAAGACCGGCAGCCTCGCCCGCTCGGACCGGCTCGCCAAGTACAACCAGCTGATCCGCATCGAGGAACAGCTGGGCGAGGGCGCCTTCTACGCCGGGCGCGGCGTGTTGCGGGGCTGAGGCGCCGGCCGAAGACAACAAGTCCCCGGCGAAGGCGGGGGCTCAGCTGCGAAGGTCATGCGGCTAGCTGATGCCCTGGAACGCGGCAACGCGGTGCGCAGCTATGAGGGAGAGCGGTTCCGCTGCGGTGAGTAGGCCGCCACAGGTCGGCAGCCAGGTTCAGAACGAACCGGGCACTTCACGCTGGATGGTGTCGGGCCGCTCCGGCGTCAGCAGGATACGCGGGCCGCTTGTTCCGACCGATTGCGCGCCTTGCACGCCACCGCTGGCAATTCGCGTGCAACTGCGCCCTTCGAGGAAGTCGAGCGCCGAGCGGGTCGAGGCTTCGAGCGGACTGCCGAGCGGGTGCGTCAGGTCGTCGCCGGCCTGGCAGCTTGCTTCGACGATGCTCGACAGGCCGTCATAATAAGCCCCCTGTCGCGCCGCATTCTGCAACGCGAAGGCTATCACGCGCAGCCGGTCGTCGCAGGCGCTGCGGTCGAGCGCGATCTGGCCGACGGGCTTGCCATAGGTATTGGTGCCGATCAGCGCGGCATTGGCGTGGAGGTACGGAATCTGCGCCGCGATCACCAGTTCGCTCGCCGAGGCGGTGCCGCCGGTGCCGATAAAGGCGACCTTGGTCGGCGCGATCGACTCCGGCTGGGGGTTGAAATGCGCGATCACGTTGTTGGCGGATTTCTCCGGGCGGAAGGTGGTGTAGTCGATCACGTCCGAGGTCGAGCGGTTCGCACCGAGCAGATTGGTCATCAGCTCGGCAATCGAGACCAGCCCGCCGCCATTATAGCGCATATCGACGATGATGTTGGTGACGCCCGCCGCGCGGAACGACGCGAACGCGCTGCGCAGCGCCGGATCGGCGGTGGAGATGAAGGTCCGCAGGTTGACATAGCCGACCTTGAGACCGCCATCGTTGATGATCTGCGCGCCGTAGCGTGCCGAGACCGGGGTCAGTGAATAGTCGGTCTTGGACAGCGTCACGTCCCGCGTGCCGCCGGCGTCGGTGATCCGCAGGAGCCGCGAGGTGCCCGGGGTGCTCGGTCCCAGCGCGTTGGTCACGCCGCCGCTGCCCTCTGCCGTGATGATCGCATTGACCGTGCGCAGGTCGGCAGCACTGGTACCGATCGCGACGATCTCCGCCCCGCGGTCGATCCCGGCGGCAAGCGCGGCGGTGCCTTCGAACGTTTCGGCGACAAAAGCGCGTTTCGCGGTGGCATCGACCGAGAGGCGGAAGCCGAACCCGGCACTCGATCCCGAGGCGTAGAACGCATCCTCGGCCGTGATCGACGTCAGGTAGGTGAAATAGCGGTCCTTGTGCTGCGCGCGTGCCGTCGCGGTCAGCGAATCAAGATAATCGCTGACCGTCGAATAGGGTGAGGGATCGAACGTGGAGGGCAGCGTATCGGGGAACAGATACCATTCCCGCATCTGCGCGCTCACCCAGTCCTGCCGCTCGCGCAGCGAGCATCCGGCTGCCGTCGGCGTCGGGCTGGACGCCGTCGGCGTAGGACTCGAACCGGTTGCGGTGCTGCCACCGCCGCCGCCGCCACATGCGGAGAGCAACGCCGCCAGGGTCACCAATGTCGTTGGAATATGCAGTCGCTTCATCACTCACCCCTGACGTCGCGGATTAAAGGGAAATGCCTGATCTGTCAGTGATAAAGATCAAGTCCCCGAAGACTACGATTGGCGATCCCGAGGATGCGCGGGAGAAGCGTTTCACGTCGCCATGCGTCTACCCGGCAGCCATTTGCTTTTCGGCAAGGATTGCAAGGCTAGGGTACCCCCGCACGCTGGAGGGTGCTGCGTTTGATCGAGATCGAAGTCCAGAACGAGACCCACCAGACGCAGGTCGGGCTGCGCTTCGCCTCGGTCCCGCGGATCGGCGAGGGCCTGCGGCTGCGCCAGCCGGACGGCTTCTGGGCCTCGTACGACGTGATCGACGTGTGGTACCAGAAGGCCGAATTCGGCGATATCTGGGTGCCCTATATCCATGTCCGCATGACCGACGCCGACCAGGCCGTAGTCGCTGCGGCAAGCCAGATCCTCAGCCAGAGGGAGCCGCAGCCATTAAGGGCCTGATCAAGCGCCTGCGGAGCTTTCCCGCTGAACTCGCCTCGCCGGTTGCGGCGGAACCCCCGCTGCCGGTCGCGCCGCCGCCAATCGCGCTGCCGCCCGTCGCCGTCGTGCCGCCCGTGGCCGCCGTGCCGCCGCGCCAACGGCGCTGCTTGCTGGTCGACGACTCTCGGGTAATCCGCAAGGTCGCCCATCGCATCATATCCGAGCTCGGCTACCATGTGACCGAGGCCGAGAATGGCGAAGAGGCGCTCGCCCGCTGCAAAGCGGCGATGCCCGACCTGATCCTGCTCGATTGGGAAATGCCCGTGATGAGCGGGGTGGAATTCATCGCCGCGCTGCGCCGGATCGATGGCGGCGTGACCCCCAAAGTGGTGTTCTGCACCTCCAAGGCCGAAACCAACAATATCTACCAGGGCATCGGCGCGGGCGCCGACGAATATGTCACCAAGCCGTTCGACCAGCAGACGCTGCTGGCCAAGCTGCAGCGGATCGGGGCGGCGTAGAGACGGGCCGGAGCAGTCCTGCATAGACGAGGCGTCGACGACGGAGCGGACGCCGAAATAACCGCGAGGACATCCGGATGCGGTAAGAGCCTGCGCACCTGTCGTACCTCCGGCGCGGCCAACCGACAGCGAAAGCGACAGCCTGATTCAAATCGTTTTCGTGACCCATTATTTGTCGCGCCTATGCCAGCAGGACGCCCTTCGCCGTATAAGTCAGAATTCGCCCGCATCGCCGAGCGGCTGTGCCGCAGAGGTGCGACCGATATCGAGGTCGCCGATATCCTCGGCATCTCGGTGCGCACCTTCTATCGCTGGTGCCTGCTCCACGAAGAGTTCACCGCTGCGGTGGGCGTCGGCAAGGATGCCGCCGACGATCGGGTCGAACGGGCGCTCTATCAGCGCGCCGTCGGCTATGATTACGCTGCCGAGAAAATCGTCACGCCGCGCGGCGGCGCGCCCATCGCGGTGCCCTATATGATCCACATCCCCGCCGATGTCCGCGCCGCGATGCACTGGCTCGCGATCCGTAGGCCCCAGCGCTGGGTGTTCCTCCCCGAGCCGGAGGTTGACATTGCCGCGATCATTGCTGAGCGCCGCCAACAAGTTGTGCAGGAAAGCGACCGACAAGCGGTGGAGGATGCCGCGCGCTTCAAGGCATCCGTCGAAATCGAAGTCGCGCGGGAGCTCGCGCCATGACGCCCCGCTGGCCCACCTCCCGCTTTTCTGGCAGCCTGCCGCGCATGACGCGAACGGTCATCCTCTATGCGATCGCCCTGGCCCTTGCACTGGCGGCGCTCGAATGGCTGCAGGCGCGCTATGCGGTGCGCGCGGTGTCGCCCGAGCTTTATATCAGCGTGCTTGCCCTGGCCTTCACCGCGCTGGGCATCTGGGCGGGCCGGCGGCTGACGCCGCGCCCCGCGCCAACCGGTCCGTTCGAACGCAACGAGGCGGCGATCCGCTCGCTCGGGCTCACGCCACGCGAGTGCGAGATTCTCGACCTGCTTGCCTCGGGCCGCTCGAACAAGGAACTGGCGCGGTCGCTCGGCATCTCGCCCAACACGGTCAAGACGCATGTCGCGCGGCTCTACGAGAAGCTCGGCGTCGACCGCCGCATTCGTGCAGTCGAGGAGGCAAGGGCGCTGGCGCTGATCCCGCGCGGCGATCATTCCATGGGGTGAGTTTCACGAAAATCACCCGTTCGGGCGATGGTGTCCGGGGGCGGGTGGCGGCAGGTCGGGGCGACCAACCAACAGGGGGACGACATGGCAAGATATGCGCTGATCTACGGGATATTGTCGGGGGTGATCATCGTGCTGGTGATCCTGGCCGGGATGACGCTGGGCGGGTTCGGCCACTCCTTGTGGTTCGGCTACCTCGCCATGCTCGTCGCGCTGACCTTCATCTTCGTCGGCGTGAAGCGATACCGCGATGTCGATGGGGGCGGGGTGGTGCGCTTCTGGCGCGCGCTGGGGCTGGCACTGAGCATCGCGGGCGTCGCGACCATCGCCTATGTCGCGGTGTGGGAAGTCTATCTTGCACTGACCCACTATGCCTTCATGGACGAATATATCGCGAGCATGATCCGCAATGCGCAGGCGCATGGCGTGACCGGCGCGAAACTGGCGGCGCTCAAGGCCGAGACCGAAAGCATGCGCGCGATCTACGCCAACCCGCTGCTGCGCATGGGTATGACCGCCGCCGAGATCGCACCGGTCGGGGTCATCGTGGCGATCTTCTCGGCCGCGCTGCTGTGCTTTCCGCGGGTCCTTCCGGCGCGGCGCTGAAAAACCGGCAATACCGTGAAATTAGGGGGTTGATCGCGGACTCGGCTGCTGCGAGAATCATTAACCATGAAGAACAAGCGCCGCTCGACCTTCCGCACCATGCTGCGCCGCGCCGGCCCGCCGGCCGCGTTGCTGATCGTCGGCGCGTTCTTTGGTGGTTACGCCATTCTCGGGCCGAACGGCGCGCTGGCCTATGGCGACATCAAGCGCCAGTTGGTGCAGCGCCAGGCCGAGCTGGCGGCGCTCGACCAGCATCGGGGCGAACTGCGCAACCGCGTCAACCTGCTCGACCCGAACCATGCCGATCCGGACATGGTCGACGAGCTGGTGCGCAAGGACCTGAACGTCGCGCACCCCGACGAGGTCATCGTCCCGCTCAAGAAATAAGCGGCGCTTTGCCACGCGCTGGCGCTTTGCGAAACGATCTGCCAGCATTCGTGCATCAAGCTTTTCGGCCAAATTCTTTTTGGAGCGTAGGATGCGTTTGAAATTGCTCGGCGCGGCGGCGGTCGTCGCGCTCGCGGCCTGTTCGCCTTCGTCCGACAAGGCGGGCGGCAACGGGACCGCCATCGCGCCGCTGCCGACAGGCGACTGGGCGAAGTTCCGCGATGCCTTCATCGCCGACTGGTTCGTGCTCGATCCGAGCAATGCGGTCTATCAGGGCAAGCACGATTTCGACGGCAAGTTGGCCGACTGGAGCCCGGCGGGGCTGAAGGCGCAGGGCGATTTCCTGCGCGATGCGATTGCCAGGGCGCAAGGGTTCGATGCGGCCAAGATGAGCAAGGACGATGTGTTCGAGCGCGATTATCTGGTCGCTGTCGCGCAGGGGAAGCTGTTCTGGCTCGAGGAGGCCGATCAGCCGCATACCAACCCGACCTGGTATATCGGCAATGGGCTCGACCCGAACGTCTATGTCGCGCGCAACTATGCCGATGCGCCGACGCGGATGTGGGCGCTGATCGCCTTCTACAAGCAGGTGCCGACCGCCGCCGCCAATATCCGCGCCAACCTCAAGGTGCCGATGCCGCTGAGCTTCGTGAATCTCGGCGTCGCCGCGTTCAACGGTTTCGCCGATTATTATACCGGCGATGCCAAGGCGGCCTTTGCCGGCGTCAGGGACGCCGCGCTGCAGAAGGAATTCGATGACGCCGCGGCGCCGGCCGCCAAGGCGATGCATGACTTGGCGACCTGGCTCGACGCGCAGAAGGCGACCGCCAATCAGGGCTTCGCGCTGGGCGCTGACCGCTTCGCGCACATGGTGAAGCAGACCGAGGGCGTCGACGTCTCGCTCGACACGCTGGAGGCAGCAGGCCGGGCCGATCTGACGCGCAACCAGGCGGCGCTGAAGGCGGCCTGCGCGAAATATGCGCCCGGCGCGACGATCCTCGCCTGCACGCAGAAGATGGGCGCTCACAAGGCCGATGGTGGCCCCGTGGCCGCGGCGCGAAAGATGATCCCCGATCTCCGCGCCTTCGTGGTCAAGAACGACCTCGTCTCGATCCCCGGCACCGAACAGGCGCTGGTCGAGGAGGCGCCGCCCTATAACCGCTCCAACTCGGCCTATATCGATCCGCCGGGGCCGTTCGATAAGGGCGTGCCGTCGGTCTATTACATCGCGCCGCCCGACCCGAGCTGGTCGAAGGAGAAGCAGGACGCCTTCGTGCCTGGTTACGGCAATCTGCTGTTCACCTCGGTGCACGAGGTGATGCCGGGGCATTTCGTCCAGTTCCTCCACGCCAACCGGGCGCATTCGATCTTCGGCAGCCTGTTCGTCGGTTATGCCTTTGCCGAGGGCTGGGCGCATTACAGCGAGGAGATGATGTGGGAGGCGGGCCTGGGCAATAATGATGCCGAGACGCATGTCGGCCAGCTGTCCGAGGCGCTGCTGCGTGATTGCCGTTATTTGTCGGCGATCGGCCTGCATGCGCGTGGCATGACCATGGCGCAGTCCAAGCAGATGTTCATTGAGCAATGCTTCCAGGACGAGGGCACCGCCGACCAGCAGGCCGCGCGCGGCACCTATGATCCGGCCTATCTCAACTACACCATGGGCAAGCTGATGATCCGCAAGCTGCGCGCCGACTGGACCGCGCAGCATGGCGGGCGGCAGGGCTGGAAGGCGTTCCACGACGCGTTCCTGAGCTATGGCGGCCCGCCGATCCCGTTGGTGCGCAAGGCGATGATGGGCAGCGAAGGCGAGCTGTTTTGACCGTAGCGCCATGACCTAGCGGGCCTGTTTGAGCGTCGGTACCTCGTCCTCGACCTCGGTACGTTGCGGGTTGCGGATGGCGGGGCGCAGGCGGGAAATGCTGCACAGCCCGGCGACAAGCGCGAGACCGGCGGCGACCAGCGGCGGGGTCATGCCGTTGCCGATACCGAAGGCGAGCAGCGTCGCGACCAGTGTCGCGCCGGTGGTCTGCCCCATCAGGCGCACGGTCGAGATCAGCCCACCGGCGGCGGCGGCGCGCTCGCGCGGGGCGGAGCCGATGATCAGCCGGGCGTTGGGCGGCAGGAAGAAACCGAAGCCCGAGCCGCACAGCGCCATGCGCCAGGCCACGTCGTACCAGTGCGGATGCGCCGGCAGAAAGGCGATCAGCAGAAGGGCGATGATCGAGATGATCATGCCGATGCCCCCCATAAGGCCGGACGGCACGCGGTTCGACAGCCAGCCCGACAGCGGCGCGACGAGCACGTTGGTCAGCGGCCAGGGTGCGAGCATGATGCCCATTTCCGGCGGGGTGAAACCGAACTCGTGCTGAAGGCGGAACGGCATCGAGATGATCAGCGTCATTGAGGCGCTGAAGGCGATGAAGCCGCTCAGCGCCGACAAGGCGATGATCGGCCGGCCGAGCAGGTCGATCGGCAGGATCGGGCTGCTCTCGCTGCGCTCGCGCCGCACGAAGCCGACGCCGATCAGCGCGCCGAGCAGCACGATCGCGGCCGACACGACCGGCGAGTTGCCGTGCACGGCGCTTTCCAGCCCGCCGATGATCAGCCCGAACATCGCGGCGCACATCACCGCGCCGAGCACGTCGAAATGTGTTTCGTGCGGTTTGGGATTGGGCAGCGCGCGGCCGAGGTACAGCGAGCCGAGCGCGAAGGGCACGGCGCAGGCGAATACCCATGGCCAGGGCGCGACGCCGAGCACGAAGCCGCCGATCGTCGGGGCCGCAGCCGCCGAGGCCGAGACGATCGCCGAATTGATCCCCAACCCGCTGCCCAGGCTCTTTGCCGGATAGGTCGCGCGGATCAGCGCCGAGGACACGCTGAGCGCCATCGCGGCGCCGACCGCCTGCGCCGCGCGCACGATCAGCAGGAAGGGCAGGCTCTCGGCGAAGAAGCACAGCATGGTGGCGACGGTGAAGATCGTCTGGCCGAGCTGATAGGTGCGTTTGAGGCCGATGCGCTCGCCGAGGCCGGCGAACGGCAGCAGCAGCATGACCAGCATCAGCTGATAGACCGTGACGACCAGCACGACGGCGGATGAATCGACGCCGAGGTCGCGCGCGATGGTCGGCAGGGCGACATTGGCGACACCGCCATCGATGATCACCAGCGAACTGCCCAGGCACAGGGCGCCGACGGCGAGATAGCGGCGGGGCAGGGGCAGGCCGTCTTTCATCGTTTCATCCCATGGCGAGGCTCGGCCGCGGTTGCAATCACAGGTCGGCCACGGAACCGCGCATACCGTCCGTGGGTTCCTTTGCCTCCAGACAACAGGAGGATGGCGATGGGCAAGGGTATCTTGATGTGGCTGATCGGCATTCCGATCCCGATCATTCTTTTGATCCTGATCTTCTGGCATTGATTGGGGCGTTTAGCCGGATTGCCGGCGGGTTTGAATCAGGATGAAGCATTTTCCCTCGCCCCTCGTAGAGGGGAGAGGGTTGCGTAGACTTAGGTCGGCTCCTTCAGCCGGCCTTAGTCGGAGCTGGGAGAGGGGTGTGCGGCGCGCTTGCGCCGCGCGGTCCTCTGGACCGCCCACCCCTCTCCCAACCTTCGCTAGGCAGCAAGCTGCCAAGCTGCGGTATCCCTCTCCCCTCTGCGAGGGGCGAGGGAGAAGTTAGACAGGCGACCAACCGTGGGGCGCCAGTTCGAAGCCAGCGAAGTCGAAGGCGGGCGTCACGACGCAGCTGACCAGTGCCCAGCCTTCACGCGCCTCGGCCGCTTGCCATTCACCCTTGGGCACCAGCAGTTGCGGCGATTGACCGGCCAGCGGATCGCCGCCCAGCACATGCTCTTCCCCACCGATCAGCAACGCCAGCGGCGCGCCGGCGTGCCACAGCCATAGCTCCGCGGCATCGACGCGGTGCCAGTGCGAGCGCTGGCCCTGTTCGAGCAGGAAGAGGATTGCGGTGGCCAGGCCGCGCCCGCCATCGGGCGCCGGGAGGCGCATCGTCTCGCGGTACCAGCCGCCTTCGGGATGTGGCTGGAGGTCGAGCCTGGCGATGAGTGGATGCATGAGGACCTCAATAACGCCAGCGCAGCTCGGCACTGAAGGTGCGTTGCGGGAAGGGGTGGAAGAGGAAGTAGCGCGCGCCGCCGACATTGTCCGCGCCGATCGCCAATTGCCAGTGCGCGGTGACGGCAAAAGCCGCGCGCAGATCGACCACGGTATAGCCGGCAAAGCCCTGATAGGTGTTGGCGACGGGATCGCTGTTGTCGATCGTCGCGTAGGAGCGGCTGGCATAACGCAGCGCGGCGGTCAGCGAGACCGGCGGTGAGGGTCGCCAGGTCGCGACGATGGTGGCGCGGCGGCGTGGCACCTGGGGCACGTCCTTGCCGATCGCGGACGCGAAGGCGGCGTCGGCGCGGATCAGCGCCTCGACCCAGGTGGCGCTCCCTGACAGGTCGAAACCGGGCAGCACGTCGCGCTTGTCGAAGGCGATCTCGATGCCGCGAGTCCGGGTGCGGTCGATATTCTGGACGAAGTTGACCGGCGCCGTCGCTGGCGGGAGCACGCCGAATTGCGACAGCAAAGCATCGTCGATGCTCTCGCTGAACAGCGACAGGCGGATGCCGCGATGCTCGATCGCCAGTTCGCCCGAGCTGGCGCGCTCCGGGCGAAGGTCGGGGTTGGGTGAGGTGAGGTTCGGCCCCGTCGTCACCGTCTGATAAAGCTCAGCGACGGTCGGGAAGCGGTATGCCCGGCCCAACGACAGCGTGACCTTCCAGCTCGTCGCTGGTGCCCAGGCGAGGCTGGCCTTGGGTGAGATGCCACTGGCGATACGTGCCGGCTGGACCTTCTCGAAGGGCGGGCCCGACTGTTGCAGCCCGAAATTATAGCCGTCGCTCGCCTGCCACCATTCCTGACGAGCGCCGACGGTCAGCGTCAGTGCGGGCGCGAAATGCCAGGCATCCTGCGCCCATAACGCGTCGGTGCGGGTGCGGCCGCGTGAGGCGAGGTTGAGCGCTCCCTCGTTGCCAGTGATCCAGTCGGCCGTTGCGTAGCGGTTGCTCGCCAGGGTGAAGCGGTCGCGGTGATAGCCGGCGCTGATCGCATGATCGCCGCCGCGCCAGCCCGCCTTCGCATCGAAGGTCGACCAGCCGGTGCCTTCGAGGCGGGTGATGTTGCCGGCGCCACCGCTCGCCGCCGCCGGCAATGCGCCGGTCGGGCCGCGCTGCTCATCATGGGCGAAGTCGTAGAGCGTAGCGATCACTTGCCAGTCGAGACGCCCCGACGTGCCGGTGGCCGAGAGGCTGTGCGACCAGTGGCGTTCGGTGTGGCGATAGACGTTGTTGGAGAAGGCGCTGGCCGGCACGGCGGGGTAGAGATAGCCCGCGATGTTGAATGTGCCGGCATAAGCGGGGGCGCCGTTGCTGGTGAGGTAGCTCTCGGCCGTGGCGCTGGTGTCGTCGAGGAACAGGCCGCCGACATAGGTCAGGCGCACGGCATTGGTCAGGTCGAGCGCGGCCTTCAACTTGTAGAAATCCTGGCGCTGGTGCTCGAAGCCGCCGGCACCGATCACGCGGATCGCCGCGCCGCCACGATTGAGATCGTTGAAGCCGCCGGTCGCCGGTATGCCGGTGGTGCTGGTCGCGGCCGGGCGCGTCGCGGTGACATAAGCGAGTGGCTGGCTCGAGCTGGTGACGTGGCTGGCGCTGGCGAACAAGGCGAGCGGGCCGAGGCGGCCGCCGACCGTCGCGCCGGCGCTGTAGCTCGGCAGTGTACGCTGTGTATCATATTGGTTGAATCGCTGCACGCTGGTGCCCAGCGTGGCGCTCGCTTCGAGCTTGTCGGGCATGCGCGTGGTGATGTTGACCACCGCGCCGATCGAATTGCCGGGATAGGCCGCCGAGAAGGGCCCGTAGAGGACGTCGATCCGCTCGACCTCCTGCGGCGTGACAAGGCCCCAGCGCGGGCTGGCCAGGCCGTTATTGTTGCCGATCAACGCCGAGAGCAAGGCGCCGTCGGCATAGATCAGGCTGCGCGCGCTGGCGCCGACGCCCGAGGTGCGCGTGGCAAGTGGGCTCTGCGTGTCGCCGATATGACGTTTGCGCACCAGCAGGCTGGGCAGGTACTTTACCGTGTCCTCGATATTGGTCGCGTTGACCGTCGCCGCGACACGATCGGCTGGGAGCGAGACGGTGGTGCCCGGGGCCTGGTCGGCGGGGCGCGGATGACGATCGGCGGTGACGATGACGGTCTGGCGCTGGTCGGCGTCATCCTCGGCGACAGCGGGCAGGGGCAACAGGGCGCCGGAGGCGAATGCTATGGCAAGCGCGCGCCGCAAGGGCGCGTGGGAAGTTGGGGGCATGGGGATTCCATCGACTGACGGGAACAGGCGCCGGACGGGACGGGTTCGGCGGGCGGTCAGGCCGAGTGGGTTCTTTCTAGCCCCTCCCCTTCAGGGGAGGGGTTGGGGTG
>NZ_JAQGLG010000047.1 GCF_028292965.1 Sphingomonas bacterium | reverse complement strand
GGCCGCGGCCAGCGCGAGCTGATCATCGGCGATCGTCAGACCGGCAAGTCGGCGGTCGCGATCGACACCTTCATCAACCAGAAGGACGCGCACAAGGGCACCAATGAGAGCGAGAAGCTCTATTGCGTCTATGTCGCGATCGGCCAGAAGCGCTCGACCGTCGCCCAGCTGGTCCGCACGCTGACCGAGAATGGCGCGATGGATTACTCCATCGTCGTCGCCGCGACTGCCTCCGACCCGGCACCGCTGCAGTTCCTCGCGCCGTACACCGGCTGCGCGATGGGCGAATATTTCCGCGACAACGGCATGCACGCACTGATCGTCTATGACGATCTGTCGAAGCAGGCGGTGGCCTATCGCCAGATGTCGCTGCTGCTGCGCCGCCCGCCGGGCCGCGAAGCCTATCCCGGCGACGTGTTCTATCTCCACTCGCGCCTGCTCGAGCGCGCAGCGAAGATGAACAAGGACAATGGCTCGGGCTCGCTCACCGCGCTGCCGATCATCGAGACCCAGGCCGGCGACGTGTCGGCCTATATCCCGACCAACGTGATCTCGATCACCGACGGCCAGATCTTCCTCGAAACCGACCTGT
Organism: Sphingomonas bacterium; assembly: GCF_028292965.1. Lineage (GTDB taxonomy): Bacteria > Pseudomonadota > Alphaproteobacteria > Sphingomonadales > Sphingomonadaceae > Sphingomonas. Next base: position 2,438 of record NZ_JAQGLG010000047.1, on the reverse strand, counting down.
TCTTCGCCGGCATCCGCCCGGCGATCAACGTCGGCCTGTCGGTCAGCCGCGTCGGCTCGGCCGCACAGACCAAGGCGATGAAGAAGGTCTCCGGCTCGATCAAGCTCGAACTGGCGCAGTATCGCGAGATGGCCGCCTTCGCGCAGTTCGGCTCGGATCTCGACGCCTCGACCCAGCGCCTGCTCGCCCGCGGCGCGCGTCTGACCGAGTTGCTCAAGCAGGCGCAGTTCTCGCCGCTGCCGTTCGAGGAGCAGACCGCTTCGATCTTCGCGGGCACCAATGGTTATCTCGACACCGTGCCCGTCGATGCGGTGGTGCGGTACGAGCAGGCCATGCTTGCCGACCTGCGCGCGAACCACAAGGACGTGCTCAAGATGATCCGCGACACCAAGGATCTCGGCGACGAGACCAAGGCCAAGCTGAAGAGCGCACTCGACGCCTTCGCGAAGACGTTTGCGTAACGACGGCTGACAACAAACACGCCGTCACCCCGGACTTGTTCCGGGGTCCACCGTGCCCCAGGCGATATCGCCCGCGGATGAGTGGATGCCGGAACAAGTCCGGCATGACGGAAGAAGGGAAGCGGTAACGGACTAAGATGGCGAGCCTTAAAGCTCTGAAGATCCGCATCGGCTCGGTGAAGTCGACGCAGAAGATCACCAAGGCGATGAAGATGGTCGCCGCCGCCAAGCTGCGCCGTGCGCAGGAGGCGGCGGTCGCCGCGCGTCCTTATGCGCTGCGGCTCGAAAAGGTCATGGCCAGCCTCGCCGCCAAGGTGACGGTGAGCGAGTCCTCGCCCAAGCTGCTCGCCGGCACAGGTCGCGACCAGACGCACCTGCTGATCATCGCGACGTCTGAACGGGGGCTCGCTGGCGCGTTCAACTCGAACATCGTCCGCGCGGCACGCCGCAAGGCCGAGGAGCTCGAGGCCGCCGGCAAGACGGTCAAGATCTACATCGCCGGCAAGAAGGGCCGGGTGATCCGCCGCTTCTACCCGACGCAGATCGTTGCCGATCATGAGATGGGCCACATCAAGAACGTCGCCTATGCCGACGCCAAGGCGATCACCGACGACGTGATCGCCCGCTTCGAGGCCGGCGAGTTCGACATCGCGCATCTCTTCTACGCCCGCTTCCAGTCGGCGCTGGTGCAGGAGCCGGTCGGACGCCAGATCATTCCGGTCGCGATCGATACGAACGCCGCTCCGGTGGATGACGGCGGCGCGGCGGTCGAATATGAACCCGATGAGGAAGGCATCCTCGCCGAATTGCTGCCGCGCAACATCGCGATCCAGATCTTCGGCGCGCTGCTCGAAAACGCCGCGTCGGAGCAGGGCAGCCGCATGACCGCGATGGACAATGCCACGCGCAATGCCGGCGACATGATCAACCGCCTCACCATTCAATATAACCGCACCCGCCAGGCCGCGATCACGACCGAACTGGTGGAAATCATCTCGGGGGCAGAGGCATTGTAATGATCCGGTTCGCACTCCCGCTCGCGCTGTTGCTGAGCGGATGCGTGAACATGCAGGACTGGCCGAAAAAGGGCCTGACACCGGAAATATTGCTCCAACTGGAGCAGGCGCATTGGGGAGTTGAGCTAGGCCAGAGCAGCTGGAAACAGATGGCTGATTTTATGGGTGTTCCGATCAACGCGAAGGCGATCGGATTGAGAGACATAAAATGCCGGCGCATGGATCCCGCCTCTGACGAGCTATATGATTGCAAGTACCTCGTGGATTACGGATCGAACGGAAAGATCGAAGGCGTCTATGAGCGCGACTATGTAACGGTCGGAAAAGACGACCACGGAATTTGGACAGACGGCTGGATCGTCGTCACCTGACGAACTGAGATGAAGGACAGAGTAATGGCAACCGCAGCACCCAAGACCAAGGCGCCGGCAAAGAAGGCAGCCCCCAAGGCGCCGGCCGCAGCCAAGGCGACCGGCATCACCGCGCCGATCGCGACCAGCAACAATGTCGGCCGCATCAGCCAGGTGATCGGCGCCGTCGTCGATGTGACGTTCGAGCAGGGCCACCTGCCGGCCATCCTCTCCGCGCTCGAGACGAGCAACAACGGCAACCGCCTGGTGCTCGAAGTTGCGCAGCACCTCGGCGAGAACACCGTGCGCACGATCGCCATGGATGCCACCGAGGGCCTGACCCGCGGCCAGACCGTCACCGACACCGGCTCGCAGATCCGCGTGCCGGTCGGCCCCAAGACGCTCGGCCGCATCCTCAACGTCATCGGCGAGCCGATCGACGAGCGTGGCCCGGTCGGCCACACCGACACCATGCCGATCCACGCGCTCGCGCCGTTGTTCGTCGACCAGTCGACCGACAGCTCGATCCTGGTCACCGGCATCAAGGTCATCGATCTGCTCGCGCCTTACGCCAAGGGCGGCAAGATCGGCCTGTTCGGCGGCGCCGGCGT
>NZ_JAQGLG010000013.1 GCF_028292965.1 Sphingomonas bacterium | reverse complement strand
AAGGGGTTGAGTGACCGAGATTGATGTGATTCCAGAGGGTTGCGACACCTGATCTGGAGCCTGACATGTGGACCTCGGCCACTCGGCGGCAATATAGCCGCAAGAATCCGCGATATGAAACCGATTTAACGGACGAGGAGTGGGCAGTCCTCGCACCATTCCTCCCGGTTTCTCCCGCGCGCGGCCGGCCCCACAAATGGGGCATGCGCGAGGTCGTGAACGCGATCTTCTATGTGCTGCGCGGCGGTATCGCCTGGCGTCTTCTGCCGCGCGAGTTCCCGCCCAAGAGTACGGTGTTCCACTGGTTCTCGATCTTTCGCGAGACCTGCCTGTTCGAGAGGATCAACCACGCATTGGTGATCGCCGATCGCGAGCGGACCGGCCGCCAGGCCAGCCCCTCGGCCGCGATCATCGACAGTCAAAGCGTCAAGACCACCGAGAGTGGCGGCCCACGAGGCTATGATGCCGGCAAGAAGATCAAAGGCCGCAAGCGCCACGCCCTGGTCGATACCGACGGCCGCAGCCTGGTGCTCGAACCCCACCCGGCCGACGTCCAGGACCGTGATGCCGCAGGCCCCGTGTTGCAGGCTTCTCGACCCATCTTCCCGTTCATCGAAAAGCTCTTCGCCGACAGCGCCTCTGCCACGCGAGCCACAAGCGCATAGAAGAAGCGGTTGAAGTCGCTCGCGGCTTTCCAGTTCATCAGCTGGTCGAGATCGTCCTGCGGCTTGTGATAGCCGGTCTTGTACCATTGCCGGTAGATCCGCTCGCTATCGCTTCCCGGACGATAGCCGAAGACGAAGGCGGTGGCGGGGATGCCTGCCGCCATGAAATTCCACTGGTCCGATCGGCGGAGCAGATTGCGCTCGGGCTCGGGATCGCGCTGGACGGCGATGCCCACGGCGGCGGCGACCGCGCGGGCATCATCGCCGAGACTGGTATCGTCGAGCGCGTGGACGGTCAGCAGATCGAGCGGGAAGATCGGGCGCAACTGATCGAGATTGATGTTCGCCGCGATCCGCGGTCTGGGGAAGGTCGGCGCGCGCAGGAAAGCGATCGAGCCGAGCAGCCCTTTCTCCTCGCCGGTCCATGCGGCAAAGATCACCGGCCGGCGAAACCCCTTGCCATGGCGGCGCTCGGCGAGGCGGATCAGCAAGGCGACATAGGCGGCATCGTCGAGCGTGCCGTTATACAGCCGGTCGCCGTTCACGGGCGTGCCATAGCCATAGCCGTCGAGATGCGCGGACAGCACGATCGCCTGGTCTGCGAACGCGGGATCGGTGCCGGGCAGGAAGCCGATGACATTGGGCGAGGCGATCGCCCGTCGCGTGATCGTGAAGCGGGCGCGGAAAGCGTCCGCGGGGTCGAAGCTCGGCAAGGGCTGTCCGCTGCTGCCCTTCGCGATCAGCCCGGCGGCGTCATGACCGCTGCCGATCACCGTCGCCAGCGCATCGGCATTGAGCCGGAGACGCAGGAAGGTGTCGCTATTGGGTCTGGCGCCGGCGAGCGACACGTCGCGCGCATAGGCGAAGGGCCAGCGCGGCGGCTCGACGGTGAAGCCCGGATCATAAACAGTGATGACGCCGATGCCGCCCGCCGCCTTCACCGCCGCGTCGCGCTGCGCGGCGGTGGGGAGGCCGGCGCGGGCGACACCATGACAGATGACGAGCTTGCCCCGCACATCGCCGAGCACGGGCGCGGCGCAATAGCCCCGGTAGGCGAGCGGCGCGTCAACCCGGTGGGGCAGTGCCGGTGCGGCGCTGACGGTGAAGTCGTAGAGGAATTTGAGCGGTCGGCCGCCGACGCCGACATCGGCCCGCGCGATATCGGTCTCGTTCATCGCAACGCGCTGGAACCAGCCGCCCTTCTCCCCGAGCGGGGTGAGGCCAGCCGCCCTGAACTTCGCCGCGACGATCCGCGCGGCGCGGTCATAGCCGGCCGAGCCGGTGTCGCGGCCTTCCATCGCGTCGTCGGAAAGGGACGCGGTGATTTTCCACCAGGCCTGGGTGTCGGGATCCGACGCGGGCGGGGTGGAAGCGGAGGCGAGCGTCGCGGCGCATGCCGGGAGCGCGATGAGTCTGGCGAAATATCTGCGCATGCTTTGCCCCTGCGATCACGGTGACGTCTGTCCCTGGCACCGGCATTCCACTTTTCCGCCGTCCCGTCGATCGAGTCGACCCGCCTGAAAGCCGGCCGGCAGGTATCGGGACGGAAAGCTGCCTGGTGGGAAGCGCCCCAGCAGCAGACGTTGCGCTCACGTTTTCGAACGGGCAGATTGTAGCGATGGCATGGATCGCTAAGCCCGGCTCCGCCGAGGACAAACTCAATCGCTGGTTCACCGGTAAAAACTGCGCACGCATTGCGTTGTGGCTATCGGCTTGGGTATCCGGGCTTACAATCCCGTGGATGATCGAAATGCTTAAACCAGGTTGGCGAGGCCTGTTGCTTGTCCCAGCGTTATTCGTGGCAGGTTCTATAGCAATGTCTGTCTATTTGAAGCGCACCGAACGGCCTTCACGCGGAGCTTGCTGGCTTTCAGCATTTTTTATGATCCCCGCTACTATTTCTTTCATAGTGAAAGGCTGTTCCGCACTTGGTTTGACAAGCGCATTTAATTAGGACGAGCGGCAGCTACCCACTTTTCGCCGTTCAGCGGGGTGAGCAGCAACCGCCGCGCCTGATAGCTGACCGGCGGGTTTCGGGCGCGCAGACTGCCCGGCAGGAGCTGCCCAATTGCGCAGCGACTCCGTTGGATATTCAGAACCCGATCCAACGCCGCACGCCATCGCGCGGCCGTCTTCGTACCTCAAGGCACCACGCCATTGTTGCTGCGGTCGCGGTCCGGCAACAAATGATCGGGGTCCAGCATGACCGATGCTATGCGGCCGGCGGGCGCGGCGATGACAGGCTTGATCCGCATCCATGTTTCAACGGGCAGTTTGATCCGTATGGCGTGGCCGTCGGCATATTTCACCTCGAGCACGGCCGGCATGACCAGTTTGTCGCGGCTCTCGAGGGCGATGCCGGCGCCCTTGGCCGGGTCGCCATCGGTATAAGCGATGTTGGTCACCGCCAGATCGAGTTGCCAGTTGTTGAAGAACCAACCGCGCCAGAACCAGCTGAGGTCCTCCCCGGACTCGCTCGACATCTCGCGGAAGAAGTCGGACGGGCTGGGGTGTTTGAACGCCCAGTCGGCGGTATATTTACGGAAGGCGGGATCGAACCGGTCCGGGCCGAGGATGACATCGCGCAGCAGGCGCAGGCCCAGCGCGGTCTTGAAATAGCTGACCGAATGGCGGTATTTTTCGCCCATCACGTCCGGATAGCTCATGATCGGCGGCGCATCCCGGTCCGCCAGCAGCGGCAGGATCTCGTCCACCGGATTGCCCCCGCCCGGGGCATATTCGCTGTCGCGCTTGGGGCCGAACACGCCGCCCTTGAACTCGTCGCTTTCGAACGTGTCGATGAAGGTGTTGAAGCCTTCGTCCATCCAGGCGTCGCGGCGTTCGTTCGAGCCGACGACCATCGGATACCAGGTGTGGCCGATCTCGTGCGCGGTGATCCAGAACAGCTCCTTGCCCTTGTCCGGGATGCCGTCGAACGCCATGCCCGGATATTCCATGCCCGTCGAACCGCCGGCGATGCTCCACGCGGTTGGGTAGGGATAGGTGAACCAGTGCTGCGAGAAGCGCTCGACCGAGTCCTTGAGATATTCGGTCGATCGGCCCCAGCCGGCGTCACCGGCACTCTCGACCGGATAGACGCTCTGCGCCAGCGCGGTCTTGCCGCCGGGCAGGTTCATCCGCGCCGCGTCCCACACAAAGGCGCGCGAGGCGGAGAAGGCCACGTCGCGGGTATTGGCGAAGTGATAGCGCCAGGTCTTCTCGGCTTTCGCCGCCGGACGCGCGCTGTCGCGCGTCACTTCGTCGGGCGTGCGGATCATCACCGTGGCGTCGCTGCCTGCCGCGTGCGCGAGGCGCGTGCGCTGAAGCGGCGTCAACACCTCCACCGCATTGGTCAGCACGCCGCCGCCGGCGACGATCATGTCGGCGGGCACGGTGACCGCGTAATCCACATCGCCATATTCGCAGTAGAATTCGGAACCCAGATAGGGGAGCGTGTCCCAGCCGCGCAGATCGTCATAGACCGCCATGCGCGGGAACCACTGGGCGATGTCGAAGATCGTCCCATTCGGTGTGTCGAGCCAGGAGTTGCGCCCGCCCCACACGCCGGGGATCGCATAATGGTAGGTGATGCGGAATTTCAGCTTCGTGCCCCCGCCCTTGAGCGGCTGGTCGAGCCGGAGGTTCATGCGCGTATCGGAGACGACATACGGGATTTTCACCCAGGCCTTGCCGCGCAGCACCTCCACCGAGGCGATGGCATAGCCGTCGCTATGCGCGTCCGCGCCGCGGCCCTTCCGCCCGCCGCCAATCGTCGCCGCGCGCGAATCCGCACGGTAGATATTCTGGTCGAGCTGCAGCCACAGGCTCGGCAGGGTGTCGGGGCTGTTGTTGGTGTAATCGACCGTTTCGGTGGCCGTCAGCGTCCTGGCTGTGGTGTCGATCCGCGCGGTGATCATATAGTCGACGCGGTTCTGCCAGTATGCTGGCCCGGGGGCTCCGTTGGAAGACCGGTATGCGTTCACCCCGTCCGGCAGCGGCTGCGCGGCGAAGGCGATCTTCGGGTCGAAGTCGGCGGCCCGCACCGGGACGGTGCACAATGCGGCGGCGGCGCAGGCGGAACGCAGAACCAGGCGCGCAAAACGATGTCTCATCGATCCTCCAGATTTTAGTTCATGCGCGCATCATGACCGTTCAGCGGCGCGTTCGTGATGGCAAATGCCTCCGGATCGGTCTCGAATCCGTCTCGGAGAGGATTGATCACATCGCTACCCGCCACCGCAGCGAGCGTACAAGGGACCACGCCACAAACAAGCCGTGATCAATGACGTAATGACGGCCCCGCCCATCGTTTATCGACTTCGCGCGAAAGGAACGGAAAAGGAGGGCTTGCGGACCTCCCGCGCGGGTGCATCGCGGCGCCGAAGCGACGATTCAGGATGTAACGATGACCGACGATATCCACCTCTCCAAGATGCTGTCGCGCTGGGGGTGGACCGAGGTCGATGCGGTGCCCGCCACCGAGCGTTAGCGCGCCGGCAGGCCGGCAAGGCACGCGTCACCTGGCGCCGCGCCATCATGCTCGTCCTGCCAGCCCGCCCGGCGCGCCAGCCAGGGATTGGCGAACAGCAGCGGCAGCTTGGCAAGTACCAGGCTGGCATGAACCCAGCTGTCGGCGACACGCTCGCTAAGGCGGGGCTTGCCACCATCATGGTCGGCGAGCCAAGCCTGATAGGGCATCCAGTGCGATGGTTCGTCGCGTTCGACCACCTTGAAGATCTTGGTCAGCGCATGATCCGAGGTGACGAGGAACGACTGGAGCAGCGTGTCGACCTGGCGCATGCCGCGAATCTCGGTGATCATGATGATGCGGCACAATTTGTTGAACAGCGCGTCGTCGGCGATCACCGCCGCGGTGTCGAGATGGTCGATGTGGCAGCCGAAGGTCAGCTTGATCAGCCGGTCGATATGCCCGCAGGTAATATCGACGGCATAGGGCATCGCCCCCAGGCTCTCGAAATAGCGGCGGAACATCAGATAGTGCTTGCGCTCGTCGGCGCGGTGCTTCTCGACCTGGGCGATGAAGCCGGCGGCATCGGGAAACTTGGCCGCACCGCCGTCAGCACGCGGTCCAGGCTGCTGTAACCACGATACTCGTTGTAGATGTACACCGAGGCGAGAATGTCGAGATAACGGCGACTAAGGCGAGCGAGCATCGATCATCCCCGGGGCAGGACGGACTTTTGTGACGTTTCCGTGATGCTCAACGGGCGGGGCCGCGAATATATCCCCGGCGTAACGACCTGCCCTGAAGCGCCGAAGGCCAATACCGCGTGGACCCGCGCGCACCGGGCCGCGATGCGACGGATTCTCTGCGCTATCTTACGGAATCTTAAGCAGATGATCGCAACCGTGGCCGATCCAGATGAGGATCGTCACGCCGTGCTGCCTACTGAACCCCTGCCGCTCCATCATAGCTGGCCGCTGATCGCGCACGAGTGCCGGCTCGACCTCGGGCGGTTGTTCGATGGCACGGGTATGGGCGGGGGCATGAGCGAGGCCGGCCCGGCCCGCACCACGCGGCCGCAGGGCGTCGGCCAGTGGTATTGCGACCTGGCCGACGACGGCCTGAACTGGTCGGCCGAGGTGTACGACCTGTTCGGTTTTCCGCGTGGCGCCATGGTGTCGCGAACGGCAGCGGCGGCGCGCTACGGCGAAGCGTCGCGCGCGGCGATGGAGCGGTTGCGTGCCTATGCGATCAGGCATCGACGCGGCTTCACGCTGGACGCCGAGATCGTCACCGCGCCGGGCGATCGGCGCTGGATGCGGTTGGTCGCCGCGCCGATCTACGAAGGCAGGCGCGCGGTCGCGCTGCGCGGGCTGAAATGGGATGTTTCGAGCGTTTATGCCTGAGTCGCATTGGCGTTTGTCCAGCACCGGTAAACGCAAAAGCAGGAGCCCAGGGTACTTCTGCCTTCCCTACTGAGCCCGGCGTGCGCCGGGATGGCATGTCAATTACATCAGGCCGGCATCAGCGCGAACACCGCGCTCGCCTTGGTCGCGGCATGTCCCGTTTCCGCCACCTTATATTCGGCAAGCAGCGTCAGCCGCGCCGTCGGCAGGGGCGCGCGCCATGGGTCGCCGATCAGCACCGCGATGCCGGCGGTGAGGCAACGATCGAGGAACGCGGTTACACGCCCGGCGAGATCAGGCGCGTAGAACAGGTCGCCGACCAGGATGAGATCGACCGGCGGCGGGTCTCCGAACGTCAGGTCGCCTTCCGCCGCGGTGACCGATACGCCATTACACGCGGCGTTGAGGCGCAGTGCGGCGATGGCGTAGCGATCGATATCGGCGGCGATCACCCCGGCCGCGCCCGCCTTCGCGGCGGCGATCGCGACGAGGCCCGCGCCGCAGCCGAGATCGAGCACGCGAAGGCCGGCCACGCGATCGGGATGATCGAGGATGAAGCGCGCCAGCGCCAGCCCGCCGGCCCAGTGATAGGCCCAGTAAGGCGAGGCGAAATCGGGATCCTGCGCGGCCAGTGTCGCGAGGCCGCTCGACGGCGCGGCCTTGTGCAGCGTGATTTCGGGAATGCCCGGCACCGGCACGAGCGGGAAATTGGCGCGGATGAAGGCGGTTGGATCGGGGAGGCTCACCTGCTGCCTGATAGAGAAGGACGGCTTGCGGCGGAACACCGACCAGCAAGCGCGGGTTCATCCGTTGCAGCACAAGCGTGCCACCCGCGATGAGGAGCGCGACGACACCAGCCTATGACAAGTGACGACTATCGCGCGGGACAAGGACGCTGGACGCGCGGGCGCATCGCCAGCGCGGCCGGCGCGGCGGTCGTGCAGGCGCTGTTCGCCTGGGTGCTGATCGCCGGGCTGGCGGTCGGCGTGCCGCGCAGCATCAGCGATCCGCTCAAGCTGTTCGCCGTCACCCCGCCACCGCCGCCGCCGAAGATCGTGCCCGAGCCGCCCCACGCCTCGCACAAGAAGAGCGGCAAGGCGGCGCCCGCCAATTTGCGCGCCAAGCCCAGCGAGATCGTCGCACCCAGGGTCGACATCCCGCCGCCTCCGCCGCCGGTCGTCGCCGCGCCCAAGGCCGGGCCGGGCACCGCCCCTTCCGCCGGCGCCGCGCCGGTGCCGGGGCCGGGCACGGGTGCGGGTGGCGAGGGCAATGGTACCGGTGGCGGCGGAGACGGTGACGGCGATGGCGGCACACCGCTCGAGCTGATCAAGGGCCATATCTCGGACTCCGACTATCCGAAGCAGGCCTATCGCGACCATGCCAGCGGCACAGTCTATCTGCGATTCATCGTCGGGGCGAACGGGCGTGTGACGAGCTGCACCGTGACGAAAACGAGCGGCAATGCCGACCTCGACAACACCACCTGCCGGTTGATCATGGAGCGCTTCCGCTACCGCCCGACGCGCGACCGCAACGGCAAGCCGGTGCCCGACGAGGTAATCGGTTTTCACAAATGGGAATTGTGGCGCCGCGACGAGGGTGGCGAGCCGGATGAGTGAAGGGTTCTTCCTCCTCTTCCTGGACAAGGGAGGGGTTGGGGGTGGGTTGTTCTCCGGATCACGGAACGGCAGCCTGTGGCGCGGCCGTGGCGGGGGTGACATTGGCACGCGCTGGCGCGATCCTCGAGCCCGACCCACCCCCAGCCCCTCCCTAAATCAGGGAGGGGAGCAAGAAGGAGGCATCGCGCGCCCCAAACTCTTTCCCTTTTCTTCCAGTCACTTCCACGAATCATCGGAACACTCCCGCAACGAGGTCGTTGAGCGGCCACAGCGGGGCGCAAAAGAAACTGGAGACGTAACATGAAGGGTTTGGGAATTTTCGCGCGAGGCGTCGCGATGACGGCGCTGGTCGCCATGCCGGTCAGCGCCTTTGCGGAAGGGAAGACCGATCAGGCGCGCAAGGCGATCGCCGCGGCACAGGCCAAGATCGATGCCGCCAACACCGTCGGCGCGGCGGGCGATGCGCCGCGCTTCCAGCATGAGGCGGTCAGTGCCCTGCAGCTGGCGCGCGACGAGCTGGCGCATCACGACAAGGACGCCGCGATCCGCGATGCGCAGCACGCCTCGCAGCTGGCCGACATGGCGCTGAGCGCTTCGTCGCGTGCGCGGCTGAACGATCAGCAGGCGGCGACCGACGCGGCGCGGCGCCAGGCCGCCGCCGCCAATG
>NZ_JAQGLG010000021.1 GCF_028292965.1 Sphingomonas bacterium | reverse complement strand
ATGGTCGTGGCGAAGTGAATTTCTCCCTCTCCCCTTGGGAGAGGGAAGGGGCCCACGCCGAAGGCGTGGGAAGGGTGAGGACAGCAACGACCGTTGCGCCCGCCGTGCTCCTGCCCTCATCCGCCCCCTGCGGGGGCACCTTCTCCCAAAGGGAGAAGGATTTGGGCACGCCCTCCCAATCCACCATCGTGTTCCTGCGAAAGCAGGAACCCAGGGCCACAAGCGCCACCGCCCGCAACCCTGGGTTCCTGCGTGCGCAGGAACACGGTATTCGTGCGACGAAATGAACACCCCTAACCCATGACCAGACGCGGCCTCTTCCGCCCACGCCTCATCGCCGGGGGCCGCACGCCCGCGTCCCCGGCGCCGGGCGACCAGGCCGCGCGCTTCCGCGCCGAGATCCTGCCGCATCTCGACGCCGCCTATAACCTCGCTTGTTATCTCGCCGCCGATCCCGCCATGGCCGAGGACATCGTACAGGACGCGTTCCTGCGCGCCTTTCGCGGCTTCACCGGCTGGCGCGGCGACAACCCCCGCGCCTGGCTGCTGGCGATCGTCCGCAATTGCTGGCGAGACCGCGTCGGGGCGGAGATCGCCCGCCGTCAGGTCCTCGTCGATAACGCCGCGCTGTCCGACACACAGGCCGCCGCGGTCGACAACATGCCCGACGAGGCCGACACGCCCGAAACCGCGCTGATCCGCGACGACGAGGTCGAGGCGATACGTCGCGTCATCGCCAGCATCCCCGAGCCATTCCGCGAGGCGCTGATCCTGCGTGAGATGGAGAGCCTGTCCTACCGCGAGATCGCCACCATGACAGACGTCCCGATCGGCACCGTGATGTCGCGCCTCGCCCGCGCCCGCGAGATGCTTGCCCGCCTGCTGCTGCCACATCTCGCTACCGAACCGCCGCTCGATCAATCAGGGGAACACGCATGACAGCCTGCCCCGACCGCATCATGCTGCTCCACGCGCTGCTCGACGACGAGCTCGACGCGGTCAACGCCGCCGTCTGCGAGGCGCATCTTCGCAACTGCGCCGGCTGCACCGCCGAGCTTGACCGCCTCCGCGCGGTGCGCACCACGCTCGAAGACCCGGCCCTGCGCTACACCGCGCCCGCCTCGCTGCACGCCAGCATCGACGCCGCGCTCCCGGCGAACGACGACCCCGTCCGCCCGCCCTCCCGCTTCGCCTGGGCCTCGGCCGGCGCCGGCATGGCCGCCGCGGCGGCGCTGCTACTGACCGTCGCTCTGCCCCACCCGCAGGCCAATGACGGCGACGTCGCCCAGCAACTGGTCAGCGGCCATGTCCGCTCGCTGCTCGCCAACCATCTCGTCGATGTCGTGACCTCGGACCAGCATGTCGTGAAACCCTGGTTCAACGGCCGCATCGACTTCTCGCCCGCGACCCCCGACCTCAAGGCGCAAGGCTTCCCGCTGGTGGGCGGCCGGCTCGACTATATCGCCGGCCGCGTCGTCCCCGCGATCGTCTACCACCGCCGCCTCCACACCATAAACCTGTTCGCTTGGCCCGCCGGCACCGCCAGCCCCACCGCAACCGCCGCCCCCGACGGCTACCACCTCCGCCACTGGCAGCGCGATGGCCTCGACTATTGGGCCGTCTCCGATGTCGGCGAAGGCGACCTGGCGGCGTTCGAACAGGCGTTCAACGCGGCGCGCTAGCCGTCTCGCGATGTATCACCGATTGTGCTCCTGCGCAGGCAGGAGCCCAGGGTTACCGAGTGCAACGCCTGTGACCATGGCCCCCCTGCTTCGCAGGGAACATGGTGGGATCGGTGTCGCTCGTTAGCTCTGGCGCCCCCTCCCGCAATCGGGCAACCCGCAGGGCATGACGATCGAGACCCTCGTGGCGAAATACGGCCTGCTCGCGATCCTGCTCGGCGCGGGCGTGGAAGGCGAGGCGGTGGTGGTTACCGGCGGCGTGCTGGCGCATCGCGGGCTGGTGCCGCTGGTCCCGGCATGCATCTGCGCCGCGATCGGCTCGTTCGTCGTCGACCAGATCTGGTTCGCGGTCGGGCGGCGTTTCCAGAACCATCGCCTGATCCTGCGCATCAGGGCCAAGCCCGCCTTCGCCCGCGCGATCGCCCTGCTCGAGCGGCGTCCGACCGGCTTCATCCTCGCCTTCCGCTTCATCTACGGCATGCGCACGGTCAGCCCGATCGCGATCGGCTCGTCCAGGGTGCCGCTGCGCACCTTCCTGCCCCTGAACGCAATCGCCGCGGCGGTGTGGGGGCCGGTGTTCACGCTGTTCGGCTTCTATGTCGGCCATGCGCTCGACCCGCTGATCGACCGCATCGCCGGAAAGGCCAAGCTGATCGTGCTGGTCGTCCTCGTGCTGATCGTGTTCGTCGGCGTGATTCAACTGCTGCGCCGTCTGCTGCACAAGCGCAGCTCACAGGCTGACGATTCGCGTCCCTAACCGCTCGGCTTCGGCCGCGTCATGGGTGACCATCAGGACCGGCAGCCCGACATTGTCGCGCAGGCGTTCGATCAATCCCATGATCTCCTCGCGCCGGGCACGATCGAGCGACGACAGCGGTTCGTCGAGCAGGAGGAAGCGTGGTTCCGCCAGCAATGCCCGCCCGATCGCCACCCGCCGCGCCTCACCGCCCGACAGCGAGCGCGGCCAGCGGTCGAGCAGATGGCCGATGCCGAGGAGTTCGGTGGTCTCATCAAGCCGCTCGGCAATGGTCGCGCCGTAAAGCAGGTTGGCCCGCACCCGCAGGTGCGGGAACAGGCGTGGCTCCTGGAAGACATAACCCGCACCGCGCCGCTCGGGCGGCAGCTCGGTGCCCGACGCGGCGTCGAACAGCGTCTCACCGGCAACGCGGACATGACCAGCATCGGGGCGCAGCAGGCCGGCAATCATGTTGAGCACGCTGGTCTTGCCCACGCCCGACGGGCCGAACAGCACGGTCAGCCCATCGGCGGCCTCGAAGCGACAGGCGATCTCGCTGTCGCCGAGCCGCTTCGTCACATCGACATCAAAGGACATGCAGCCCCCTGCCCGCCCGCCGTGCGAGCAGCTCCGACCCGATCAGTGCGGCGAGCGACAGCACTACCGAGATCGCCGAAAGTCGCCAAACCAGCGCATCTCCGCCTGGCGTCTGGAGCGCGGCATAGATGGCCAGCGGCAGGGTCTGCGTCTCGCCCGGCACGTTGGAGACGAAGGTGATCGTCGCGCCGAACTCGCCCAGCCCGCGCGCAAAGCCGAGCACCGCGCCGGCGAGGATACCGGGCAGGCTCAGCGGCAGCGTGATGGTGGCGAACACCCGCCAGCGCCCCGCGCCGAGCGTGCGCGCCGCGCCCTCCAGCCGGCGATCGACCGCCTCGATCGACAGCCGCATCGCGCGAACCATCAGCGGCAGGGCCATCACCCCGGCCGCGATCGCCGCGCCGGTCCAGCGGAACAGTACCGACACGCCGAACCAGCCTTGCAGCCAGCTCCCGATCGGCCCGGCCGGCGCAAAGGCGATCAGCAATACCCAGCCGGTCACCACCGGCGGCACGACCAGCGGCAGGTGGATGATCGCATCGACCAGCAGCTTGCCCGGGAAACGCGCCCGCGCGAGCAGATAGGCCAAGGCGAAGGCAACCGGGAGCGTCGCCAGCGTCGCGACCAGACCGACCTTGAGCGACAGGCCGACAATGCTCCATTCCTCAGCGCTCAGCACCGCGCCTCACTTCGCCGTGAAGCCGAAACGCACGAAGATCGCCCGGCCCTCGCGCGACAGCAGGAAGCGGCGGAAGCCCTCGCCCTCCACGTTGCTCGACGCCTTCAACCGGGCGAGCGGATAGACGATCGGCGGATGGCTGCCGGCCGGAAACATCCCCGCAATACGCACCAGCTTCGAAGCGCGCGCATCGGTCGCGTAGACGATGGCAAAGGGCGCCGCGCCACGCTCGACCAGCGCGAGCGCCGCACGGACGTTCTCCGCGCGCACGACATGCGACGCGACCGCATCCCATGCGCCGAGCTTTATCAACGCGGCCTTGCCGTACTTGCCGGCGGGCACGCTGTCCGGATCGGCCATCGCCAGCGGCCCGGCGCCGAGCACGCGGCCCAACGCGGCACCGCGTGCCGGGATATGGGCGCGACCGGTCAGCGGCGCCACCACGACGAGCCGGTTGCCGAGAAAGTCGCTACGCGTGCCGGGGGCGAGGAGGCCCTTCGTCTGAAGCTCGTCCATCCACGCCTCATCGGCCGAGGCGAACAGATCGGCCGGCGCGCCCGCCTCGACCTGCCGCGCCAGCGCGGACGAGGCGGCGAAGGAGATCACCGGGCGGACATGGCCGTGCTTCGCCCAGACATCGGCGGCGGCGTTCATCGATTCCTGCAGACTGGCTGCGGCCAGCACGACCGGCGGCGCGGGCGCGGCACCGATCAACAGCAGCGCGAGCGCGGCCAGTAATGCCCGCATCACACCGTCACCCGACCGGTGCGCTTCAATTTGCCCCAGCCGACGCGCGGGCCGCGCAGGGCCTGGGCGATCGCCTTCAGGACGACATAGTACATCACCTGGCGATAGCCGATGCGCTGCGGGATGAGCAGCCATAACAGGCTCCACTTCTCGCGCCGTTCGAGGGCGAAGGCGATGGTCGCGGCGAGCATGTCGATCGCGGTGAACACCAGCCAGTAAAGCAGCATCTTCTCGACATCATGCTGGGTCTGCGCCCAGCCATGCGCCTCGACCGCGAGATAGGTCATGGCGAAGCTGACCAGCAGCGCCAGGTCGATGATCGGCGAGATCGCGGCGAGCACGATCTGGAACAGGATCGCCTGGGGCAGGCCGACAAAGGCGAGGCCGCGCGGTTTGCCGGTACGGATCACACGCCCGTGCTTCCACAGGCATTGCAGCGTGCCGAACGCCCAGCGGAAACGCTGCTTGGCGAGGCCCGCCATGCTCTCCGGGCTCTCGGTCCAGGCGATGGCGTACTGGTCGTAATGGACCTTCCAGCCGGCGCGCTGGATGGCGATGGTCAGGTCCTGGTCCTCGGCCAGCGTATCGTCGGGATAACCGCCGACCTCGAGGATCGCCGACAGCCGCCACGCCCCGACCGCACCAGGCACGACGGTCATCGCGTCGAGGCTGGCGAGCGCGCGGCGTTCGAGGTTCTGCGCGGTGATGTACTCCAGCGCCTGCCATTTGGTGACCACGTTGACGCGGTTGCCGACCTTGGCATTGCCGGCGACCGCGCCGAGCTCGGGGTCGACGAACCAGCGCGCGAGGCGGGCGATGGTGGCCGGCTCGAACTGGGTGTCGGCGTCGAGCGCGATGACGATCTCGCCGGTGGCGAGTGCCAGGCCCTCGTTGAGCGCGCGGGCCTTGCCGCCATTCTCCAGCGTGAGCAGGCGCACGCGCGGCTCGTCGGCAAAGGCGGCGCGGATGACGTCGCTGGTGCCGTCGGTCGAACCGTCATCGATGACGATCACCTCGATCTGGACATTGGCACTGGCCAGCACGCCGCGCACCGCACGCTCGATAACGGTCGCCTCGTTGAACGCCGGGATCATCACCGTCACGAAGCGGTCGGGGTCGATCGCGGGGAAGACCATGCGGCTCTCGCGCCGCGCCTGGACCAGCGCCAGCAACGACAGCGCGATGGCGCGGAAGATGCCGATCGAGATGGCGAACAGGAAGATCCAGCCCAGCGCCACGACGGTGAAGCCGAGTGTTTCGAAGATGAACAGGTCGGTCTTTGCCGCGGCCTGGTCGCTGGCCGACAGCGCCGGCATCGCCTGATCGGGGGTCAGGCCGGCGAGCGCGGACACCGGCACGAAGGTGTAACCCATGGCACGCAGCCGATCGATGATCACCGGCAATGCCTCGACGGTCTGCTGGCGATTGCCGCCCGCATCGTGGAGCAGGATGATGTTGCGGCTGCACTGCTTGTCGTCGGGGCCCGCACCGGCGCACGGCCTGCTGCCGGTGACCTGGTCGATCGTCTCGTCGATGATCTCCTGGGTGCCGGGGCGCTTCCAGTCGCCCGGGTCGACATGGAGGCCGACCGAGACATAGCCGAGATTCTGCGCCTGCAGCGCGGGCTCGATTTCGTCGGCGGTGGTCGGCTCGGCATCACCGAAATAGGGAGCGCGGAACAGCCTGAGCGAGCGGCCGGTAAAGGCCTGGAACAGGCGCTGCGTGGTGTTGAGCTGGAACGCCGTCTCGGTATCGGTCGCGCCGGCGAGATTGGGATGCGTGTAGGTGTGGCTGCCGACCTCATGCCCCTCGCGCACCTCGCGCACGAGCAGGCCGCGCTGGGTCAGCGCATTCTCGCCGATAATGAAGAAGGTGCCGGGCGCCTTCTTCTCCTTGAGGATATCGAGGATGCGCGGCGTCCAGGTCTGGTCGGGGCCGTCGTCGAAGGTCAGCGCGAGTTGCTTCGGATGATAGCCGGTGCGCTGCACGACATAGGGTGAGGGCAGCTGGGTGAAGTCGACCTTGCCGATCAGCCCGTTGCGGCCGGTGCCGACATGCCGCACCCCGGGCACGGGGACGGCGGTGATCTTGAGGATCTCGCCGGGGCCTTCGATGTCGACCTCGGTACCGGCGGGGATGTTCTCGATCACGTTCGCCGCCGGCAGGGTGCGGTGGCCGCGGCCGAAGATCGACCACAGGCCGGCATCCTCCGAGCCGAGCCGCCACAGTGCGACGCCGCCAATGCCGGCACGCTGCAGAAAGTTGAGCTGGTTATAAGCCGAGGCCGCATCGAGCAGCCATATGACGTGGCGGGTCGACCCTTCCTCATAGGCGAAGCCGCTATTGCCGCTGACGGGATCGAAGGTCGGCACGGTATCGGAATCGCGCGCCGCGGCCCAGGCCTCGTCGACCGACATCGGCTCGCCGCCCTTGTCGTGCCAGTCATAGGCATAGCTGCCGATCGCCACGGCGAGCTTGCCGCGTGGCACGCCGCGCGCGGCGCGGGCGATCGATTGCTCGAACCAGGCGAGCGACGCGATCGGCCCGGCCTCGCCGCTGACCTCATGCTCGTCATAGGCCATGAGGAAGACGCGATCGACGATCGACGCGAAGCTCTTCACGTCCCAACCATCGTCGCCGACCGGCACGGCAATCGCGATGATCCAGCCATGCCTGGCGAAACGCACCTTCGCCTCGCGCAGGAACACGCGGTAATCGGCTTGGCCCGCCGGACTCAGCTCCTCGAAATCGAAGAACGCGCCGCCGGCATGGTTGGCGAGGAAATAGCCCTCCAGATGGTCGATCAGCTTCTTGCGCAGGACCGGGTTGTGGAGCAGCGCCTCCATGCCCTTGGCGTCCCACACGCCCTGCATAGCGTTCTGCACCATCGGCAGGATCAGCGGCGGGCGCTGGGTGGAGTTGATGATCTGGCGGCCGGCAGAATCGTTGAAGGTGGTGATCTGGTGGCTCGCGCCCGTCACCGAGATCCAGCCCGGCACCAGCCAGTCGAGCTCGCCGATATGGCGGCGCAGCGAGGCGGCGCTCGACGGATCCCACGGCACATGAAAGGCGATCGCGACCTGGGTATCCTCGTGCACGCCGCGCGCCGGGGCGCCGGTGAGGAAGCGGGCATAGGCGCGGACGTCCCGCCGCGCGCGGGCGAGCAGCGAGGCGCGCGGCGGCGGCAGGCGGGTCGCGGCGGGATGCTCGGCCTGGAAC
>NZ_JAQGLG010000019.1 GCF_028292965.1 Sphingomonas bacterium | reverse complement strand
ATGACCACGACGGACGTCCAGAATAATCCGGGCTTTGCCGACGTCATCCAGGGCCCGTGGCTGATGGAGCAGATGCAGAAGCAGGCCGAGCATGTCGGCACGCGGCTGATGTACGACACGATCGTTGAGGTCGACCTGACGCGGCGCCCCTTCCGCCTGATCGGCGATGGCGGGGATGTCTATGAAGGCGATGTGCTGATCATCGCCACCGGCGCGCAAGCCAAGTGGCTCGGGCTGGACAGCGAGGAGGCTTTGAAGGGCAAGGGCGTCAGCGCCTGCGCCACCTGTGACGGCTTCTTCTATCGCGGCAAGAAGGTCGCGGTGATCGGCGGCGGCAATACCGCAGTCGAGGAGGCTTTGTATCTGACCAACCATTCGCCTGACGTCACGCTGATCCATCGCCGCGATTCGCTGCGCGCCGAGAAGATCCTGCAGGACCGGTTGTTCGCCAATGAGCGGATCACGGTGATCTGGAACAAGGAAGTGCGTGGCTTTGTCGATGGCGGCGGTATCGCCGGACTGGTCGCGCTTGACCTGGAAGACACCGTCACCGGCGAGCATTCGCGGCTCGATACCGAGGGTGGCTTCGTCGCGATCGGGCATCATCCGGCGACAGAGCTGTTCCGGGGCCATCTCGAACTCGATAGCGACCATTATATCAAGGTCGAGAGCGGCACGACGCGGACCAGCGTGTCCGGCGTGTTCGCCTGTGGCGACGTGATGGACAAGATCTACCGTCAGGCCGTGACCGCGGCCGGCACCGGCTGTATGGCGGCGCTGGATGCCGAGCGCTTCCTCGCCGAGGCGGAGTTCGAGAGCGCCCACACTGCGGTTGCGGCGGAGTAGTCGCGCTTTACCGCTCCCACCGTTCGCCCTGAGCCTGTCGAAGGGCCGTTCTTCCTTGCCACGTTGAGAAGAAAGAACGGTGCTTCGACAGGCTCAGCACGAACGGATTGGGATAGGCGGGCTCAAAGCCTTACCCCGTCGCCCGCGCCAGCGCCGCGCTGATCTGGTCGAACAGCCATTGCTTGTCGTTGGCGCTGGCGAAGCTGTGGCTGGCGCTGTTACGCAGTTCGAGGCGGACATGCTCATGCAAGCCGGGCTCGTCGGCGGCATTCCAGGCGGCGCGAAAGGCGATGGCGGTGTTGTCGCGCGACGCGAGCAGGATCGTGATCGGCGAGGGGTCGGCGGCGAGGCGGGCGAATAGCTGAGCGGCGAGGTCACCTGATTGTTCAGGTTCTGAGCGAGATATCTTCCTCAAGCCACGAACAACATTTGCGATATTTATACCCCCTCGCGCAACACGCAGCCATTCTCGCGGATCGCGCAGGCGTTGGGCATAGCGTGAGCGAATCGCACTCGCGGGCGGAAGGTCGTCGCTCTGCTCGATCACCCAAGGGTTGGCGAGGATCAGTGCGTCGATCCCCGACGCCTGGTGGAAGAGCGCCAGTGCGGTGGCGGCATCGCAATTGCCGAAACCGACCAGCCGGGTAATGCCCGCCTCGGCGCAGAAGGTCGCGGCGGCGGTCGCGATGTCGGGCGCCGATTCGGCATAGCTGCTATTCTCGCCGCTCGAATCGCCCACGCCGCGGCGGTCGAAGCGGAACACCGGCGTACCGGCGGCAGCTAGCCGCGCGGCGAGTGACGCCATGCCGCGATGCGCGCCGGCGCGGATCTCGTTGCCGCCTGACACGATCAGCAGCCCAGTCGTGCCTTCGCCCTCGTCGAGCGTGCCGACCAGCATGTCGCCGGCGCAGGGGAATTCGATCAGCCGCCGCATGATGCGATCCAGCCGGCGATATCGTCGGCAAGCAGGGCGGCGAGGGCGGCATCATTGTCGGGATCGCTGCGACGCCACAGCGGCGCGCCATCGACATGACGGTCTGCGGTGAGCGGATCAGTCTTGAGCCGCACCGTCCGCAACGGCCCGGCCGAGACAGGCTGGGCACGCTCGATCTCGGCGAGCAGTTTGCGGGTCAGTCGGTTACCGGCGATATCGATCGCCGAGCCAGGTGACGTCAGCGTAGCGGGGTCGAAGGGCGTTCCTGCCTCCTTCGCCGCGGCGAGCGCCACGCGCCCGAGATCGCGCGTCACCGTCACCCCCGGCAATGGTGAGAGGTGCCAGCGCGTATTGGCGATGGCATCTCGGTCGAGCAGCGCACCGCCGCGAAACGAAACGACATGGACCGTTTCATAGGTCGGCCGTAGCGCTGCGGCCGCTTCCTTAAATGCGTCTATCCAATGAGATAGAGTTGCTTGCTCGGTGTCGATGATACTTTCGCCCATACCGGGCAGATCGGGCAGCGCGCCGGCAAAGCCACGCTGTGCGAGCTGGCGCAGGATCGTCACGACAAAGGCGCGGGTGCGGTTGGCCTCCTCGAACAGCGGCAGCGCCGCGATGATTGCCGGGCCGCTGGCGGGGCCGAAGCGCAGCATCGCCTCGCGCCCACCGGCCCAGGCATAGGAGTCGATCAAGCGCGGGCTTTCATGCCGGCGCGCTCATAGCAGCGCTTTTCCGGTCATGAAGCGGACCAGCGCGCCGAAAGTCTCGAGCATCTCGCCATCGACTTCGTCATCCTCGATCAGGACGCCGAGACGGTCTTCCAGCTCGGTCAGCAGCCCGGCGACGGCCATCGAATCGAGCTCGGGCAGCGCACCGAATAATGGCGTGTCGCTGCGGAAGGCGGCAACGCGCGCGGCATCGATGCCGAGTACGTCATGCAATACGGCGCGCACGGTGGCGTCGACCTGGTCGGTGTCGTCGATGTGCACTGCGATCCCCGAATGCGCCCGGCTCATGTTGCGGTGCAATAGTGGGTGCGCGACTGGATGCCAAGAGCGGGCCTTGGCAGCGCTCCCGGGACGGCTATCAAGGGATAATGATCGTGCTCGACCCCAATCCCCGCCCCATCGATACGCTGACGGCGCGGGGGCGGCCACATGACGTCGCTTTGGTCGATCGCGCGGGCGCGCTCGATTTCGCCGGGCTTGAAGACATGGTCGGGGCGGTGGCGTCATGGCTCGCCGCAAAGCAGCTGCCTGCGGGGATGCGCGTCGCAACTTGGCTGCCCAAGACGCGGCTGGCGTGTGTGATGCCACTGGCGGTAGCGCGGGCCGGGCTGGTGCATGTACCGGTCAATCCGTTGCTCAAGCGCGCGCAGGTCGCGCACATTCTGGCCGATAGCGGTGCCGCGTTGCTGGTGACGCAGGAGGGACGGGCAGGCACGTTCCTGTCGGGCGATGTACACGACGGCTGCCGCGTGGCGGCGGAAGAGTCGGTGCCGGTGACGGGTGACGTCATGGCGCCATCGCGGGCGCAGCCCGACGATCTTGCGGCGATTCTCTACACCTCGGGATCGACCGGCCGCCCTAAGGGAGTGATGCTGAGCCATGCCAATCTATGGCTCGGCGCGATCTCGGTGGCGCATTATCTCAAGCTGCAACCCGGGGACCGCGTGCTTGGCGTGCTGCCGCTGAGCTTCGACTATGGCCAGAGCCAGTTGCTGTCGACCTGGGCTGCGGGTGCAAGCGTCGCCCCGCTCGACTATCTGACGCCGCGCGACGTGATCAAGGGCGTGGAGCGATACGAGGCAACGACCTTGGCGGGCGTGCCGCCCCTTTGGATTCAGCTACTCGAGGCGGATTGGCCGCCGGAAACCGCGGCGCGGTTGAAGCGGCTGACCAATTCGGGTGGCGCGCTGACTACGGCGATGGTGCGCGGGCTACGCGGGCGTTTTCCCAATGCCGATCTCTATGCGATGTACGGCATTACCGAGGCGTTCCGGTCGACGTATCTCGACCCGGCCTTGATCGATGCCCACCCCGAATCGATCGGCCAGGCCATCCCATTTGCCGAAGTGATGGTGGTGCGGCCTGACGGGACGCGCGCCGCTGCTGAGGACTCAGGTGAACTTGTTCACGCAGGGCCGCTGGTTTCACAGGGATATTGGCGTGATCCCGAACGCATGCCCGAACGTTATCGTCCGGCGCCGGCCTTTTCACGGCTCGGCGGCACGGCGGTCTATTCGGGTGATATCGCGGTCGAGGGCGCCGACGGCTTGCTCCGCTTCGTCGCGCGCGCCGACGAGATGATCAAATCGGCCGGCAACCGGATCAGCCCGACCGAGGTCGAGGAGGCGGTGCTTAGCGGAGGTGAGGCGAGCGAGGCGGTCGCACTGGGTGTGGCAGACGAACGGCTCGGGCAGGCGATCGTCGTCATCCTGGCCGGCGATGCCGCGAACGAATCCGCGCTACGCGAACGCTTGCGGCGCGAGTTGCCGGGCTTCATGCAGCCGCTGCGCTATGAATGGCGCGCGAGCCTGCCCCGCAATGCCAATGGCAAGTTCGATCGGGCGAGCCTGCGCGCGGAGTTGAAGTCATGAAGCCAATGGGCGCGATTCCCCCTGATTTCGCCGGTTCGGCGCCGTTGCAGATCGCCGGGCGGGCGGCATCGGCATGGATCGAGCAGGCAGGTGACACACCTTTGTTCGTCTATGATGCCGGGGTCGTGCGGCGCCGTATCGCGCGTTTCCGCCAGGCGGTGCCCGAGGGGGTCGACCTGCACTATGCGGTGAAGGCCAATCCTTTCGCGCCGCTGGTGGCGGCAATCGCGCCGTGGGTCGACGGGCTGGATATCGCCTCTAAGGGCGAACTCGAACTGGTCATGGCGATCGCGGGCAAGCCGGCGAGCGCAATCAGCTTTGCCGGGCCGGGCAAGCGCGACGACGAACTGGACTTGGCGATTCGTGCCGGTGTGACGGTCAATCTCGAGTCCGAAGGCGAGGCGGATCGCGCGCTGGCGATCGGGGGAAGGCTTGGCGTCACGCCGCGCCTTGCGGTGCGGGTGAACCCGGATATCGAGTTGCGCGGCTCCGGATTGCGCATGGGTGGGCGGCCGTCCCAATTCGGTGTCGATGCCGAGCGCGCCGCCGCGCTGGTCACGCGGTTGGTTGTGGCCGGGGCGGATTGGCGCGGTTTCCATATTTTCGCGGGATCGCAAGCGCTTGATGCCCAGGCGATCATCGAGACCCAGGCAGCGACACTGGCGCTGGCCGCGCGGCTGGCCGACGAAGCGGGCGCGGCGCCGCCGCTCGTCAACCTTGGCGGCGGGTTCGGCATTCCTTATTTCCCCGCCGATGCGGCGCTCGATGTCGAGGCGATCGGTGCGGCGCTGGCAGGTGCGCTGGCCGAGCGACCGGCGATCCTCGGCGAGACGCGTTTCGCGATCGAACTCGGCCGCTGGCTGGTCGGCGAATGCGGCGTCTACCTGACGCGCGTGGTGGATCGGAAGGTCAGCCGCGGCGAAACCTTCCTCGTGGTCGATGGGGGCCTGCACCATCAGCTTGCCGCGTCGGGCAATTTCGGCACCGTGGTGCGGCGCAATTATCCCGTCGCAGTCGCCTCGGCGGCGCCAGATGTGCCGACAGAGACCGTCACGGTCGTAGGTTGCCTGTGCACCCCGCTCGACCTGCTGGCCGACAAGGTCACGCTGCCAGTGGCGCATCCCGGCGACGTCATCGCGATCTTCATGGCCGGGGCTTATGCTGCTTCAGCAAGCCCTTCCGCGTTTCTCGGCCATTCGCCGGCGCGCGAGCTCCTTGTCGGTCTCGACGGACAATCCTAACGCTATCTTCACCTCTTCCGACGATAGCCTGACGCCAGCGGTGCGCCGTGTGCGGGAGACGTCCCGTGCCGGTCCGGCAGCGCGCGGAGGTGAGTCATGCGTTTTTCGAAGGGTTCCAGGGCACTAGCCTCGCTTGGCGTCATCGCGCTGGCGCTGGGCGGCTGTGCCGGTGGCGACCGTCCCGAGCTGCCGCCGGCGGCCTATGTCGCGAACCAGGAACAGCCCGGTGAGGAATATATCATCGGTCCGCTCGACCAGCTCAACATCTTCGTCTGGCGCAATCCGGAACTCTCCTCGAAGGTCCAGGTGCGCCCCGATGGCCGCATCACCACGCCTTTGGTCAGCGACATGCCGGCGGTCGGCAAGACGCCGGCGATGCTCGCCGACGACATGAAGATCGCGCTGGGCGAATATATCAAGGACCCCATCGTCTCGGTCATCGTCGAGAATTTCTCCGGTACTTTCAGCCAGCAGGTGCGCATCGTCGGTGCGACCGAGAAGCCGGCATCGATTCCGTACCGCGCCAACATGACGCTGCTCGACGCGATGATCTCGGTCGGCGGCCTGAGCGAATATGCGGCTGGCAACCGCGCCAAACTGGTGCGCTACGACCGCGCCACCGGGCGGCAGGTCGAATATCAACTCAAGCTGTCGAGCCTGCTCAAAAATGGCGATTCGTCGGCCAATGTCCGTCTCGAGCCGGGTGATGTGATCATCATCCCCACGAGCATGTTCTGAGCGGGGCCGGCGGATGAACGGACTTTACGACGAGATCAGGATCGCGCTGCATGCGATCTGGACGCGCCGCTGGCTCGCGCTGGCGGCGGCCTGGGTTGTCGCCGTGCTCGGTTGGCTGGCGGTCTCGCAGATTCCCAACAGCTACGAATCGCATGCCCGCGTCTCGGTGCAGATGAACACCATCCTGCCGGGCAAGGTCGGCATCACGCCGGGCGACCAGCAAAAGGGCGTCGACCGGGTCCGCACCACGCTGACCTCGGCCGTCAACCTTGAAAAGGTCGTGCGCGGCACCGAGCTTGCCAGCACGATTTCGAACGATCGCGACGTTGCCGATCGGGTCGCCGCGCTGCAGCTGGCGATCAAGGTCACCGCGCAGGCGGACAATCTGATCGACATCTCGGTCACCAATCCGAAACCGAAGATCGCGCGCGCCGTGGTGCAGAAGCTGATCGACATCTTCGTCGAGCAGAATCTGGCCGGCGACCGCGACGAGACCAGTTCCACGCTGCGCTTCCTCGATGCGCAGCTGGCCGAGCGGCAGAAGCAGCTCGCCGATGCCGAGGCCAAGCGTGCCGATTTTCAGAACCGTTACCTCGGCAGCCTGCCGGGCACCGGTTCATTGAACGACCGGATGAGCGCGGCGCGTACCCAGATGGCGCAGGTCGACAATGACCTCGCCGCTGCCCAATCGAGCCTCGCGGCGCTGAATGGCCAGATGGCCGGTACCTCGTCGACCGTGGCGGGCGCTGGCGGGACCGCCGGGCCCGCGCGCGCGCGGCTTGCCGCGATCCAGGGCCAACTCGCCGAGGCGCAGGCCAAGGGCTATACCGATCGCCACCCCGACGTCGTCGCGCTGCGTGGGCAGTTGTCGGCGGCTCAGGCAGCAGCGCGCAACGAGCCGCTGTCGGCCGGTGGCGGCGGGTCGGCCAACCCGCTCTATCTCTCGCTGCGTTCGATGCAGGCCGACAAGCAGGCGACGGTCGCCTCGCTGACGATGCGCAAGAGCCAGCTCCAATCAGACCTCAGCCAGATTACCGCCAAGCTGGCCGGCGATCCCGCGGTCGCGGCCGAGCAGTCGCAGATCGAGAATGACTATCAGGTACTCAAGGACGCTTATGCCAAGCTGCTGAGCGACCGCGAGGACATCAAGCTACGCGGCCAGGCCGAGAGCCAGACCGACGCGATCAAGTTCACCGTGATCGACCCCCCGACGGCACCACGCGTGCCGACCGCGCCGAACCGGCCATTGCTGCTGACCGGCGTGCTGATCGCTGGCTTGTGCCTCGGCGTGGGCGTGGCCTTCGCCATGGGGCAGCTCAAGACGACCTATCCGACCGCCGGGCGGCTCGAACGCGCCACCGGCATGACGGTGATCGGCTCGATCGGCGAGGCGGTGACGTCGGCGCAGATCGCGCTGCGGCGGCGCAAGCTGATGTATTTCGGCGGCGGCGCGGCGGGGCTTTTGGTGGCCTGGGTGGCGCTGATCGGCGTCGAGATGGTGCAGCGGGGGCTGGCCGCATGAACGATATGACACCACGCAAGCTCAAGGGGTCGCTCGTCGAGCGCGCCGCCGAAGCTTATGATCTCAATCACTTCCTGCGCATGCCGGATATGCCGGCGGAAGCGCCCGTGGCACCGTGCGCCGTCGCACAGCAGGCGCAGCCGGTTGCGCGCGAAGCGGCAGTCCCAGTCGCCGCGCCGGCCGTGGCCGAGGATTTGCCTTTCGCTACGCCACGCCCGGCCGCCCCGCCGCCAGCGGCGGCGAAGCCGGCACCACTGCCGGTGCGCGACGGCGTCGCGCCGATCAATCGCCACCTGCTCGCCGAGAACGGCCTGCTGGTGCCCGGCGCGCCGGTCGGCCCGCTGGCCGAGGAATTCCGCCTGATCAAGCGTCAGCTGCTGGCCACCGCACATACCGTCGAGCGGGATGCGCCGGCCAAGGCGCGCACCATGCTGGTATGTTCTGCCCAGCCCAATGACGGCAAAACCTATTGCGCGATCAACCTGGCCATTTCGCTCGCCGCCGAGCGCGACACCGAGGTGTTGCTGGTCGATGCCGATTTCGCCAAGCCCGACGTGCTGTCACGTCTGGGCGTGCGCGAAGGGTCGGGCCTGCTCGACGCACTGGCCGACCCCGCCGCAGAGATCGAGCGCTACGTCGTGCCGACCGATATCCCGCAGCTCAGCCTGCTCCCCGCCGGCAGCAAGATGATCGGCGATACCGAATTGCTCGCCAGCCGCCGTACCGGTCAGCTGATCGAGGCGCTGCTCGCCGCCGATCCGCGCCGCCTGGTCATCTTCGATTCGCCGCCGGCGCTTGCCGCGTCGCCGGCCTCGGTGCTCGCCAACCATGTCGGGCAGGTGATGCTCGTCGTGCGCGCAGACCGCACCAGCGACGGCGACCTGCGCGAGGCGATCGCGATGCTCGACCGCTGTGAACATATTCAACTCGTACTCAACGCTGTCTCTTACGCGCCGGGGGGGCGTCGTTTCGGCAGTTATTATGGCCAGGAGGACGCGGCATGACGCGTGCGCTCATCATCACCGGCGGCGTGGTCGCCGCGCTCATCGCGGGGCCAGCCTTCGCCGGCGACCGCCACAAGTCGATCACGCCCTATATCGAGATAGGTCAGGTGCTTACCGAGGATTTCTCGAATAGCGACGTGCTGACCTATTCGACGGTCGCCGCCGGCGTGGATGCCAGCATCCAGACGCGCCGCACCCAATTGCAGGTCAGCTATCGCTACGAGCGGCGCTTTTCGTGGAACAAGAAGGTGGCCGACGACGACGTCCATAGCGGCCTCGCCCGCGCGGCGGTGAAAGTCGCGCCGGGCTTCAGCATCGAGGGCGGCGCGCTCGCTACACGGTCGCGCGCGGATGTGCGCGGTGCGGCGCCGGGCGTGCTCGCCGGGAATGTCGACAATGTCAGCCAGGTCTATTCGGCCTATGTCGGCCCAACGCTCTCGACCCATGCCGGCCCGGCCAGTGTCGGGGCGAGCTATCGCTTCGGTTACACCAAGGTCGAGGCGCCGACCGCGACCGGCGTGTCGCCGACCGCGCCCAAGCTCGACCGCTTCGACAATTCCCACAGCCAGGTCGCCCAGGCGACGGTCGGCGTGAAGGCGGGCGCGGTGCTGCCGGTTGGCATGACGGCCAGCGCCGCATGGCAGCGCGATGACGCCAGCCAGCTCGATCAGCGTTATGACGGCAAATATGCCCGGGGTGACGTCGTCCTGCCGGTGGTGCCGACGCTCGCTCTGACGGCGGGTGCCGGCTATGAG
Organism: Sphingomonas bacterium; assembly: GCF_028292965.1. GTDB lineage: Bacteria > Pseudomonadota > Alphaproteobacteria > Sphingomonadales > Sphingomonadaceae > Sphingomonas. The sequence goes on along the minus strand of NZ_JAQGLG010000019.1, from coordinate 12,184 downwards.
AAGATCACAGTCAGCCAGCGCGACCCGCAGCTCGACGTTGGCGGCAACCCGGTGACCGATGCACGCGGTCGCTTCGTCACCGACAAGTCCTCGCCACGCCGCATCGCCTATCAGACCGATGGCCTCATCTATGACGCCGGCGTGATCTGGCGACCCAGCGCGCGCACCTCTTTGCAGGTGCGCGTCGGGCGCCGTTACGGTGGCACGACCTATACCGGCTCGTTCAGCTACGCGCCGACCCATTCGATCGGCATGCAGGTCGGCGTCTATGACAGCGTCGATACTTTTGGTCACCAGCTCGAGGAGGGCATCGCCAACCTGCCGACCAGCTTCATCGAGCAACGCGACGCCTTCGGCCAGCAGTTCAGCGGTTGCACCTATGGGGCCGGCGGCGCGGGCGCGGGCGGTTGCCTCAACGGGGTGTTCCAGTCGATCTCGACCTCGGCTTACCGCGCACGCGGTGTCGATGCGGTGATCTCGGCGCACCGCGGCGGCCTGAGCTTCGGCGTCGGCGCCGGCTATGCCAATCGCCGCTTCTACGCACCGGGCACATCGACCGGCTTCACGGTCAACGGCATCAGCGACCAAAGCTTCTATGTCGACGGCTTCATGAACGCTGCGCTGACCCACCGGTCGGGCATCAGCGCCAATGTGTTCGGCAATTACTATGAAAGCGGCATCGCCGGGGCCAGCGCGGTGACCAGCGTTGGCGCGACCGGGCTTTATTATCTGAACTTCGGGCGGCTGGGGACCAGCGCCTCGGTCGGCGTCTATTCGTTCAGCCAGCAGGGCGCGAGCGATCAGGTCTCCGGCACGGCACAACTCGGAATGCGCTATCAATTCTGAAACAACTGCCGCCTATTGGCGAAGGTTGAGGACGGTGAGATGTACGACGAACATTATGGACTGAGCGGCCGACCTTTCCAGCTGACGCCTGATCCGCGTTTCTGGTTCGATACGGTGACCCACAAAAAGGCGATGGCCTATCTCGGCTATGGCCTGGCGCAGGGTGAGGGCTTCATCGTCATCACCGGCGAGGTCGGCGCTGGCAAGACCACGCTGGTCGGCCATCTGATGGCGACGATCGATAGCGAGCGCCTGCTCGCGATCCGCATCGCCTCGACCCAGATCGAACCCGACGACTTGCTGCGGATGGTGGCGAACGGTGTCGATATCGATTCGGACGGCATGACCAAATCGCAGCTGCTCGCCGCGATCGAGCGCGGGCTGCATGCAACGGCGCGCGCCGGGCGGCGCACGCTGTTGATCGTCGACGAGGCGCAGGCGCTCAACGTCGCCGCGCTGGAAGAATTGCGCCTGCTGTCCAATCTCCAGGCGGGCGGCCATGCGCTGCTGCAGATTTTCCTGCTCGGCCAGCCCGAGTTCCGCGAGCGTCTGCAGGGTACCGGGCGGCTCGAGCAATTGCGCCAGCGCGTTATCGCCATGCACCACCTCGAGCCGATGGGCCCGGAGGAAGTCGAGCCGTACATGTTCCACCGGCTGATGCTGGTCGGCTGGCGCGGCAAGCCGCGCTTCACTGCCGATGCCTTCGATGCGCTGTATCGCGGGTCGGACGGCGTGCCACGCCGGCTCAACCAGTTGGCCGGGCGGGTGATGCTGCACGGCGCGATCGAACAACTCGATACGATCGATGCGCGCGTCGTCGAGGTGGTGCTGGCCGACGCTGTCAGTGATACCCCGGCCGCCGATGGTAGCGGGCCGCTGCGAGTGGCGCCGGTCGCCGCGGTCGAACCGCCTGCGCCATTGCCGATCCGTGGTGCGCAGGAGCCTGTCGCTGCCGCGCCGGCTGATACGGATGTCGCCGCGCGCATTGCTGCGCTTGAGGCGCGAGTCGATGAGCAGGATGTCGCGTTGCGCCGCGTACTGACCTTGATGGTCGATTGGATCGAAAGTGACCAGCGGCCCGATGCGGCCGCGCTGCGCCGCGTGACCGGCTGAGGCCGCGTCGCGATGCGCCACGCGCTCTCCGTCGATGTCGAGGACTGGTTCCAGGTCGGCGCCTTTGAGAAGGTGATCGACCGGGGTGACTGGGATTCGCTCGCATCGCGGGTCGAGCGCAACACTGATGCCGTGCTCGCGCTGTTCGCCGAAAGTGGCGTCAAGGCGACCTTCTTCACTTTGGGTTGGGTGGCCAAGCGCCATCCGGCGCTGATCCGCCGCATCGTCGAGCAGGGCCATGAACTGGCCAGCCATGGCTGGGACCATCAGCGCGTCTTCACCATGGATGCCGCGAGTTTCGGCGCCGATCTCATGCGCACGCGCGAGACGCTGGAGGATGCCGGCGGTGTCGCCGTCACCGGCTATCGTGCGCCGAGCTTCTCGATCGACAAGCGCACCCCCTGGGCGCACCGCGTGCTCGCCGAGCAGGGTTATGGCTATTCGTCGAGCGTCGCACCGGTGCATCACGACCATTATGGCTGGCCCGAAGCGCCGCGTTTCGCCCATCGGCCGCTCGCCGATGCCGATCTGATCGAGGTCCCGGTAACCGTCGCCGATGTCGCCGGACGCAAATTGGCCACAGGCGGGGGGTTCTTCCGACTGTTGCCGGCCGCGCTGACCAACTTCGCCATCCGTCAGGTGACCGGCGAGGGGCATGCGGCAGTGTTTTATTTTCACCCTTGGGAAATCGACCCCGGCCAGCCGCGCGTCGCCAATGCGCCGGCGCGGTCGAAGCTCAGGCACTACAGCCGCCTCGGCGCGATGGCGGGCAAGCTGCGTACCTTGATCGGCCGGCATGACTGGGGACGGATGGACGCGGTGGTCGCGACCGAACGGGCGGCGCTGGCATGAACAGCCCCTTGCTCCATGCGCTGCTCGGCGTCCGTGTCGCCAATCTCCGCGAAGGGGATGAGCGCGCGCGGATTGCCGACTTCGTCCGCAGTCACCCCGACGCGACACCCTTTCATCTGCCCGAGTGGAGCATCGCGGTTGCGCGCGGTTGCGGTCAGCGCTCTCATATGCTCGTCGCGGAAGGGGCGGACGGATCGCTCGCCGGCATATTGCCGCTGACCGAGACGCGCTCGCCGCTGTTCGGTCGGGCGCTGGTGTCGGCTGGCTTCGGCGTCGGCGGCGGTATCCTCGCGCAAAGCGAGGGGGCGATCTCGTCACTCGGCTCGGCTGCCTGGGATCTCGCCCAGAAGCTGCGCTGCCCGACGCTCGATCTACGTGGCGGGCCGGTCGCCGGCAGTGGCTGGATTGCTGACGATACGACGTATCTAGGCTTTTCGCGTTCGCTTGCCGTCGATGACGAGGCGGAACTGGCGGCAATCCCGCGCAAGCAACGCGCCGAGGTACGCAAGGCGCTGGCCAGCGATCTCGATCTGACGATCGGCAACGGCCCGGACGATGCGCGTGACCATTACCGTGTCTATGCAGAATCCGTGCGCAATCTCGGCACGCCCGTCTTCCCGCGGGGATTGTTCCGCACAGTGCTGGAAGAGTTTGGCGATGACGCCGACATCCTGACGATCCTGTCCAACGGCCAGCCCGTGGCGAGCGTGCTCAGCCTCTATTTCAACGACACCGTCTTTCCCTATTGGGGCGGCGGCACCCATGCCGCCCGAGTGCTGCGCGCCAATGATGCGATGTACTTTTCGCTGATGGCCCATGCCCGCTCACGCGATTGCAAACGCTTCGATTTCGGCCGCTCCAAAGCGGGTACCGGGGCTGCTGCATTCAAGAAGAACTGGGGTTTCGAACCCGAACCGCTTGTGTATTATCGTCGTGCAGTGCCTGGGGGGGCGCCGCGCGACATCAACCCGCTAAACCCGCGTTATCGACTCAAGGTCGAGGCGTGGAAGCGCCTGCCCTTATGGGCGGCCAATCGTGTTGGGCCGATGATCTCCCGGGGACTTGGCTGATGGGTGACATTCTTTTCCTGGCGCACCGCGTGCCTTATCCGCCTGATCGCGGCGACAAGATCCGTGGTTTCCACATCCTGAAACATCTGTCGGCGCGCAAGCGGGTGCATCTGATCGCCTTTGCCGATGACACGCGCGACATGCGGCAGAAGTCGGGACTGGCAAAGTTCACCGGCAACCGCTCGATCTTCTGGCGGTCAAAGCCGCGCGCGGTCGCCGCGATGCAGGCCCTGCTCGGGCGCAAACCGGTGTCGCTGACCGCGTTCGACAACACGCCGCTGCGCGAGGCAGTCCAGAATATCCTGGCCCGCCACTCGATCGACACGATCTACGTCTTTTCGAGCCAGATGGCGCAGTATCTGCCGGCCAAACCGCGCCAGCGCATCATCATGGACTTCGTCGACATGGATTCGGCCAAGTTCGCCGATTACGCCAAGAGCTCGTCCGGCCCGATGGCGTGGTTCATGAAACGCGAGGCGAAGATGCTGTTCGCGCATGAGAAGGCCATTGCCCAGCGTGCCCAGGCCAGCCTGTTCGTCAGCGAGGCCGAGGCCAGGCTGTTCCGCGAACGCACCGGCGCGGCGCGCGTTCATGCAGTCGAGAACGGCATCGACACCGGCTTCTTCGACCCCACCGCCGCGTTCAAGCGGATCGACGCGACCGGTGCGTTGATCGTGTTCACCGGGCAGATGGATTATCGCCCGAACATCGAGGGTGTGACTTGGTTCGTCGAGACGATCCTGCCGCATATCCGCATCCGCCATCCCAATGCGCGCTTCGCGATCGTTGGGCGTAACCCGACCGATGCCGTCAAGGCGCTGGCCAAGCAGCCTGGCGTGATGGTTACGGGTGAAGTGGCGGACGTGCGCGGCTGGCTCGCTGCGGCCTCGGTCGTCGTCGCGCCGCTGAAGCTCGCGCGCGGCATCCAGAACAAGGTGCTCGAGGCAATGGCGATGGAGCGGCCGGTGGTTGCCTCGCGCGCCGCCGCCGAGGGCATCGACCATGCCGGCACGATCCGCGTCGGTGAGACGGTCGGTGAGATCGCCGAGGAAGTGATCGCAGTGCTGGACAATGTCAGTGCCGGAGCGGCGATGGGTCGCGAGGCTCGGTTGCGCGTGCAGGCGCGTTACAGCTGGGATGCCTGCCTCGCGCCGCTCGACGCGCTGCTCGGTATCAGCATCAAGGCGCCGCCGAGGCGATCGGCGGCATGACGATAATCGTCCCGGCGGCCGATTTCGCGGCCGGGACCAAAGCGGGCGGGTTTGACGCCCGCTGGCGTTGCCACGCGGCCGTGCTGTTCGGCGCGGCGCTGCTGATCGTTGCGCTATTCCGCAACGATGCGGTGACGCTCGCGTCGATCTGGTGGACCAGCACCACCTTCGGGCACTGCCTGTTCATCTCTCCCGTCATCGCCTGGCTGGTGTGGCAGCGCCGCACCGAGCTGGCCCAGGGCGCGCCGACCGGCTGGTGGCCCGGCCTGTTGCTGGTCGCGGCGGGCGGGTTCGGCTGGCTGCTCGGCGACGCGGCGAGTGTCGCGCTCGCGCGGCATCTCGGGCTGGTGATGATGCTGCAGGGTGCCGTGGTGACGATCCTCGGCCCGAACGTCGCACGCGCCTTACTCTTTCCACTGGCTTATGCCTTCTTCCTCGTGCCGTTCGGTGAAGGGCTGGAAACGCCGTTGCAGGGCGTCACGGTCGCCATGACCATGCCGCTGCTCCACCTGTTCGGCGTGCCGGCACAGGTCGAGGGCGTGCTCATCACCATCCCAAATGGCTATTTCGAGGTCGCCGAGGCATGCTCGGGCGCCAAGTTCGTCATCGCGATGATCGCCTATGGCGCGCTCGTTGCGCAGGTCTGTTTCGTGTCGTGGCGCCGGCGTGCCTTGTTCATGGTCGCGGCGCTGATCGTACCGGTGATCGCCAACGGCCTGCGCGCCTTCGGGACGATTTACGCCGCCTATCTCACCTCGGTCGAACGCGCGACCGGTTTGGACCATATTGTCTATGGCTGGGTCTTCTTCGGGCTGGTGATGGCGGCGGTGCTGGCGATCGGCTGGCGCTGGTTCGATCGCGCGCCCGATGCGCCGGTGATCGACGTGGCGCGCCTGCAGCGCCCGGTGAGGTTTGCCTGCGACCCGTTGATCGCCGCGGCCGTGGCGTTGACGTTGGTGGCAGCTTTTCCGGCTTGGTCCGCGGCAATTGCCGGTCGCGCCGACATACTCCCCGAAAGCGCCGTGCTGCCCGACGTACCGGGCTGGCACCGCGTCGCGATGAGCGAGCGGGCGCCCTGGTCGCCAAATTATCCCGCCGCAGATCATTTCCTGATCGGGCGTTACGCGGACGGGCAGGGCGATGCGGTCGATCTCGCCGTCGCCGTCTATGGCAGCCAGCGCGAGGGCAAGGAACTGGTGTCGTTCGGCGTCGGTCCGCTGCGCGAGGACGATCGCTGGGTCCGCATCGAGAACCTGCCGATGCTGTCAGGCGGTGCCGTGATGCGGGTAACCGCGCCGGGGCGGGTGGAGCGTCAGATCGTCAGCTGGTACCGCATCGGCGACACCGTCACATCAAGCGATTCCGTCGTGAAACTCGAAACTCTCAAGGCCAAGCTGCTCGGCGGCGATCAGCGCGCGGTCGCCGTCCACCTGTCGGCCGAAACGGCTGACGGTCATGATCCGCGCGCGGCGATGGATCGTTTCCTCGCGGTCGCCGGCCCGGTCGCGCGGATCGCCGACGCCGTTTCCGGGCGGCGCTGATGTGCGGCATCGCCGGGATCTTCTATCCCGCCACCCCAAAGCCGGTCGATCCGGCGCGCATCATCGCGATGACCGACGTCCAGACGCATCGCGGCCCGGACGGTTCGGGCGTGTGGACTGCGCCTGGCGTCGGGCTGGGGCATCGCCGCCTGTCGGTCATCGACGTGGCCGGTTCGCCGCAGCCGATGACCACCGCGGATGGTGCGCTGACCGTCATCTACAATGGCGAAATCTATAATTATCTCGACCTGCGCAGCGAACTGAGCGCACTCGGCGCACGCTTCGTTACCAGTGGCGACACCGAGGTGCTGCTGCACGCATGGTCCGCCTGGGGCCCGGCGATGCTTGACCGGCTCAACGGCATGTTCGCCTTCGCGCTGCACGACAGCCGACGGCAGAGTCTGTTCCTCGCTCGCGACCGGATGGGCACCAAGCCGATCCACTATGTCGAACTATCGGACGGCGGCGTTGCCTTTTCGTCCGAACTCAAGGGCCTGCTCGCGCATCCGCTGCTGCGGCGTGAGCCCGACATCCGCGCGGTCGAGGATTATCTCGCCTACGGTTACGTGCCCGACGACACCTGCCTGATCGCCGGTGTGAAGAAACTCCCGGCCGGCCGTTCGCTGCTGCTCGAACGGGGTAAGTCGATCCCGGCGCCGTCGCGCTGGTGGGATATCGATTTCTCTCGGCGGGCAACGGGCTCGGCCAAGGCGCTTGAAGAACAATTGCTCGCGCTGCTGCGCGACGCCGTGACGTCGCGCATGGTGTCGGACGTGCCGCTCGGCGCGTTCCTGTCGGGCGGCGTCGACAGCTCGGCGGTGGTCGCGCTGATGGCGGAATCGTCGAAGCGCGCCGTCAAGACCTGCACGATCGGCTTTGACGAAGCCGGCCATGACGAACGCAGCTATGCCAACCAGATCGCCGCGCGCTTCGCCACCGAACATCGCGAACGCGTCGTCGCGGCGGACGATTTCGGCCTGATCGACACGCTTGTCGCGGCGTTCGACGAACCCTTCGCCGACGCCTCCGCACTGGCGACCTACCGCGTCAGCGAACTGGCGCGCGAGAATGTCACCGTTGCGCGGTCGGGCGACGGCGCCGACGAGGCGTTCGCCGGCTATCGTCGCTACAAATTCCAAGCGGCGGAGGAACGCATACGCGGGCTGCTGCCGGCGGATGTTCGCGGGCGCGTGTTCGGCGCGCTCGGCCGCTGGTATCCCAAGGCCGACTGGGCGCCGCGCCCGCTGCGCGCCAAAACCACCTTGCTCGCCCTCGCGGAGGATGGCGCCGCGGCCTATGCCCGTTCGGTTGGGGTGACGACGCCGGCCTTGCGCGCGCTGTTGTTCAGCGACGGCGCGAAACGCGCGCTTGGCGGCCATCGCGCGGAGGATCGTTATGTCCGTTCGATGCGCGACGCGCCGGCGCGCGATGCGCTCGACCGCGCGCAATATGCCGATTTCCAGCACTGGCTGCCGGGCGACATCCTGACCAAGTCCGACCGCACCAGCATGGCGGTGAGCCTTGAGGCACGCGAACCGCTGCTCGATTACAAGCTGGTCGAATTCGCCGCGACCCTGCCGGACGATTTCCGCCTGCGACGCGGGCAGGGCAAGTGGTTGATGAAGAAAACGATGGAGCGCTATCTGCCGCGCGACATCCTTTATCGGCCGAAAATGGGCTTCGTCACACCGGTCAGTGCCTGGTTCCGCGGCACGCTCGCCGACGAGGCAGCCGGGCTGGCGACATCACGCACGCTCGGTGAAACCGGCTGGTTCGATCCTTCCGCGATCGCGACGCTCGCCGCCGACCACCGCGCCGGCCGCGCTGAGCACGGCCGGACGCTGTGGCAATTGGTCATGCTCGATCGGTCGCTGGCGCGTCTCTTTCCCTGAAACGCCGTCCGATCGGCACTCACCCCATCAGTGATGCCAGCCGAACACCGCGATCGCGGCATGCAGCGTCAGTGCGATCAGGCACAGGCTGGACAGCGCGAACACCATGAAGCGGATATTGACCTTGTTGAAGGTCGCCTGGATCAGGCTGTGGACGATGCGCAGGGCGACATAGGCCCAGGCGATCCACGCATTCATGCCATTGCCCCAGCCGACCAGCGCCAGCGTCAGCGCCACGGCGTAGAAACAGGTCGGCTGCTCCATCAGGTGCATATAATTGTGCGCCGGCCATTGCGCCTTGTCGGGCACGACGCCGTCGAGCGCCCCGGGCTTGCTGCCGGTCACCCTGTTGATGTCGATGCCGAGCTTCTTCATCGCCGGCAGGCGCACGGCGATCATCCACACCAGCATCACCAGCGACCAGGCGATCAGCACGACGACGGGTTTCAGTATCTCGCTATGTTCGATCATGATGGCATCCCCCTCTTTTGAGGGCGGGAAGCTGACCCATTCGCCGCCGCGATGCAACCGATTGCCCGGCGGCGGGCGAAGGCCTAGCCTCCGGCGCGTCGGGGGAGATCGAACGATGACCGAGGCAAATCCGCAGGCTGTGCCGCGTGACGCGGCAAGTGATCGCGCGCCGTTGTTCAGCGCGTCGAAGGTCGTCGCGGTCGTCATCGGCAATTCGCTGGAATTCTACGATTTTCTCAGCTTCACCTTCTTCTCGGTCAACCTCGCCCGGGTGATGTTCCCGGCCGGACTGCCAGGCACCGCCTTGCTGCTTACCTTGATGACCGGGTCGCTCGGTTTCTTCGCCCGGCCGGTCGGCGCGGTGCTGTTCGGGTTGCTCGGCGACCGTATCGGGCGCCGCCCGATGATGCTTGCCACCTTCACGCTGATGGGCGTGGGCGCGCTCGGTCTGGCGCTGACGCCGAACTATGCCAGCATCGGCATCGCCGCGCCGATCCTCGTCGTCGCCTTTCGCGTCATCCAGGGTGTCGCAGCCGGTGGCGATGTCGGGCCGACCACCGCCTATCTTGCGGAATGCGCACCGCTCGCCCGGCGCGGTCTGTTCACCAGCCTGCAACTGGCCGCGATGCGCCTCGGCGCGCTGGCCAGCGGCGTGGCCGGCCTGACGCTCGCCTCGGTCCTGTCGCCCGCCGCGCTCGACGCCTTTGGCTGGCGAATCGCTTTCGGCATCGGCGCGGCGATCGTGCCCTTTGCCTTCTTCCTGCGGCGCCGGCTGGAAGAGACTTTGCACTTGCCCGAGGCCGATCCGCGCGCGTCGGCCGTGATCGAACCGACCGTTTACGGTGGCGCGCTGCTCGGCGTTTTCGGTGGATTGGTGATGTCGAGCATGAGCGATTTCTTTTTCACCTATGCCACGACCTGGCTGGGGGTGGCGGCACCCTCTGCCTATCGTCTGACCGTGGCGATCGGCGCGGTGCAGGTCGCCAGCGTGCTGATTGGCGGCATGCTGGCCGACCGTGTCGGGCGCCGCGCGGTAAAACTGGCGCCGGCGTTGTTGGGCGCGCTGGTCGCCGTGCCGCTATTCGGCTCGGCGGTGGCCGCGCCCGGCGCCGTCTCGCTCGCCATCGCCGTCCTGCCGCTCACCGCGCTCGCCGCGCTGGCGATGCCACCGGCCTATATCACACTGGTCGAAGCATCGCCGAAACATATGCGCTCCGGCCTGGTCGGGATCGGCTACGGTCTGGTCGTCGCGGCCGCATTCGGCATCGCCCCGCCGCTGGTCGCCGCCTATGTCCGTGCGAGCCACGACCTGGTCGGGCCGGCCTATGCCTGGATGCTCGGTTTCGTGCTGATGGCGATATCGGCCGTGATCACGCGCGAAACCCACCCCGCGCGCCACCTCGCGGTTCACCCGCTGAAATTGTGGCGCGCCACGGCCGTTCAGCCGGGATGAGATCGGATCAGGGCAACATCCAGATGAGGAAGCGCCACCACCAGCCGCCGGTATCGCCGTTCCGGGGATAAACCCGGATCGAACGGACATAGAATTGCTCGAGCACGAAATCATGACCGATTTCGGGGTAGCTATAGATATGCTTGCCGTCGTCCGTCGTGATCAGGCTGGTCGGGAAGCCGAGCTTGGCGAACACCTGCTGTTCATGGTCGCCGATATCGGTCTTGATCGTCGGGACGCAGGCGCCGGTCGAGACCTTGTCCTGGTTGCTGCAGACGATGTTGGCGACGGTCTGGTTGGGGTTGAAATGGATCACCATGAACGGGTTGGTATACATCCACTGTGCACTGCGGCGCGCGTCCTGCACCGGCTGCCACGATTCGGCGTCGTCGCCTCGCGCCATCGCCGGCTTGCCGACCGCATAAACCACGTCGGGTGGCGTGCTGCCGATATAGACATCGTGATAGGTGCTGGTCTCGTAATCGAACGTCAGCCAGTTATAGCCGACATAGAGAAGGGCCAGCAGACCCATCGCGCTGAGCAGGAGCCATTCCGGAATCTTGATCGTCGGCAACGACCGGCTGTTGCGGCGCCGGCTGCGCGAGACAGGCTTCGCATGTTGCCGCAGCCAGTCGAGGCCAAGCCACAATAGCTGCCCCGGAATATAGGCGAACGGCGCGTAGATGTTGAACACCTTCACGTAAGCGACGAAGAGGCCGATCAACGCCAGCGAGGCGGCGTGCCCCAGCAGCAGTTGCTGCTTTGCGGGTAAGCTTGTGCGACGCAGGACGGCCAGAAAGGCCCGACTGACCCAAAAGGTCAGAATCAGGGTGCCCAAGAGCATAAGAATAGCAGTCATTGGCCCCCAATATTTCTTCGACGCGCATCGCGAATAGCGCAGCCCGCCGGGCTATAACGCGCACCCCCCGGTGGCGCAACCGAACCGGTGGTAAGACATGGCCGCCGACCGACTTACGGTCGACGGCCATATTTTACGCGTCGAACGACGCGCCCCACCGGCGCTTGACCCGGTCCTTCCACAGGCCGCGATGATAAGCGTCGCTGGCCAGCAGCGGCATCACCGATCCGGCTTCGGCGAACACCATCTGCTCGATGCCGGTGTTGACCTTGCCCCAGCTCGCCGCCTCTTGCAGCGTCGAGGACGAGCAGGCGCCATCGCGGACATCGGCGACGGTGATCTGCACTGCGTATTTGTGCACCTGGACATCGTCATGGCCGAGGATCTCGGCGCAGACCACGGTGTCCTGGATGAAGTTCTTCGGCACGCCGCCGCCGATCATCAACAAGCCTGTCGTTCCAGCCTTGATCTTGATGTCGGTCAGCTCGCGGAAGTCGGCGATCGCGTCGAGCACCATGTACGGCTTGCCCTCCTTGGCGCGATCGACCTGGTGCTTGACCAGCCCGAAGCCGGCCGAGCTGTCGACGAACGCCGGGCAGAAGATCGGCACGTCATGCTCATAGGCGAGCTTGACCAGGCTGTTGTCCTTCTTGCCATGCTCGACGAGATATTTGCCCATCGCGCGGATGAATTCGCGGCTCGAATAAGGGCGCGGATCGAGGCCGTTCGCGATCTCGTAGATCGTGTGGTCGCAATCCTGCAACTGCTCTTCGTCGATATAGGTGTCGTAAATCCGGTCGATCAGCAGCGAGCGCAACGTGTCGTCATCCGGCACTTCGAGCGCCTGATAATGTTTGTGGCCGAGCCCTTCGAAAA
>NZ_JAQGLG010000017.1 GCF_028292965.1 Sphingomonas bacterium | reverse complement strand
ACCGCGACGGTGTCCGGTGGGCAGGTCGGCGCGCTCCGGGTGCAGACGGCCGAGACGGGGCCGCAGCTGCTCGTCGACCTCGCGCCTGGCGCGTTCCGCACGACCTCGACGTCCAAGGTGACCCTGCCAACCTCCGCCAGGCAGCAAGCTGCCAAGCTGCGGTATCCCTCTCCCCTGGCCAGGGGAGAGGGAAATCAGTGCAACCGCAACACCGCCGTCGGGGCATCCTTGGTCAGCGGGGTCGCCTTCCAGCTGATCGTCTTGCGCCCGGCCGTGCCGGGCGTCGCGCCCTCCTCATTGTTCTGGCTGACGATCTCGGCATCGGTGTCGAGCGTGAAAATGCCGTCGAGCTTGCTGGTCTGCTGGCCGACGCCGGGGACGCTTTTGGTGTTGTCGTCGGCGGCGAAACCCGGTGCCTTGACCCGCACCGTGCCGTTGGCCCGCACCTCGACCACGACGAACGGGAACACCGCCTCGGCATCGAGATTATAGGGGAAGACGAAGGCGTGATCGAGCGTGCCCGACACGGCATAGTCGATCTGGAACTTGCCATCGCCGACATAGGTCACCTTGCGATAGCCGGCCTCTTTCGACAGCGCGGCGGCAATCTCGCGGTTGCGCGCGTCGGTCGCGGCCTTCTTCTTTGCCGGGTCGGGCTTGTCCTCGCTCTGGAAGGCGAGACGCTGCATCGTCGGGGAATCGCCATCGCTGCTGGCCGGGGTGGCGTGGTCGCTCGGCGTGCCGCCTAGCCCGTTCATCATATTGTCGCTCATATCGAGCGCATAGACCTCACCGATATAGGTGAAGGTGAAATGGTGGTCGGCGTCGATCCGCAGCGTCGAGACGAACTTGCCGGGGGCGAGCACGCAACTGGCCAGCGCGAGGGGCAGGAAAAGCGCCAGCGCTGCCTTGAACATGCGGCCCATAGAATATCCCCCGGCTGTCAGCCCCGTGTCGTCACCGCATAAAGCGCGATCGCTGCCGCGTTGGACACGTTCAGGCTCTCCATCTTAGGCGAGATGGGCAGGCGCGCAAGCTGGTCGCAATGCTCGGCGACATTGTGGCGCAGCCCCTCGCCCTCGGCACCGAGCACCAAAGCGACGCGTGCCTCGCCCATCGTCTGGGCGAGCGTCTGCTCGGTGTCGCCGGCCAGGCCGATGCGCCAGAAGCCGGCCTCGGCAATCTCCTCCAGCGCGCGGGAAAGGTTGATCACACGGACCCAGGGCACCAATTCCAGCGCGCCCGAGGCGGAGCGGGCGATGGTGCCGGATTCGGGCGGCGAATGGCGGTCCTGGGTGATGATGCCGAGCGCGTCGAACGCCGCGGCCGAGCGCAGGATCGCACCGACATTATGCGGATCGGTGACCTGGTCGAGCACGAGCAACGGGCGCTTGTCGTCGGCGCCCTGCTGGAGCAGGTCGCCGAGCCAGATATCGTCGAGCGGGTCGACCTCGATGACGAGACCCTGATGCGGTGCATCGCCGGGCACCAGTCGGGCGAGGTCGGTGACCTCGGCATAGGTGATCGGGATCACCGGCGGGATGTCGAGCCCGGCCAGTGCCTCGCGCGTCGCCCACATCTTGCGCACCACGCGCTCCGGATTGGCGAGCGCGGCGGTGACGGCGTGACGACCCCAGAAACGGGGGCGGCCGCCAAGGGCCTGGGACGGGCGATGTCCGCGACGGGCCATTAAAATCCTCCCCGGCACGGGGAGGGGGACCGCGACGCGGTGGTGGGGGGCACGCCCCAACCGATACGCTTTTGGCACGCCCCCTCCACCATGCTTCGCATGGTTCCCCTCCCCGTGCCGGGGAGGATTGAAGAAGGTCACTCATATTTCAGCCCCATAGCTTCCAGCTTGCCGCGCATGTCGTAAATGTCGAGGCCAAGCTCGCCCGCCGCGAGCCGCTGGCGTTTCGATTCCTCATTGGCCTCGCGCGTCTGCGCTGCTGCCAGCACCTTGGCCGCATCGGCGCGCTTGACCACGCACACGCCGTCGTCATCGGCGACGATCACATCGCCCGGATCGATCGCCGCGCCGGCGCAGACGATCGGCACATTGACCGAGCCGAGCGTTGCCTTGACCGTGCCTTGTGCGAACACCGCCTTCGACCACACCGGAAAGCCCATCTGCGTCAGGTCGCGCACGTCGCGCACCCCGGCGTCGAGCACCAGGCCGCGACAACCACGCGCGATCGCCGAGGTGGCGAGCAGATCGCCGAAATAGCCGTCCTCGCAAGGGGACGTCGGGGCGAGGACGAGGATGTCGCCGGCCTGAAGCTGCTCGATCGCGACATGGATCATCCAGTTGTCGCCGGGCGGGGCGGAGATCGTCACAGCCGAGCCGGCGATCCGGGCACCGGGGTAGATCGGCCGCATCCGGCTGGCGAGCAGCCCAATGCGCCCTTGCGCCTCATGCACCGTGGCGACGCCGGCATGCGCCAGCCCGTCGATCACCTGCGCATCGGCACGTTCGATGTTGCGCACCACACGGGCCATGCCTCTCTCCTGATCTAACGCGATGAGGCGATGCGATCGGCCAGTGCCTCGGGCAAGTCACATTAGTGGCACCGCGATAAGTTTTTGCTATGTCTTCCCGGTGCATCCGTTCGACCTCAACCTCCGCCACCTGCGCGCGCTGTCGGCGATCGCCACGCGCGGCAGTATGAGCGCGGCGGCGGACGCGGTGAGCCTGTCACAGCCGGCCTTGACTCAGGGGCTGGCCAAGCTCGAACGTCAGCTCGGCGTCGCGCTGTTCGAGCGGCGGCCTGACGGCATGCGCGCGACGGCCGAGGGTGCCATGCTGGCAGAGCGCGCAGGTGCGGCATTGGGGCATCTCGCTTTGGGCGGGCGCGGGCCCTCACGCGGCGCACGTGGTTTCGCGCGACCCGAACTGCTGATGACCGCGACGCAACTGCGCGCCTTCCTCGCGCTGGCCGACGCCGGCAGCTTTGTCGGCGCAGCGGATGAGACCCGCCTTTCGCAGCCGGCGCTGCACCGCGCGGTGCGCGATCTCGAGCAATTATGCGCGACGCCGCTCGCCGAACGGCGCGGGCGTGGCGTCTCGCTGACCGCCGCCGGTCGCCGCCTCGCGCGCGGCGTACGCCTTGCCGCGGCCGAGATTGCCGCGGCGATGGTCGATATCGATCCGTCGGCGGGACCGGGCGGCGCGCGCATCGTGATCGGCGCCATGCCGTTGTGCCGCGCGCTGATCCTGCCGCGCGTGCTGGCGCGCTTCGCCCATGAGATGCCAGGGGTGAATGTCGAGGTGGTCGAGGGATCGTGGCGCGAACTGGTCGATCCGTTACGTGACGGCATCATCGATCTGATGATCGGTGCGTTGCGTGACGAGACGCCACCCGATCTAGAACAGGCCGCGCTGATGGTCGATCAGCTGGTGGTGATCGGCCGCGCCGGGCATCCGCTTGCAGGCCGACCCGACGTGTCGCTTGCCGCTTTGGCGGAGATGCCGTGGATCGTCGGCCAGCGCGGCACACCGCTGCGTAATCATTGGGAAGCGATGTTCACCGGGAACGATCTACCCGTCGCGCCGATCGAATGCGGTTCTGTGATGACCATTCGCGGGGTGCTGTGCGACAGCGACTTTCTCACCCTGCTGTCACCCGACCAGGTCGCGCTGGAGCTCGACGCCGGTATTCTCGCCGTGATCGACCATCGGCTGGCGGGGGGCAGCCGCACGATCGGCATCACCACGCGCACCGGCTGGCGGCCGACCGGCGCGCAGTCGCGCTTTGTCGCGCTCGTGGGACAGGCCGCCGGCGAAACCAGACTTTCAAAAAACTGATCGCCCTACCGGCAAAGCGATTGGCCGCTTCCGGTCGTGCGGGTCTAGGCACAGGATATGGAGAGCAGCATCGCCTTTATCGGCTTCGGGGAAGCCGCTGCCGCCTTTGCCGGCGGGACGCCGGGTGCTCGTGCTTATGATCTGAAGACCGACGCGGCGGAAACGCGCGCTGCTAAGCTCGCCGACTATGCCAAGGCTTGTGTGACTGGCGTCGCGAGCGCCGCCGAGGCCGTGCGGGATGCCAACGCGGTACTGAGCCTCGTCACGGCCGATCAGGCACTGCTTGCCGCGCGGCAAGCGGCCGGCCTGCTGCGCACCGGCGCTTTGTGGTTGGACATGAACAGCGTCGCGCCCGACACCAAGCGCGCGGCGGCGCAGGCGGTCGAAGCGGCCGGCGGCCGTTATGTCGATGTCGCCGTGCTCGCCCCGGTTCATCCGCAGCGCCTCGCGGTGCCGTTGCTGGTCAGCGGACCGCATGCCGAGGCGGGCTCTACGCAGCTGCGCGCGATCGGTTTCACCAATGTCCGCATCGTCGCCGGCGGCGTCGGCAAGGCATCGGCGATCAAGATGATCCGCTCGGTGATGGTCAAGGGCCTCGAGGCGCTGACCGCGGAGTGGATCCTCGCGGCCGAGACGGCCGGTATCCGCGACGAGGCGGTCGCCGCGCTCAACGCGAGTTGGCCCGGCACCGACTGGGCAGCCAAGGCCGATTATAATCTCGAACGCATGATGGTCCACGGCGTCCGCCGCGCCGCCGAGATGGAGGAAGTGGTCAAGACGCTCGATGCGCTCGGCACGGGCAGCGCGATGACGCGCGGCACGGTCGAGCGGCAGCGCGCCTTGGGCACGCTCGCTCATGCGGCGCCGGCCGCGCTCGACGAAAAGCTCGCGCTGCTGCTGGGCAAGGGCACGCCGGACAACAAGGAAGCCGCATGACGCTGATCATCGATTGCCACGGCCATTATACCACCGCGCCGGCGCCGCATAACGACTGGCGCGACGCGCAAAAGACCGCGTTCAAGGCAGGCGAGGCACCGCCGCCCTATCCGGCAATCTCCGACGACGAGATTCGCGAGACGCTGGAGAAGAACCAGCTTCGCCTGCTGCGCGAGCGCGGCGCGGACATGACGATCTTCTCACCCCGCGCTTCGGCGATGGCGCCGCATGTCGGCGACGAGAGCGTCAGCCTCGCCTGGGCGCGCGCCAACAACGATCTGATCGCGCGCTGCGTCGGCCTCTATCCCGAAATCTTCGCCGGCGTGTGCATGCTGCCGCAGAACCCCAAGGCCGATATGGCGGGATCGATCGCCGAGTTGGAACGCTGCGTCAGCGAGCTCGGCTTCATCGGCTGCAACCTCAATCCCGATCCCGGCGGCGGTCATTTCACCAGTCCGCCACTCACCGGTCGCTTCTGGTATCCCTTTTACGAGAAGATGGTCGAGCTCGACGTGCCGGCGATGATCCACGTCTCTGGCAGCTGCAATCCGGGGCTGCATGCGACCGGCGCCTATTACATCGCCGCCGACACCATCGCCTTCATGCAGCTGATCGAGGGCGACCTGTTCGCGGATTTCCCGACGCTGCGTTTCATCATCCCGCATGGCGGCGGCGCGGTGCCCTATCATTGGGGGCGCTATCGCGGCCTCGCCGACATGCTCAAACAGCCCAGCCTCGACGGGCATGTCATGAACAACGTGTTCTTCGACACCTGCGTCTATCACCAGCCCGGCGTCGACCTGCTGGCCAAGGTGATCGACACCAAAAACATCCTGTTCGGCAGCGAGATGGTCGGCGCGGTGCGCGGTATCGACCCCGAGACCGGGCAATATTTCGACGACACCAAGCGTTATGTCGACGCGCTGCCGATCAGCGACGCACAGCGCCACGCGATCTTCGAGGGCAATGCCCGCCGCGTCTTCCCGCGGCTCGATGCGAAACTGAAGGCTAGGGGACTATGAGCGCACCACGCGACATCCACGCCTATCTCGACGAGCTGGAGGATATCCCCGGCACGCGTGTGTTCACTGCGGCGCGCGCACGCCAGGGCTATCAGCTCAACCAGTTCGCGATGAGCCCGATGAAGGCGAAAAATCGCGAACGCTGGAAGGCCGGTGAGCGCGCCTATCTCGACGAATGGAAATTGAGCGAGGAGCAGAAGCAGGCGCTGCTCGACCGCGATTACAACCGGCTGCTCGATCTCGGCGGCAACATCTACTTCCTCGCCAAGGTCTTCTCGACCGACGGCAAAAGCTTCCTCCAGGCGGTGTCGACCATGTCGGGCATGAGCCTCGAAGACTATTCGGCGATGATGATCGCCGGCGGTCGTTCGCCCGAGGGCCAGCGGTCGAAGAAGGAGCAGAAATAATGGCGCGCATTACCGCCGGCGTCGCCACCAGTCACATCCCGGCGCTGGGCGCCGCGTCCGATCTCGGCAAGACCGGTGAAGATTACTGGAAGCCCGCTTTCGCAGGCTATGATTGGACGCGGAAATGGGAGGCCGAGCAGAAACCCGACGTCGTCATCCTGGTCTATAACGACCATGCCTCGGCGTTCGACATGAAAATCATCCCGACCTTTGCGATCGGTTGTGCGGAGGAATTCCAGCCGGCCGATGAGGGTTGGGGCCCACGCAAGGTGCCGACGGTGATCGGGCATCCCGATCTCGCCTGGCACATCGCGCAGAGCCTGATCCTCGACGAGTTCGACATGACGATCATCAACGAGATGGACGTCGACCATGGTCTGACCGTGCCGCTGACGATGATCTTCGGTACGCCGGATGCATGGCCGGCGCGGGTCATTCCGCTGGCGGTCAACGTCGTCACCTATCCGCCGCCCACCGGTAATCGCTGCTGGGCATTGGGCGAGGCGATCGCCCGTGCGGTCGAGAGCTTCGACGAGGATCTCGACGTGCAAGTGTGGGGCACCGGCGGCATGAGCCACCAACTGCAAGGGCCGCGCGCCGGGCTGATCAACGCCGAATGGGACAATCGCTTCCTCGACCGGCTTGAAGGCGACACGCAGGAACTGCGCCATATTCCGCATATCGAATATCTCCGCGAGACCGGCTCGGAAGGGATCGAGATGGTGATGTGGCTGATCATGCGCGGTGCCCTCGGCAAGACCACGCGCGCGCTGCATCGGCATTATCACGTGCCGGCGAGCAATACGGCGGTCGGGCATATCGTGCTGGAGCCTGTGTAACTTCTTCCCCCTCCCGCTTGCGGGAGGGGGCAGGGGGTGGGCTCGCGCTCTCCTCCAACGTCACCGCCCGCAGTAACCGGGCGCCCACCCCCAACCCCCCTCCCGCTTGCGGGAGGGGGAGGAGAAGAAGAAATGAAAATCGCGCTCGCTGGCGCCGGTGCCTTTGGTGAAAAGCATCTCGACGGCCTCAAGAACATCGATGGCGTGGAGGTCGTCAGCCTTGTCGGTCGCCGCCTCGCACCGACCCAGGCGATCGCCGCCAAGTACGGGATCGGTCATGCCTGTACCGATCTTGCAGATAGCCTCGCGCTTCCCGGCGTCGACGCCGTGATCCTGTGCACGCCGACGCAGATGCACGCCGCGCAGGCGATCCAGTGCATGGACGCGGGCAAGCACGTCCAGGTCGAGATCCCGCTCGCCGACAGCCTCGCCGATGCCGAGGCCGTGCTGGCGAAGCAGCAGGCGACGGGGCTGACCTGCATGGTCGGCCATACGCGGCGCTTCAACCCGAGCCATCAATACATCCACAACCGCATCGACGCGGGCGAGTTCGCGATCCAACAAATGGACGTGCAGACCTATTTCTTCCGCCGCAAGAACATGAACGCCAAGGGTGAGGCGCGGAGCTGGACCGATCATCTGCTGTGGCACCACGCCGCGCACACCGTCGATCTGTTCGCCTGGCAGGCCGGCAGAATCGTCAAGTCCAATGCCATCGAAGGCCCGAGCCATCCCGAGCTCGGCATAGCGATGGACATGTCGATCCAGCTGAAGGCGGAAAGCGGGGCGATCTGCACCTTGTCGCTGAGCTTCAACAATGACGGGCCGCTCGGCACCTTCTTCCGCTATATCGGCGACACCGCCACCTATCTGGCGCGCTACGACGACCTGTTCACCGGCAAGGAAGAGCAGATCGACGTGTCGCAGGTCGATGTCTCAATGAACGGCATCGAGCTGCAGGACCGCGAGTTCATCGCCGCGATCCGCGAAGGCCGCGAGCCCAACAGCTCGGTCGCGCAGGTGCTGCCCTGCTACCGCGTGCTCGACGCGCTCGAAAAGCAACTGAGCGCGTGAAGACCCAGGTCGCGATCATCGGTTCCGGCCCGGCCGGGCTGCTGCTCGGCCATCTGTTGCGCGCCGAGGGGATCGACTGCGTCATCGTCGAACGTCAGGCGCGCGACTATGTCGAGAGCCGCATCCGCGCCGGCGTACTGGAAAGCGTGACGACCGACCTGCTGCACCGACTCGGCATCGACACTGGGCTCAACGCGCAGGGGATGAGCGAGGAGGGGTTCAACCTCGCCGATGGCGAGAAGCTCATCCGCATCGACATCACCCGGCTGACCGGCAAGCATGTCACGGTCTATGGACAGACCGAGGTGACCCGCGACCTGATCGCCGCGGCACCCGAGCGCGGGCTGGAGATCGTCTTCGAGGCGAGCGACGTCGCGCTCCACGACGTCGATGGCGCCAGCCCCAGCGTCACCTATCGCAAGGATGGCGTCGGGCAGCGCATCGAGGCCGATTTCATCGCTGGCTGCGATGGCTTTCACGGCCCGTCGCGCAAGATCATCCCGGGCGGCGCGGCGCGCGAGTTCGAGCGCGAATATCCGTTCGGCTGGCTCGGCATCCTGGCGGATGTGCCGCCGTGCCATGACGAGTTGATCTATGCCAATGGCGAGGATGGTTTCGCGCTCGCTTCGATGCGTTCGCCGACGCGCAGCCGCTATTACATCCAGGTGCCGCTGACCGAGAAGCTCGAGAACTGGCCTGAGGCGCGGCTGTGGGATGAACTCGAGCGGCGCTTTGCTCCGCTCGCATCCCGCCCGGTCACGCGCGGGCCGGCGCTGGAAATCTCGATCGCGCCGTTGCGCTCCTATGTATTCGAGAAGATGCGCCATGGCCGGCTGTTCCTCGCCGGCGACGCCGCGCATATCGTGCCGCCGACCGGAGCCAAGGGGCTCAATCTCGCTGCATCCGACGTGGCCTATCTGTCGGACGCGCTGACGGCGCACTATCGGCGCGGAGACGATGCCGGGCTGACGGGATACGAAGCCCGTGCGCTTGCGCGGATCTGGAAGGCGGAGCGGTTCAGCTGGTATCTGACCAAGCTGATGCATCGCTTTCCCGAAGACGGCGCGTTCGAGCACCGGATGCAGATCGCCGAACTGGATTATGTCGCGTCATCGGAAGCGATGCAGAAGGTCATCGCCGAGAATTATGTCGGGCTGCCGCTCTGAATTACCCCCACCAGGCGAGAAGTGCGGCGAACAGCGCTATCGCCCCGGCAATGCCGAGGCTGACAAGATGCAGCACCCAGCCATAGCTGCAGGGCGCGTCCGATGCGTGAAAGCCATGCATCCTCGTCTCCGCGTTTTCGCTCTGCGGCGAAACACGCGGAGATATTACACCAGAATCGGTCGCAAGCCTACAACCTGAATCTACTTCCCGGTGATCGTCCTCGTCGCCGCTTCCAGGCGTGCGGCATAGGCGTCCAGCACCTTGGCGGTGCGCCCGGCATAGACATTCGCATCGTCGAAGCGGCGCTCCTCGATCGCCTCGCGCACGCCGGGCAGGGTCTTGGCGCCATAGCCGGTGAAGCGGCCGGGGGCGTAGACCAGGTTCCTGTACCATGGCCGCCCGGGCAGGCCGCGCTCGTCGAGCAGCAACTGGTCGATGTCTCGCAGCTGCGCATTGAGCTTCACACGGGCAGCGGGATCGAGCTTGCCGCCCTTGTCGGCATAAGCGCTGTCGTAAGCGGTCGCGGCGGCTTTCACGCGATCGACCGCGTCTTCCAGCGCCGCCAGTTCGATATGCGGTGTTGGCGTCAGGGCGGCGGGACCGCCGACTGGCTTGAGCGGATCACTGGCGAGGCGGAAGGCGTCGTCCGCCGTCAGTTTCTCGCGCAGCCGATCCTCGGCGCGACGATCGTCGGCGAGCTTCTTTACCTCGCTGAGATAGGTCGCGATGGTGTCGGCGAAATCGCCGAAGCGCATCGGCGGGGTATCGGCATCGGCGACGCGCAGCACCAGCCGCCCGACCGTCTTCGACAGTGCCGCGCCATAGCGAAGGCCGGGATCGTCGAACGTCGTCATGTGGTGGAAGCTATCATAGGCTGAGTGGTAGACGCCGCCGGCCTCGTCCTCGCCGCCGAAGCCGACGTTGAGCGCGGGCAGGCCGAGATGCTGGAGATAGGCCGAATAGTCCGAGCCCGAGCCGAGCGGGCCGATCGGCAGGTCGCCGCCCTTTTCCGCGGCGGCGAGCGTTGCCGGGTTCATCCGGCCGGTCTTGTCGAACGCGCCGACGCGGATCGCGGCGCGCTGGCGCTGGGCGACGGTGGCGCCGGTTTCGGGGTCGATCACGTCGGCGGCGACGCCGTTGACGAGGTGCTGGAAGTCGTGGCTGCCCTCGACGCCGAGCAAGCCGCGACCATTATTGTCTGTGTTGATGTAGATGACGCCCTTGGCCTTGAGTTCGGCAGCGTGCTGTTCGGCCCATTCGGTCGAGCCGAGCAACCCCGGCTCCTCGGCATCCCAGCCGGTATAGACGATGGTGCGCTTCGGTCGCCAGCCGCTTGCCCATAGGGCGCCGAGCGACTTGGCCTCGGACAGCATGGCGACATTGCCCGACAGCGGATCGGAGGCGCCGAACACCCAGCCGTCATGATGGTTGCCGCGCACCACCCATTCGTCGGGATGCTCGGTGCCCTTGAGCATCGCGATCACGTCGTAGATCGTCTTGAGGCTCCAGTCGGACTTGACCGCGAGATGGACCTTTACCGCGCCGTCGCCGCCAATGTGATAAGCCAGCGGCAGCGAACCGTGCCAGCTGGCGGGTGAAACCGGTCCGCCGAGGCGCGACAGCAGCTTGGTGGCATCGCCATAGGACATGGAAAGCACGGGGATCTTGAGGATCGTCGAGGCATCGGCCCGGCCGAGACGTTTCGCGCCGGCGCTGGCGCCGATGCCCGGCGTCAGCGGGTCGCCGGGGTAGGTCGTCATGTCGACAACCGAACCGCGCTGCACGCCTTCGGGCGGGCGTGCGCCGCCGCGCGGATATGTGTCGCTGTCGTTGTAACCGTCCTGCGCCGGGTCGGAATAGATGATGCAGCCGATCGCGCCATGGTCCTGCGCCAGCTTGGGCTTGAGGCCGCGCCAGCCGACGCCATAGCGCGCGATGACGATCTTGCCCTTCACATTGATGCCGCGCCGCGCGAGCGCGTCATAATCCTCGGGCATGCCGAAATTGACATAGACCAGATCGGCGGTGACATCGCCGTCACCTTGGAACGCGACATAGGGGGGCAGGGCATTCGACAGATCGGTCGTGCTGTCGTCGCCGGGCACGGCCGATTCCTGACCGCCCAGCGTGATCTTCTCCGGCGCGACCATCTCGACCGTGGTCGAGATCGGCGTGGGATAGAGCACCTGGAAGGTCTCGATATGCGCGTCCCAGCCCCATTCCTTGAACCTGGCGAGCATGAATTCGGCATTGGCCTTGTCGTGCGGGCTGCCGACATGGTTGGGCGCGGACGACATGGTCCTGAGCCAATCAAGTTGATCCTGCGAGCTGATCCCGGCATCGAACGCTGCCTCGACCGCGCGGTCGCCCTGCGGCGCGGGTCCCGATTGCCCAGATTGCGCCACCGTCGCTTGCGCCAAGGCGATGCCGCACACCCCGGCCAATGCCAGTCCCAGCTTCTTCATATGGATTGCCCTTATTTACCCAGATGATGCAGCATGCGACGCCCGCGTGCGCTGTGCAATCTCTTCCCTTGCCGTGCCCCGTCGGCCATAGCCCGGGCATGGCCGAAATGTTGCCCGCGATCCCTGCCTCGACGCTCGTATTGTTCCGCGAGCGTGCCGGCACGCCCGAGCTGCTGATGGTCGAACGCGCCAAGGCGATGGCGTTCGCGGCGGGCGCGCTGGTCTTTCCTGGTGGGCGGATCGACCCGGGCGATCACGAACTCGCCGCGACGCTGGAGGGCGATGTGGACGACCTGGCGGCGCGGATCGCGGCGATTCGCGAGACGATCGAGGAAGTCGGCTTGCCGGTCGGCCTGACGCGCATGCCCGCTCCCGATGCCTTCGCCGCGTTGCGTCGCAGCCTGCATGCCGGCACCGGGCTTGGGCCTGCGCTCGACGCCGCTGGGCTGACGCTCGATCCCCTACCGCTGGTGCCTTTCGCGCGCTGGCGACCGAACCATCCGCATTCCCGCATTTTCGACACGCGATTCTATCTTGCCCGACTGCCCGACGACTCGCCCGAGCCGGTGGTCGACGACACCGAGAACAGCCGCGTGTTCTGGATGTCGGCGCAGGGCGTGCTCGACGAGGCCGATGCGGGGCGCGCCCGGATCATTTTCCCCACGCGCCGCAATCTCGAACGGCTGGCGCAGCTCGACAGTTTCGACGCGGCGGCGGCGCATGCCGCGGCGATTCCCGTGCGTACTGTCACGCCGTGGATCGAGCAGCGCGACGGGGAGAGGCATCTCTGCATCCCCGACGACCTTGGCTATCCGGTAACATCGGAAAACCTCGAGAGCGCCGAACGGGGCTGAGTGCCTCTCATGCTGTTATTCGCTGTTCCTTTCGACCGGTTTTTCGTAGCGCAGGTCAACCCTGTGGAGTGCGAAAATTATCCATCTACGGCAATAGTTTGATTGGACTTCGTGCGGATTTACCGCGCAAATTAACAGCGCAATAACAGCATGGATAACAGCGCGGGAACAGCTGTGTTTGCAGCTGGGGAGCAGCGTGGA
The DNA here is from genome assembly GCF_028292965.1 of Sphingomonas bacterium. GTDB lineage: Bacteria > Pseudomonadota > Alphaproteobacteria > Sphingomonadales > Sphingomonadaceae > Sphingomonas. Next base: position 1,395 of record NZ_JAQGLG010000017.1, on the reverse strand, counting down.
ACAGCCGGCTGTTTCCGTTGTGGTCGACGATGAGAAAGAAACCGGCGGCGCAAGGCCGCGGTCATCAGGCGATGGTTACGCCGATTATCACGCCGTTGAATCGGGGCGTGGATAACGAGAAGAAGTTTGTTCACGCGAAGGCGCGGAGGCGCGAAGATGTGGCGCTTGCGGTCGGCGGGCCGCTTCAGCGAAAATCTCTCGTTGGTGGTAAGCGCGAAGCTGACGTTGCGTTCGCGCGACCTTGTCGCGAGTACGACATCTTCGCGCCTTCGCGTGAACCTCCTCACCGTGCTCCCGCGACCGCAGGAGCACGGCGAAGCGATCTGATCTCAATCAGTTGGGCAGGGCGGTCGCTTCGACCTTTTCGACCCAGTGCGGGAAGAAGGCGGGCTGACGGTTCGACCAGCCCGATGCTGTGGCGGCGGCCTCGCTGATGGACTGCAGTAGCTTGCGCCGCAGGTCTGGATGCAGGTGGGGCAGGGCGGCGGCGGCGCAGAAGGCCGCCGGCAGCCATGGCCGGACCTCGGCGCCGATCAGCCGCTCGTAGAGGAAACGATAGGCCGAGAAAGTCGTCAGCCGCCCCTGGCCGAGGTCGAAGGCGCTGATCATGGTGAGCGGCGCGATGAAGGTCTCGATCGCGTCGAGGCTGCTTTCATCGGGAATCATCGCCCGCACATCGGGGAGGCGATTGTAGAGGCGTGACTGGGCGCGGATGCTTGCCGCCTCGACGACGTCGCGCGACCAGCGCTGCATCGCATCCTCACGGTCGAGACCGATATCGAGTGAACGGCGAATGTAACGCTGGGTCGCGGCGCTGAAGCCCGCGAACTCCTTCATCTCGGCCAACGTCATTGGCCCGTTTGCTGGTTTAGTCCGTGAAGCCATGATCCAACCCCGCCCCCTTAAAGGAACCGAGTGAGACAATGCGCTCTCAGGTTTTACCCTATGGTTAACGCCCCGTCGCCCGGCGTTCACATGGAATCAGTTTTCCTGTTGCGACGCAACATGACTTGCGACGAGCGGAGCGACGGCTTATCGAAAGTTCCGGAGTGCGGCAGTTGCGCAACATATCGTTACGAAACAGCAACGGGTTAGCGTTGCCGCCACGGCATTCAGGCCCGGCGTAGCGCGGCACTATTTCTGCTTGCGGCGCGCTTCGGCTTCGGCGTCGTAACCGGACGAAGCGGGCGCTTCGTGATGGTGAACGGGCTGCGTTGCCGCCGGTGGATCGGAGGCGTCCATCGATTCGTCCAGCGCATTGTCGAGACGCGCTTCCTCGCTCTCCGGATTCTTCTCGAGTCGCTTGGCGATCGACGCGTCCTGTCCGGCATCCTGGCGGGGATGATGGATATGCTCGGCCTCCTCGGGGTGGCCGGCATCGATCGTCTTGTTGCC
>NZ_JAQGLG010000007.1 GCF_028292965.1 Sphingomonas bacterium | reverse complement strand
TGAGGTCCACCCGCGCCACGATCCTGTCGTCGAGCAAGAGTGGCAGCACATAATAGCCATGCACCCGCTTATCCGCCGGCACATAGATTTCGATGCGGTAGCGAAAGCCGAAGATCCGCTCCGCCCGTGCCCGTTCCCAGATCAGCGGATCGAACGGTGCGAGCAATGCAGCACCCTTCACCCGGCGTGGCACACGCGCGTCGCGGTGCAGCCAGGCGGGCTTGTCCCAGCCCTTCACCGTCACCGGCAGTAGCACACCCTCATCGACCAGCGCCTCGATCGCGACGCGCGTCGCCTCCGGTGCAAGCCTGAAATAGTCGCGCAGATCGACCGCCGTCGCGACACCCATCGCCCGCGCCGAGCGCTCGACCAGCGCGCGATGCGCCGTCGCCGCATCGGGCGTCGGCAGGCCGAGGATCGCCGGCGGGATCACCCGCTCGGGCAGGTCATAGACCCGCTCGAAACTGTTCCGTCGCGTCGCGGTGGTGACATGCCCCGCCCAGAACAGCCATTCGAGCGTCGCCTTGGTGTCGCTCCACCCCCACCAGCCACCGCTGCCCTTGCTGCCGTCGAAGTCGGAGGCCGCAAGCGGCCCCTCGCCCCGGATACGGTCGAGCAACGCCATCGCCTCACCCCGCCGCTCGGTCGCGAAGCGCTTGAGGTTGGTCCACCCCCGCTCACCGCGATCCGCTTCGGCCATGCGCCAGCGCAGCAACGGATGCAGGTCGAGCGGCAGCAAGGACGCCTCATGCGCCCAATATTCGAACCGCTTGCGCACCCGCTTCGGCCCCCAGGTGGCGCGATCGAACAAGCCATGATCATAGCCGCCGAGCCGCGAAAAGGCCGGCAGGTAATGCGCCCGTGACAGCACGTTGACGCTGTCGATCTGGTGCAGCGCCAGCCCGTCGAGCGTACGGTCGAGATGCCGCGCGGTCACCGTCTCCGGCAGCCGCGCGCCAAAGCCCTGCGCCGCCAGCGCGATACGCCGTGCCTCGGCGGCGGAAATCTGTTCCCTCATCGTTCCCCTTCTCGCACCCCTGCGCTACACAGCGCAAGATGACGCGCAAGATCATCCATATCGACATGGACGCATTCTTCGCCTCGTGCGAACAGCGTGACGATCCGGCGTTGCGGGGAAAGCCCGTCGCTGTGGGTAGCCCCTCGGGGCGCGGTGTCGTTGCTGCGGCGAGTTACGAGGCGCGCGTGTTCGGCGTGCGCTCGGCGATGCCGTCGGTCACTGCGCTCAGGCGCTGCCCCGACCTGATCTTCGTGCCGCACCGTTTCGACGTCTACCGCGCGGTGTCGCAGCAGATCCGCGACATCTTCCACGACTACACCCCGCTGGTGCAGCCGCTGTCGCTCGACGAGGCTTATCTCGACGTGACGGAGAACCTGAAAGGCTTGCCGTCCGCGACCGCGACGGCGCGAGATCCGCCAGCGCATCGTCGAAGAAACGCAACTCACCGCCTCGGCCGGCATCTCCTACAACAAGTTCCTCGCCAAGCTCGCCTCGGACCAGAACAAACCCAACGGCCAATGCGTCGTCACGCCCGATATGGGCGAGGCGTTCGTCGCCGCGCTGCCGGTCGGCCGCTTCCACGGCATCGGCCCCAAGACCGCCGAGAAGATGAACCGGCTCGGCATCATGACCGGCGCCGACCTGCGCGCGTGGGACCTGCCGACCTTGCAACGCAGCTTCGGCAAGGCCGGCGCCTGGTATCATGGCCTGGCGCGCGGCATCGACGAACGCCCGGTCGAGCCCAACCAGCCGCGGAAATCCTCGGGCTCGGAAACCACCTTCGCCGTGGACCTGACCACGCCCGAGGCGGTCGAGGCCGCGCTGCTCCCGCTCGCCGCCGATGTGTGGCGCTGGTGCGAGCGCACGAACAGCCATGGCCGCACCGTCACGGTCAAGGCGCGCTATGACGACTTCCGCATCGTCACCCGCAGCCGCACCCCCGGCGGGCTGGTCGACGACAAGGCGACGCTGGATGCATTGGCAATCGCTCTGGTGCGTAGCTTGTTCCCCTTGCGCGTGCCGATCCGTCTGCTCGGGGTTACGCTGTCGGGATTCGATCAGGACGAGGAAGCAGCGCCGAGGCTAGACTTCTAGTCGCGACCGCCCCCTCTTCCGTCATCCCAGCGAAAGCTGGGATCTCCCAGTTTCTACAGGCGCACCCTTGCCGCATGAGATCCCAGCTTTCGCTGGGATGACGGACATGGCGATGACCAGCCCTATACCGCCGAAATATCCGGAATCGCCGTGCGATGCTGCCGTCCCCAGCCGCCGCGCCCGGTGAGGAACGCGACCCAGCCCCACAAGGCGCCAGTGTGGCGCAACAGCTGGAAGGTGAACGGCTCGGCGATCGCGGCGATGATCGCAGGGCCGATGCCCAGCCCCTCGCGCTGCCCGGTCCAGCGCTTGTAGATGGTCAGCGACCAGAGGTGGAAGCTGAGGTCGATGACGATCTTGGCGATCATGATCATCAGGATCGGGAAGGCGATCAGGAAGCGCCCCGTCGCCACCACCACGATCAGGATGGCGAAGGCGGCGAGGCCGTACACCGGCTGGAGTGTGTCGAGCGCCTTGACCGGCAGCATGCGTGTGCCGAGCAGCCCGAAATGGCGATTGCCGACCATGTCGCGGTTCCAATATTGCGTCTGGAGGAAGCCACCGAACCAGCGCCGCCGTTGCTTGAGAAAGGCCAGTGGGCTGGCCGGCGCATCGGTGCTGGCCAGCGCCCCGCCGACCACCCGCACCCGCCAGTCGCGGCCATGATCGGCGGCATGGCGATAGAGGCGGTGGATCAGCTCATAATCCTCGACCAGGCAGTCCGGATCGAAACCGCCGACCTCGACCACCGGATCGCGCCGGAACGCGGCGAACGCGCCCGAGATCAGAAGCAGGCTGTGGACCTGTTCCCAGGCATGGCGCGACAGGAAGTTGCGGACATATTCATAGGACTGGAACCACTGGAACAGTCGCGCCTGCAGGTTCGGACCGCAGATCGGTGCCAGCACGCCGGTCGCCGCGACCAGTTCGGGCTCGGCGGCGAAGGCGGCACGCATCGCCGCGATCGCGCCGGGTTCGAGCAGGGTGTCGGCATCGACCGTCAGCACCACTTCGGTATCGATCGCCAGAACCGCGGCGTTGAGCGCGACCGCCTTGCCGCCATGCGGCAGGCGCAGCCAGCGCAGTGACGGCAGGTTGGTCGAGCCGGTCGCCATGCCGCCCAACGCTGGCGCGGTCAGGCCATAACGCCGCGCCAGCACCCCGGCAGTATCGTCGCTCGACCCGTCATCGGCGATCAGGATCACCTCGGGCGGTACCGCTTGCGCGGCCAGCCGGTCGATCGTGCTGGCAATGACCGAGGCCTCGTTATGCGCCGCGACGATCACGCCAAAGGTCACGCTCTCGCCGGGCAACGCCGGTGGCGCGGCGCGCAGGTCGCGGATGTTCCAAGCGGTGAACGCCAACAGGACGGTGTCGTAAAGAATATAGGCGATGCCGATCGACCAGACGATCAACCCCTGACGGAAGAATGCCTGCGCCGTCAGCACGATGAACACGATCGGCGCCAGCAGCCCGATCGCGCGGCTGGCCAGTGGAATCGCGCGCGGCGTGAGCCGCGGCGACTCGGCCACGAATGTGTGCTGGAGAGGGGTCATGGTACGGGGGAAATCGTTACCGGATCGAGATGAACCTTAGCTTGCGCGCCGCCTAGCGGTTGCGCAGGCGTAACGCTAGGGTCGCGACGACGAACCGCGGAAGGAACTCGATGAACGCACGCTATACCCGTACCGCGGTTGCCCTGCATTGGCTGATCGCGATCGGCGTGATCGTCAACGTCACCCTCGCCTTGAGCTGGCCGCACGCCGCCGACGAGCAGGTGCGGCCGATGATCGACCTGCACAAATCGGTCGGCATCACCATCCTCGGTCTCGCCATCATGCGGTTGCTGTGGCGCGCGACGCACAAGCCGCCCGCCTTTGCGATCAGCTACAAGCGTTGGGAAGTGACGGTCGCGCATATCGTCCACTGGCTCCTCTACTTCGTCATCTTCGCCATGCCGCTGACCGGCTGGATCATGGATTCGGGCTACAAGGATGCCGCGACGCATCCGATGTTCCTCTACGGTTTGTTCGAGTGGCCGCGCATCGGGTTCATCATGCATCTAGATCCCGCCACCCGCGACCGCGTCCACGACCTGTTCGGCGAGGCGCACGAGCTGATCGCCTGGCTGGTCTTCGCGCTGTTCGCGCTGCACGTCGCCGGCGCGCTGAAGCACCAGCTGGAGGGCCACAAGGAACTCCAGCGCATGCTGCCGTAAGTTCTTCTCCCCTCCCTGGACAAGGGAGGGGCTGGGGGTGGATCGGCTGGAGGAGGGCGCATCGTTCCCACGAGAGCGACCCAACCCGACCCCTCCCTTGTCCAGGGAGGGGAGCAGTTCAGAATCGCGGCAGGATCAGCGTGTCGATGGCGTGGGCAACCCCGTCCTGATCATTGCCGAGCGTGACGTGCTGTGCGGCGTGGCGCACCGCCTCGGGGCCGTTGCCCATCGCCACCGACAGTCCCGCTCTGGCCAGCATCGGCAAGTCGTTCGCCTGATCGCCGATCGCCGCGACCAGCGCCAGCGGCACGTCGAACGCCGCGGCGAGCGCGGTGATGCCGTCGCCCTTGTTGGCGGCCAGCGCGGTGACGTCGAGATAGTAGGTCTGCGACTGGGCTACGGTGGCCTTGTCGCCGAATGCAGTCTTGGCCCGCTCGGTCAGTCCCCCGAGCAATGCAGGGTCGTCGCTGACCAAAGTGATCTTGTCGGCATGGTCGAGCAGCGCGGCGAAATCGCTCGTCACGATCGGCGCCTGGTTCGAGGCGACCCGCTCATGCTCGACATGCACGCCCTGGTCGGTGCTGGCGTACCAGCGATCATCGGCGAACACCCAGACATCGACGGCAGCGTCGCCGATCAGCGCGAACACGCCGCGCGCGACGCCCTCGTCGATCGTCACATGCGAGTCCACGCGGCCATCGCGGCGAAACACGATACCGCCGTTGAACGCCGCCATCGGCGCATCGATCGCCAGCGCATCGGCGATCGGCAGCATGCCCGAGCGCGGCCGCGCGCTGATGATGGTGAAGCCGATCCCGGCATCGCGCAACCGCGCCACCGCGGCGATCGTCGCCGGGGAAAGTTGCTTCTGCTTGTCGACCAATGTGCCGTCAACATCCGACACCAGCAGGCGAATGCTCATTGCGGCATCTCGACATGCCCGCCAAAGCCGAAGCGCATCGCCGAGAGCAGCTTGTCGCCGAAAGTGTGATCGACCCGGCTGCGGTAGCGCGCGAACAGCGCCGCGGCCAGGACATTGGCCGGCACCGACTCCTCCATCGCCGCCTCGATCGTCCAATGACCCTCGCCCGAATCCGCCACCTTGCCGGTGAACGCCTCGAGCTTCATGTCCTTGGCCAAGGCGATCGCCGACAGGTCGAGCAACCAGGACGAGATCACGCTGCCGCGCCGCCACACTTCGGCGATGTCGGTCAGGTTGAGGTCGAATCGCTCGTCCTCGGGCAGCTTGTCCGAGTTCTTCGAGGCGAGGATATCGAAGCCTTCGGCATAGGCCTGCATCAGGCCGTATTCGATGCCGTTATGGACCATCTTGACGAAGTGCCCCGACCCGGCGGGCCCGGCATGGATATAACCCTGCTCGGCGCGCGGGTCCTCGCCTTCATTGGCCATGCGGTTGGGGGTGCGCGGTATCGTGCCGAGGCCCGGCGCCAGCGCGGCGAGGATCGGGTCGATATGGTCGACCCCAGCCTTGTCGCCGCCGACCATCATGCAATAGCCGCGCTCGAGGCCCCACACCCCGCCCGAGGTGCCGACATCGATGTAACGGATGCCCTTTTCGGCGAGTGCCTTGGCGCGGCGGATGTCGTCCTTGTAAAAGGTGTTACCGCCATCGATGATGATGTCGCCCTTGGCGGCAAAGCCGCTGATCGTCTCGATCGTCTGCTCGGTCGGGTCGCCAGCGGGGAGCATCACCCAGTAGATCGCCGGGCTGTCGAGCTTACCCTTCATGTCCTCGAGCGAGGTCGCGGCGATGGCGCCGTCCTTCACCACATCGTCGATCGCCGGCTGGTTGCGATCCCACACCACCGCCTCATGCTTCGCGAGCATCAGCCGCCGCGCGATGTTCGCGCCCATGCGGCCCATGCCGATGATGCCGATCTTCATGACGGTGTTCTCCGCTTGGGTCTTTCGGTGCCCCTGCGAAAGCAGGAGCCCGGGGTTATGAAGGTCGGCGCTTGTGGCCCTGGGCTCCTGCTTTCGCAGGAGCACAAGACATCAGGCGACCGCCGGATGCTTGGCGGCGATCGAGCCCAGCAGGTCGTCAAAGGCCTTGGCGAAGGAGGTGACACCCTCTTCCACCAGCGTGTCGGTCACGCCCGGCAGATCGAGGCCCAACCGATCCGCCTCCGCCAGCACATGCCGCGCCGCGTCGACATCGGCGCCGAGCGTCTGCGCCACGGTACCATGGTCGCGGAACGCATCGAGCGTCTTGGGCGGCACGGTATTGACCGTGTTCTTGCCGATCAGCGTGTCGAGATAGAGCGTGTCGGGATAGGCCGGGTTCTTGGTACCGGTCGACGCCCAGAGCAGACGCTGTGGCATCGCGCCCTTCGCCGCCAGCTTCTGCCAGCGGTCGGAGGCGATGAAGTCCTCATACCAGGCATAAGCGAGCTTGGCATTGGCGATGGCGACCTTGCCCTTGATCGCCTTGGCGTCCTCGCCGCCGATGCCCGCATCGATCTTATCGTCGATCTTGCTGTCGATGCGGCTGACGAAGAAGCTCGCCACGCTGGCGATCCTGTCGATCGGTTCGCCACGCGACACGCGCTGCTCCAGGCCCGCGACGAACGCCAGCGCCACCGCCTTATAGGCCTCGATCGAGAAGAGCAAAGTAACGTTGACGTTAATGCCGGCGGCGATCGTCGCGGCGATGGCGGGCACGCCGGCGGGCGTGCCTGGGATCTTGATCATCAAATCGGGCCGGTCGACCGCCGCCCACAGGCGCGCGGCCTCGGCGATGGTCTCGTCGGTGTCGTTGGCGAGATAGGGCGACACCTCGAGGCTGACATAGCCGTCCTTGCCGCCGAGCCGGTCATAGACCGGGCGCAGCGTGTCGGCGGCGTTCTGGATGTCCTGGATGGCGAGATGTTCGTAGCGCGCCATGGTCGAGGCATCGGGATTGGCCTTGTCGAACTCGGCCAGGGCGGCGTCATAGGCGTCGCCATGCCCCATCGCCTTTTCGAAGATCGACGGGTTGGAAGTCACACCGGTCAGGCCATCCTCGTCGACCAGCTTCCGAAGGCCGCCCTCGGCGAGGAACTTGCGGTCGACGAAATCGAGCCACACCGCCTGCCCGGCGGCCGCGAGATCATTCAAACGGCCCATCACTTCGTCTCCAACAACGATTTCGCCTGCTTCACCACATTGTCGACGGTGAAGCCGAACTTGTCCTGTAGCTTGGCGAGCGGCGCCGAGGCACCGAAGGTCGCCATGGTGATCGTCTTGCCGGCCAGCCCGACATAACGGTCCCAGCCGATCTCCCCGCCCATCTCGATCGCCAAACGCGCCGACACCGCTTTCGGCAGCACCGATTCCTTATAGGCGTCGGATTGCAGCTCGTAGCGGTACCAGCTCGGCAGCGAGACGACCCGAGCGGCCACGCCCTCGCCCTTCAGCTGCTCGTACGCCGCGATGGCGAGCGACACTTCGCTGCCCGTGGCGATCAGGATCACCTGCGGCTTGTCGCTGTCGGCCAGCACATAGCCTCCCTTGGCCACGCCATCGGCCGAGGCATATTTGCCGCGGTCGAGCGTCGGCAACGCCTGGCGCGACAGGATCAGCGCAGTCGGATGGTCGTTCTCGGACACGATCGCCTTCCACGCGGCAGCGACCTCATTGGCGTCGCATGGGCGGATCGTGTCGAGGCCGGGGATGGCGCGCAGCGTGACGAGGTGTTCGATCGGCTGATGGGTCGGGCCGTCCTCACCGACGCCGATGGAGTCGTGCGTGAACACCCAGGTCGCGGGCAGCTCCATGATCGCCGAGAGGCGGATCGGCGCGCGCATGTAATCGGCGAACACCAGAAAGGTCGAACCATAGCCGCGCAGGTGCGACAGCGTCATGCCGTTCACGACGCCGCCCATGCCATGCTCGCGCACGCCGAAATGGAAGTTGGAGCCGCCATAATTGTCCGGCTCGAACGACGACGCGCCCTTGATGTCGGTCTTGGTCGAGGGCGACAGATCGGCCGAGCCGCCGACCAGCCATGGCACCTTCGCCGCAATGGCGTTGAGCACCTTGCCGCCGGCGTCGCGCGAGGCGATGCCCTTGGGATCGGCATCGAACACCGGAATGTCGGCGTCCCAGCCGTCGGGCAGCTTGCCGGTCAGCATCGCATCGATCTGTGCGGCAAGGTCGGGATAGGCGGTGCAATACGCCGCGTACTTGGCTTCCCACGCCTCGCGCAGCGGCTGGCCGCGACCGGCGATCTCGTCGTGGAAATGCTCGACCACGCCGTCAGGCACGCGGAAATTCTCGTCCTCGGGCCAGCCATAGGCGCGCTTGGTCGCCTTGACGTTGTCGACGCCGAGCGGCTCGCCATGCGCCTTTTCGCTGCCGGCACGCGGGCTGCCCCAGCCGATGATCGAATGGACGACGATGAAGGTCGGCTTGTCGGTGGTTGCCCTGAACGCGGCGAAGGCATCCGACAGCGTATTCAGATCGTTGGCGTCGTCGACATGGATGACGTTCCAGCCATAGGCCTGGAAGCGCTTGCCGACATCCTCATCGAACGCCAGCGCGGTATCGCCCTCGATCGAAATATGGTTGCTGTCGTAGATCCAGCACAGGTTGGACAGCTTGAGATGCCCGGCCATGCTGGCGGCCTCGGACGAGACGCCCTCCATCATGTCGCCGTCGCCGGCGAGGGCATAGACGTCATGGTCGAACAGGTCGAAGCCGTCGCGATTGTAGCGCGCGGCAAGCCAGCGCTCGGCCATCGCCATGCCGACCGAGTTGCTGCAGCCCGCACCGAGCGGGCCGGTGGTCGTCTCGACCCCGGTGGTGTGCCGATATTCCGGATGGCCCGGGGTCTTGGAGCCGAGCTGGCGGAACTGCTCGATGTCGTTGAGGCTCACCGCCTCGTTGCCGGTCGGCCTGCCGTTGCGATCGATCTCGCGAACGCCGGCGAGGTGGAGCAGGCTGTAGAGCAGCATTGAGGCATGCCCGACCGACAGCACGAAGCGGTCGCGATTGGGCCAGTCGGGCTTGGCGGGGTCGGTGCGCAGGAACTGCGACCAGAGGGTGTAGCCCACCGGGGCCAGCGCCATCGGCGTGCCGGGATGGCCGGAGTTGGCGGCCTGCACCGCGTCCATCGACAGCGTGCGGATCGTGTCGATCGTCAGCCGCGCGAGCGAACCGTCCTCATGGACGTCGTCGGGAAGCCTGGTTGCAGTATCGGACATGGATCGCCTTCGCTCGTGAGTCGATCGAACGCGCGCACGTCCGATCGGGTTTCAGGGACTCGGGGCCTTTAGGACGTCAAGTCGTCGCGTGCCAGCCGCGTAACGACACCTTCACGCGCAATATAAGCTGCGTTCACCTGATCGACGAACAACCCGTGGCCGAGCGCACCGGGAATCGCGGACAGCGCGGCGGAAAGCGCGGGCGGATCGGCGATGGTGCCGAAACGGCAATCGAGCACGAGATTGCCCTGTTCAGTACGATACGCCCGGCCGTTCTCGCTCAGGCGCAGCACCGGTTCGGCGCCGAGCCTTGCGACCGAATCGGCGACGAAGGCACGCGCGAAGGGCAAGGTCTCGACAGGCACTGGCGCCTTGCCCAGCGTGGCGACCGCTTTGGTGCCGTCGGCGATCACCACCATGCGCCGCGCCGCGGTGGCGACGATCTTCTCGCGCAGCATCGCCCCGCCCGCCCCCTTGATTGCGCGGAAGGCGGGATCGATCTCGTCCACGCCGTCGATCGCGAGATCGAGCGCGGCGACACTGTCGAACCGCGCGATCGGCACGCCGGCGTCGCGCGCCATCAGCAAGGTGCGGCGCGAGGTGGCGTAGAAGGTGGCGTTTGGCCAGTCGCTCAAACGGCGCCGGCCGATCGCGGCAATGGCGAACGCCGCGGTCGAGCCGGTGCCGAGGCCGACCGCCATGCCATCGGCAATCTCGGCCAGCGCAGCTTCGGCGGCGAGGCGCTTGTCGTCGGTTTGAGTCATTATGCTGTCTCTAACAGATTTCATCCACACCGCGCTCCTGCGAAAGCAGGAGCCCAGAGCCGCGAGCGCTGCGTCCCGAACCCTGGGCTCCTGCTTTCGCAGGAGCGCAAGGAAGCTTGCATATTTCGCTGGCGAGAAACGACCGCTTCGGGGCAAAGGCGCAAAATGATCGAGAAAATCCTCACGCTGCTCGCCGGCTTCGCCATCGCGGTCATTTCGGGCGGGGGCTATCTCGGCATCGTCCTGCTCATGGCGATCGAGAGCGCGTGCATCCCCTTGCCGTCCGAGATCATCATGCCGTTCGCCGGCTATCTCGTCTCGACCGGCCATTTCGACCTGTACCTCGCGGCGACAGCCGGGGCGATCGGCTGCAATCTCGGCTCGATCGTCGCTTATGAGATCGGCAAGCGCGGCGGCCGTCCGCTGGCCGAGCGCTGGGGCCGGTACGTGCTGGTCGGGCAGGGTGAACTCGACGCCGCCGATCGCTTCTTCGACCGCTTCGGTGGCATCGCGGTGCTGATCGGCCGGCTGCTGCCGGTGATCCGCTCGTTCATCGCCTTCCCGGCAGGTGTCGCGCGGATGAAGCTGGTGCCGTTCCATCTCTATACTTTCATCGGCTCGTGGCCGTGGTGTTTCGGGCTGGCCTGGGTCGGCATGAAGCTGGGCGACAAGTGGAACAGCGACCCGCGCATCAAGGCCGCGTTCCATTCCGCCGATGTGGTGATCGCTGTCGTGATTGTCGGCGCGGCTGGTCTGTTCGTGTGGCACCGGCTGCGCGGCGCCAGGCGCTGACCTCCCCTGTTCTTCTCTGTTATCGCTGAAATAACAGGGGCAGAAAATTTTTTGAGGCCCGAATCGGGTGTCCCGCGGAAATGTTCCGTGTGCTTATAGACTCTTGCCCGGCAATCTCTGTTCCCACGGAACAGAGAAATTCGCCGCGCGGAACAGGGCGACATTTGCCGCGGAACAGAGAGAACAGGGCGCATAACAGAGAGCCTAAAAAAAAAGACGCGGTGTCGCGTCGGACGACCACCCGGGATGCGCGCGTCGGAGCGAAAGTTGAATCGACATCGCAAGAATGCGCAGCGACGCTGCAGGGAATCGTTAGACAATCCACGTTATCTGAATAGCTTGTAGCGTCGAACCATCGCTTCTGAGCGCTTAACGGCCGGGAAATCATGATGTTGCGTCGCGCGTTCCAGGCCTTTGTCGTGTTGCTCGCCGGCGCGTTGCTCTCGCCGAGCAAGGCCCTGGCCGATTATACGACGCCGCATGCCGAACTGGTCTGCCAGAAAGGCCTCAGCATCGCGCTGGTCCGCTTCACGCTGACGGTTGACGAAGACCGGGTGGCCTATCGCCGGCTGCCTGCCCATGTCGACGAAGGGCTATCGGCGACGCGCACCCTCGGCCGATCGAATTGCACCATGGCCAATGGCTGGAAGATCCGCCTGCGCGACGGGCAGGAGCAGCCTTTCGCCTATGGCATGGGTTATGCCGACCCACCTGCATTCTTCAGCCTGTGGATCGCGCAGCGCAAGATCCTGTCACGCAAGCAATATAAGCCAGGCTATGGGATGGACGACGATCCCTGGCTGATCGGCATCGTCATTCGGCCGGATCGGCTGACCTATTGTCGCGTCGCCGCCAATGACGACGCGCCGGACAAGGGCGCGATCACCTGCCGCGACGAACCGCTCATCCTGGCGCGCCACAAGGTCGATCGCATCGAATATGGGCCGGGCCCGCGCGCCCCGGTCGGCACCATCCTGCTGGCACACGGCACGACCGAACCGTCGCTGTGCCGGAAATTCCTGCGGCTTCGCTCGAAGGGATTCGAGGATGTCAGCGCAACGACCAACGACACGGCCAATATCTTCGGGGCCTTGTCGAACGCGCCGGGCATCGCCGAAGCGAAGATCCAGGTCGCGCCCGGGGTGTGGCGCAAGCTGGTGCGCTGGGGCGGGAACAATCATTATTTCGATGGCGATGTGATGATGCTCGCGCCGCTTTCGGCGCAGACATCCAAAGTGCTGAAAGATGACATGATCGCCGATGCGACCCGATTCCCAGCCGACAGACTGCCCAGGGGATGGCATGTCATCGCCGGCCAGTCGCCGGGTCTCTATCCCGATGTGAATTGGCGCTACGTACATTTCGATACGCAGCGGATTGATGGGTGGCTTTATCTGCTCGCCCAGCCGTCCAACGAGACGGAGCGTCCGACCGCGATCCTCGTCGCGCCGACAGCGCAAGGGTTCAGGCGGGTGTGCGTCTTCCAGCGCGCCGAGCCGCACTTCTGATATTTGCTGATATTTGCAAAACCGGCGGCGCGGTGCGCAGGTAGGCGCCATGTCGCGGCTGATCCTGTTCAACAAACCCTATGGCGTGCTCTGCCAGTTCAGCAACGAACCGACCGGGCCGGCGCGGCCGACGCTGGCGGGCTATATCGACGTGCCGGGCGTCTATCCTGCCGGCCGGCTCGATCTCGATAGCGAAGGGCTGCTGCTGCTGACCGATGATGGCCGGCTACAGGCACGGATCGCCGATCCGCGCTTCAAGATGCCGAAGACCTATCTGGTGCAAGTCGAGGGCGAGCCCGATGCGGGTAGCCTCGATCAGCTACGCCGCGGCGTGCGGTTGAAGGACGGCCCGACCCTGCCGGCCGAGGTCGAGCGCATCGACGCGCCCGAGCTGTGGCCGCGCGACCCGCCGGTGCGGTTTCGCAAGACGGTGCCCGATTGCTGGCTCCGGCTGACGATCCGGGAAGGCCGCAACCGGCAGGTGCGCCGTATGACGGCAGCGATCGGTCATGGCACGCTGCGCCTCGTGCGCTGGCGAATCGGCGACTGGTCGCTCGACGGGGTCGCGCCCGGCACCTGGCGGGAAGCGGAGGATGTCGCGGGGATGCGCGGATGAGCGCGATCGAACTCGACGGCATCTCGAAGCGCTTCCGCGGACGCGGCGGCGAGGTGCAGGCGCTCGATGCACTGAGCCTGGAGATTCCCCGCGGCGGCGTCTTCGGGCTGCTCGGCCCCAACGGTGCCGGCAAGAGCACGCTGCTGCGCATCATCACCGGCCTCGTCCATCAGGATCAGGGGAGCGTGCGGCTGCTCGGTGAAGCGGCCGGGCCGGCGGCGCGGCGACGGCTGGGCGCGCTGATCGACGCGCCGATTTTCTATCCCTTCCTTACGGCAAGGGAGTTGCTGACGGCCCTGGCGCTGACCTCACATGTGGCGAGCGACCCCTTGCCGCTGTTGCAGCGTGTCGGACTGGCGGAGGCGGCCGAGCGACGGATCGGTGGCTTCTCACTGTGCATGAAGCATCGGCTCGGCATCGCGGCGGCGCTGCTCGGTAATCCCGAAATCATCATTCTCGACGAGCCGACCAACGGGCTCGATCCCGAAGGAATGCTGGAGATGCGCGGCCTGCTGTGCGATCTGGCCGAGCGCGACGGCATCACCGTGCTGTTGTCGAGCCACCTGCTCGACGAGGTCGAGCGCGTCTGCGACCATGTCGCGATCCTGCGGCGCGGCCGGCTCGCCGCGCAGGGCAAGGTCAGCGAATTGCTCCACAGCGACCGGCTGTGGCTGGACGCACGCCCGACCGGGCCGGTGCTGGCGCGGCTCGGCACGCGGGGCGCCCCGGAAGGAACCGGCGTGGTCGCGCAGATCGGCCGGGACGAGGCGCCGGGGCTGATCGCCGCGCTGGTCGCCGATGGCGTGGCGATCCACGAGGCGCGCTGGTTACGCGCCGATCTCGAGGAAATCTTCTTCGCCGAGACGCGAGAGACGCCATGATGCGCCTGAGCGTCCGCGCCGAGATCATCAAGCTGACCCGGCAGCGTGGTGCGCAGTTCTGGGGCTTCCTGTTCATCCCATTGTTCACCGCGTTCGTCACGCTGGCGCTGGTCGGTGGCGGGCCGCCGCCGCTCGCGGGCGCCCATGCCGCGAGCATGATCCAGCCGCTCCATTCGATCGCGCGGGCACTGAATGTCGGCGGCAATCCGATCGCGCAGCTGTTCTACGCCATCGGGGCGGCAGCGATCTTCGCGGTCGAATATCGCCATTCGGGCTGGCGGCACATCGTGCCCCGGGCGAGCCGATGGACCCTGATCGTCTCCAAATTCGCGACCTTCGCGCTGTTCGCTGCGCTCAGCCTGGCGCTGGTGGCGCTGGGTGATGCGCTGGTGACGGTCGCCCTGCCGCTCCTTCGTGGATCTCCGCCGGCGATCACCGATCTGACCCCGGCCGCGGCGGGCATGATGATATTGTCCTTCCTGATCTCGTTGCTCGAACTGACGGTGCTGGCTGGATTGGTGGCGCTGGTCGCCGTCGCGACGCGCTCGGCGACGGGCGCGATCATCGCGCCGTTCCTGCTGTCGCTCGCCGCGACCATGCTGGAGAGTTACCTTGCCGGGTCGGGCGGCGCCGTCATTCCGCTGCCGACCTTTGCCGGCGACGCGCTGCGCCATTGGCTGGCGGCGAGCGTCAGCACGGCCGACGTGACGCGCGCGGGCCTGTTCGGCCTGGCGACGTTGCTTGGCTGGGCGGCCGCCAGCCTCGGTGTGACGATCGCGCTGTTTTCGCGGCAGGACCTGGTGAGCGAGTGAGCCCGAGGGCGGGGTCTCGGGCCTGATGGCGATCGCGGTTCGGCCCGTCGAAGCGCCCCAACTTTGCATAACTTTACGTGCCACACATCGCCCAGCAAAGGCGCGGCCGTAGAGCGGGGCACGCCGAGGGGGTTCTCTCGGGCATCTCCCACTGAAAGGTTTTGACGATGAACAGGAATTGGGGACGGGGCTGGATGCTGGCGGGCGCGCTGGTGGTTACCGCCGGCGTTGCGGGATTGACCGGTGTCGCGGTGGCCGAGCACGGCCCGATGATCCATGTGATGCATGGCATGCCGGGTCATGGCGACATTATGGCGTCGGATCCGGCGGCAATGGCGGCGCATCTCGACAAGATGATCGACGCGATGGTGCCGGATGCCACGCCGGATCAGAAGGCGCGGCTGCTGGCCATCGCCAAATCGGTCCATGCCGATTTCGGTGCTGCCCATACGCAGTTCGGCCAGGCGCACAAACGCGTACATGATATCCTGCTGCAGCCGGTCGTCGACCGCACCGCGCTGGAGGCGCTGCGCGTCGAGCAGATGCACCAGATGGATATGGTCTCGAAGCGCATCGTCACCGCGCTGGCCGATGCCGCCGAGGTGATGACGCCCGAACAGCGCGTGCGGTTCGGCGAGAAGATGCAGATGCACATGAAATAAGATCCGCAGCCCACGGCTTCGGCCGACAGGCTTCGCTTGCCCCGCGAAGCCTGTATGGTCGTGCCGCTCACCTTCGCTTCCTTCCGAGAATCCCGGCATGACCCAGCGCATCCTGATGATCGAGGACGACCAGCGGCTCGCGGCGATGGTGGAAACCTATCTCGGCCAGAACGGCTATGCCGTTATCCACGCCGCCACGGGCGAAGCGGGTGTCGCCGCCATGCACGATAATAGCGACGACCGGTACGCGGCCGTGCTGCTCGACCTGATGCTGCCCGATGGCGACGGGCTCGACATCTGCCGCCGGATTCGCGCCTTGCCGCCGCCGGCCAATTCGGTGCCGATGATCATGCTGACGGCCAAGGGCGATCCGTTCGACCGGGTGATCGGGCTCGAAATGGGCGCCGACGATTATCTGCCCAAGCCGTTCGAGCCGCGCGAATTGCTCGCCCGGCTGCGCGCGGTGCTGCGGCGACCGCGGCTGGTGGGCACGGACGCGACAACGCCGCTCCGCTTCGGCCGGCTCGACATCGATCGCGATGCACGCGCGGTATCGCTCGACGGGCGGTCATGTACCCTCACCGCCTATCAATTCGACCTGCTCGCCGCGCTGGCAGAGCGTGCAGGGCGCGTGCTCTCGCGCGACCAGCTGATCGATGCCCTGAAGGGCGAGGCGCACGAGCCGTTCGACCGATCGATCGACGTGCATATCGCCCGGCTCCGCGCCATCCTCGAGGACGATCCGAAACATCCCCGGCGCATCATCACGGTGCGCGGTTCGGGTTATGTCTTCGCGCGGGTGCAGGATGGCTGAGCCCCGCGAACCAAACACCGGCGCCTGGCGCTCGCGCATCGGGCAGCGGCTCTATGTGCGGATCTATGTCGCGCTGCTTGTGAGCCTGATCGTCGCGTCGGTGCTGTTCGGCATGGCGCGCATGCGCTTCGATCCGGTGCCGGGGACCCTGCATTCGAGCATCCATGCGCATATCCATATGCTGGTGGTGCTGATGGCGATCGCACTGGTGGTGGCGGCGGCGGCCTATCCGGTGGTGCGGCGCCTGACCGGCAGGCTCGAGCGGCTCCAGACCAGCGTCGAGGCCTGGGGTTCGGGCGACCTGTCGACACGCGTCGCCGTGGAAGGCCGGGACGAGGTGGCGCAACTGGCGCGGAGCTTCAACGAATCGGCGGCGCGCGTCGAGGCGCTGGTGGGTGCGCAAAAGGCATTGCTGGCGAACGCGTCGCACGAGCTGCGCTCCCCATTGGCGCGGATCGGCATGGCAGTGGCCTTGCTGCAGGACGTCGCGCCGGCGGCGATCCGCGCCGAGCTGGCGCGCAACATCGCCGAGCTGGACCTGTTGATCGACGAAGTGCTGCTCGCCAGCCGCCTCGACGCGGCGACCGGTGCCGAGCGGCCGATGGTGACGCTCGACCTGACCGCTTTGGTGGCAGAGGAATGCGCACGTATCGGCGCGGATCTTACCGCCGAGACCATCGAAACCCGGGGCGACCCAACCCTGTTGCGGCGCATGGTGCGCAATCTGCTGGAGAATGCGCAGCGCCATGGCGGGGCGACGCCGATCGCGGTGGCGCTGACGCTGACGGAAGGCGCAATCCGGCTGGAGATATGCGATGGCGGCCCCGGCGTGGCGGCGGCCGAGCGCGAGGCGATCTTCGCGCCCTTCTACCGCGCGCGCGGCGCCAGCGAGGCCGATGGCGGCCATGGCCTGGGGCTCAGCCTGGTGCGCCAGATCGCCCGGCGGCATGGCGGCGATGTGTCGTGCGTCGAACGCCCGGCCGGTGGCGGCTGTTTTCGCGTGGTCCTGCCGCGCGATTAATTTCACTGATTCATGAATGAGTGTCTTTCCTTTTTGGGGAATTGCTGGCATTTTCCCGTGGCGATCGACGGCGGATGAACCGCCGCTGCGTGCAAGGGAGCGGGCCCGGTGAGCGAGCGACTTATATTTCCGCCACGGGCCGGTGCCACGCGCCGCGACGTGATCGGCAGCGCGACCGCCATCGCCGCGATGGGCCTCACCGCGCCGGGCAAAGCAGCGATACGCTCACCGCGTCGCGCGCCACCGGGTTTCCTGTGGGGCACGGCGATCTCCGGGCATCAGAGCGAAGGCAATAATGTCGCCTCCGATGCCTGGCTGCTCGAAAACCAGACCCCCACCGCCTTCGCCGAGCCTTCGGGCGATGCCTGCGACAGCTATCATCGCTACGCCGAGGATCTCGATATCGCCGCCGGGCTCGGCCTCAATTGCTATCGCTTCGGGATCGAATGGTCGCGGATCGAGCCCGAACCGGGGCGCTTCTCCCAGGCCGCGCTCGACCATTATGTCCGCGTGCTGGAGGCGTGCCATGCGCGCAAGCTGACGCCGGTCGTCACCTACAACCATTTCACCGTGCCTTTGTGGTTCGCCGAGCGCGGCGGGTTCGAGGTCGCCGATAACGCCGACCTGTTCGCGCGCTTCTGCGAACGCACCACGCGGACGCTGGGGCCGCTGATCGGGTTGGCCTCGACCTTCAACGAGGCGAACATCGTGCTGCTGCGCAAGGTGATCCCGCGTTTCACCAGCATTGCGGCGGCGGAGAATGCCCGGGCGATGATCGCCACCGCGGCGAAGCGCACCGATTCCCCTGCCTTCTCCTCATTGCTGTTCGGCGACCCGGACAAGATCAGCGCGACGATGCTCGACGCGCATGCCAAGGCCTATGCCGCGATCAAGGCCGGGCCGGGAGACTTCCCGGTCGGGGTGACGTTGTCGATGCAGGAGATCGAGGGTGTCGGGCCGAACAACCGCGCCCGCGAGGCCGAGGAGACGATCTATGGCGGCTGGATCGAGGCGGCACAGCGCAGCGATTTCATCGGCGTGCAGACCTATTCGCGGCTGCTGATCGGCGACAAGGGCCTGCTGCCCTGGCCGGCGGGAACCGAGATGACGGCGGCGGGCTATGAATATCGTCCGACCGCGGTAGGCGCGACGATCCGCTTTGCGGCGAAGCATATCGGCAAGCCGATCTACCTGACCGAAACGGGCATCGCGACCGAGGACGATGCGCGCCGCGTCGCCTTTATCCGCGAGACGATCGACGAGGTGCGCAAGTGCGTCGCGGAAGGGATCGATGTGAAGGGCTATATCTACTGGTCGCTGCTCGACAATTTCGAGTGGGTGAAGGGTTATGCCCAGCATTTCGGGCTGGTCGGCGTCGATCGGACGAGTTTCCACCGCAGCCCCAAGCCGAGCGCGCGCTATCTCGGCGCGCGGGCGCGGGCCAACCGGCTGTGAGCGACAGGAGAGCGGATATGACGGACGATCAGACGGGCATCGCGCCGCCGCGGCGCGGACGACGCTGGTTGCGCCGGGGATTCGGTTGCCTCGGCATCGTCCTGGCGCTGCTGATCATCGCCTTCTTCGCACTGGGCGGACCGGGCATCATCAGTTCGATGCGCGGCCCGGCGGCGCCGTTCGACCCCGCACATGTGCCCCCGGCGCCCGATTATGCGAGGAAAGGCGCATGGCTCGCACTGGCCGGCCGGCCCGGGCAGGAGCGCTCGACGACGCCGGGCGTGGTGCCGATCGATGAGGCGCAAGCTCCGGCCGATGTCTTCTTCATCGCGCCGACAACCTACAAGGGCAGCCCGGTGTGGAACGGTGCCTATGATGCGCCGTACGAACAAACGCCGCTCAACCCGCCGGTGCTGCTCGAACAGGCCAGCGTGTTCAACGGCTGCTGCCGCATCTACGCGCCGCATTATCGCCAGGCGACGCTGGCCGGGCTCGGCAAGAGCCCACCGGCGGTGGAGCTGGCCTATTCGGACGTGGCGGCGGCGTTCCGCTATTATATCGCGCATCTCAATCACGGGCGGCCGTTCATCCTCGCCTCGCACAGCCAGGGCACGGGGCATGCGATCAAGTTGCTTCAGGCCGAGATCCTCGGCACGCCGATCAAGGACCGCATGATCGCGGCCTATCTGATCGGCGGGTACATCCCCGACAGCTTCGCCGATCTTGGCCTGCCGACCTGCGACGCGCCGCTGCAGACCCGCTGTGTGCTGTCCTATAATACCAACCAGACAGGGCGGACCGGCGCGCGCATCCTGATCGACAACAAGACCTATTGGTGGCGCGGGGCGATGAAGAGCTCGGGTCAGGCCAAGGCGATCTGCGTCAACCCGCTCAACTGGCGACGCGAAGGCGCGGCGCCAGCCAGCGCCAATGAGGGTGCGATGCCCTTTCCGCAGCCGCCCTTCCGCGACGGACCGACCACGCTGGCGGCGCTGGTCCCGCATCTGACCGGCGCGGTGTGCCATGACGGGTTGCTCGACGTGGATATTCCATGGTCGGCGCCGTCGGGGTTCATCGACAAGCTCAGCATCCTCTATGGCAGCTATCACCTCGGCGATTACGGCGTGTTCTACGCCAACCTGCGCCGCAATGCGCGCGACCGGGTGGCGGCGTGGGTGGCGGCGCATCCGGTGGCCAAGCCGTAGCGTTCGCGTCGGGCCGAGAAGAAAAAGAGGGGATTTGTTCGCGCGGAGACGCGGAGGCGCGGAGATGTTGCGTGCCGGGAAGGCGCTCCGCGCCAACAGAGGCGGCGTGCGACGGGCGATGTGATTGATTGGCTGACGCCGTCATCGCCACATGCGCGACCGCTCCGCGTCTCCGCGTCTCCGCGCGAACCAAATTTTCTTTTCTTGCTTCGCCGAGGCGCTAGCTCTCTCGCGCGAGCCGATCGGCCGCGGCTTGCGTTCGCGCATCGCGGTCGGGCGCGCTCTTCGCCGCCATCGCCGCATAGCGTTCCCGCGTCGCGGCATCGGCGCGTTCGGGCGAGCCGCTGTCGAACGGCGGAGCGGGATCATATTCGAGGCTGAGCTGGACGAGGCGGGCGTGATCCTCGCCGCGGATCGCCGCGGTCAGCGCGAGGCCGAAATCGATGCCCGCGGTGACACCACCGCCGGTCACGCGGTTGCGGTCGAACACCACGCGCTCATGCACGGGAACCGCGCCGAATGCGGCGAGATGGCGGTGCGATGCCCAGTGGCTGGTCGCGCGATAGCCCTTGAGCAACCCCGCCGCGCCGAGCAGCAGCGAACCGGTGCACACGCTCGTCACCCAGGTCGCGCCTGCCGCTGCCTGGCGGACCCAGGCCATGGTCGCTTCATCCTCCATCGCGTCCTGCGTGCCGAAGCCGCCGGGCACGCAGAGGATGTCGGGCTGGGCCGCATCGGCGAAGGTCGCGGTCGGCAGCAAAGCAAAGCCGGCATCGGTCGGCACCGGGTCCCGCGTGGCGGCGATGAGATCGATCGTCGCATTGCCAAGCCGCGATAGCACCTGCGCGGGTCCGGTCAGATCGAGCTGGGTGACGTTCGGGAACAGCAGGAAAGAAATACGGATCGGGGAAAGCTCGGACATGCGGCACCTCCAGGTTGGTCGGAAATGCCCAGGCGGTCGGCAAGCTTTTGTGGTCGCATCGTGAAAAGCTGAAAACCGGTTCCCACTTTTCAGCACGATGCTTCCGCGGTCAACGCTCCCCCGTGGTGCTCCACGTTCCGCCAGTCACGCGACCGGCGCCACGATACGATCGGCGCGGCGTGCCGACAAGACCATCATCGTCAGCAACGGCCCGACCAGCACGAGATACAGCGCGAAGCCGCGCCACGGTGCCCAGCCGAGCCACTGGCTGGGGAAATTGGTGAGGTTGCCGGTGACGAACATCACCGCATTATGCTCCCACAGTGGGAAGCTCATCGTGTCCGAGTCGAAGATGTCGGTGGTGGCGATGGCAAGGTTGACCAATATCGACAGGCCAAGCAGCGCGGCCGTCGCGATGCGTGCCCAGCGATGGCGCAAACCCGCCCAGAAAGGCGCGAGGCCGATAGCGAGGAACGGAATCGCGACCACAGAATGGCGCGGGCCGGTCGAGGCGCCGCCGTCCCAATAGACATAGGAAGAATTGACCAGCAGCACGATGGTGGTGATCGCAGCCGCGAGCACGCCGAGGTCGCGCGTCGTGACGGTGCGGATCATGCGGTACAGGCCGACCGCGCCGAGCAGCAGTACGGGCGCGACCCAGATCAGCCCGCGGCGCGGCGAGAAGAGCAGCTTCACCAGCACCAGCGGCTTGGGATAGGTCAGGCCGAACAGCCCCTGCTGCATGCCGTTGAAACCGACCACGCCTTCATAACCGAGCTTGAACGGTGTGCCGAAGGCGAACTGGTTATAGGCGCCGAGCGGCACCAGCATCAGCAAGGCGACGCCGGCAGTGACGCCGTAGATGCGCCGGCGCGTCGGCGCGTCGAGATGGCGGGTGCGCCACAGCGCCCAAAGCCCGATCGCGACGCCGCCGAAGATCGCGGTGAACTCGACGACCAGCGCCCAGCCGAGCGCCGCGCCGGCCATCACCGGATAGCGCCAGCGGCCGAGTTCCTTCGGGCCGCTGGTCCCGCGCCACACTGCCCAGGTCGCGATGGTCAGCAGCCCCGCCACGGGCGCGTGACCGAATAGCGTGGTCGACCAGCCCCACACCACCGAGCCCAGCGCGTAACCGAGCGCGGCGACCAGCCCGGCGGTGACGCTGCCGGTGATGCCGGTACCGAGATCGAACAACAGCACGGCGGCAAAGGCGGTGAGCAGCGCGGTGCCGAACGCGACCGCGAGCAGCAGGCGCAGCGACAGGAAATGGTCGAGCTTCGGGCTGGTGATGTCGATCACCTGATCGCGCGAGTCGGTGTGCGTGACGTGATTGGCCGCCCAGACCAGCGGCGCCGCCATCAGCGTCGTGCCCGGCGCCTTGTCCATATAATGGTGATCGCCGAACTGCGCCTTGTCGATGGTGAGAGATTCGAAACGGTCGATCTTCGCGTCATGCTGCTCGACCAGCGCCAGCGCGCCGAACAGCCGCGTCGCGTTGTTGGGGTTGAACGGCCAGGAGCCGAACCACACGCAAGACAGCCAGACCAGCGCGAACAGCCCGGCCGCGACACCATGCGATCCGCGGGTCACCCGAACAACCAGCTGCCGAGCAGCCGCCCAAACGGAAAAGTGAAGAACCCCGCGATCAGCAACGCACCGGTCACCATGCCGCGTACCTGGCGGCGGTGCGCGTTCACACGGTGGGTATGCGCGGTCCACCAGATCAGCGGCGCAGCGATGACGACATAGGCCGAGATGATGTGGATGAAACTGAGATGGCCGGGATGGCTCAGGCGCACCTCGAACGAGATCGCTGCGGTTAGGAACATCGCTGCCACCCAGATTTTGCCGAGCAGCCGGTGCAGGCCGTCGCCGCGCGGTCGCAGCAGCATCACCGGGGTCAGCGCCAGCGCGGGCAGGATGGTGGCGAGATGCGCCCAGACCAGCCCCGGCACCAAGCCCCATTGGGCATGGCCGCGCAGCAGGGCGACGAGCACGGTGAGCAACAGCAGGATCGCCGCGACGGCAAGCAACTTCTCATAGCCATCGGCCGTCAGCGGCCTGGGTCGTTGCATCTTTTCCGCCACCGTCGCCATGCATCGACCCCGTCTGCCCTGCCGCTTCCTTAGCGCGGCGTCAGCGCGGCGCAACCACGGCGAAGATCACACCAATTCCGGACCTTGTTCCTGTGCGCGTCGCGCGCGGTGCGTGATATCCATGGTGAGTCGGACTGGGGGCGGACGCATGATCAGCTTGAAGACTCTCGATGTCGGCATCGGCATGGCGCTGATGTTCCTGTTCGTCAGCGTGATCTGTTCCGCGATCCGCGAGATCGGCGAACTGGCGGTAAAGACGCGCGCCTCCTCGCTCGCCGCCGCGATCGGCGAGATGCTCGACCAGGCGGGTAGCCCGTCGCGGCTCGAGGCTTTTTACGAGCATCCGCTGATCTCGGCGCTGTACAAGGGCGATTATGACGATGCGGTGGTCGGCTGGCTGCGCAGCTGGATTCCGTTTGTGGGCCGCAACAAGCTGCCCTCCTATATCCCGGCGGCCAATTTCGCCCAGGCGGTATTCCAGCTCGCCCGCGCCGACGGGCAGGCGGCCAACAGCATGACGCCCAACGCCACGCTGGCGATCGGCGACCTGCGCAACTGGGTGGCGAGCGGCCCGAACGACAAGCTCAAACAGGCGGTGCAGAGCGCGCTCGATACCGCGGATGGCGATCTCCATGCGGCGCAGGCGGCAATGGAGAAATGGTATGACAGCGCGATGGAGCGCGTGGCGGGCGCCTATAAGGGGCGGACGCAGCTGTGGTTGCTGCTGATCGGCTTTGCCGTCGCCGCGGTGATGAACATCGACGCGGTGACGGTGATGCAGCGCCTGTCGACCGACGACCAGCTGCGCGACGCGGTGGTGGCACAGGCCGGCTCGACCCTGGCGGCGTGCGAGAAGGACCCGTCGAAATGCGCGCTGGCGCCGACGGAGGCGACGCCGACTCCTGCCCCGACGCCGAGTTCGACTCCGACGGCGACGCCTTCACCTACGCCGACCGTTACCCCTTCCTCCGCCGCAACCCCGACGCCATCCGCCGATCCTTCAGCCGACCTCGCCGCGCGGATGGACGCGATCAAGGCGATCAACGCGCAGATGACCGAGATCGGCTGGCCGATCGGCTGGGAGAACGGCAAGCCCGAACCGCAGTTCAGCCTGCTCGCCGGCGACACGGCGAACCAGCAGCCGGCCGCTGTGTGGCAGGCGATGGGCTTCTGGCAGAAAGCGGAATGGTGGCTAGCGATCGTCGGCGGCTGGCTCATCACCGGCATCGGCGTGACCTTCGGCGCGCCTTTCTGGTTCGACCTGCTCAACCGCTTCATGGTGGTGCGCTCGACGGTCAAGCCCGACGAGAAGAGCGGCAAGGAGCCGAGCAAGGGTTAAGCGAGAAAAGAAGAGATTTGTTCGCGCGGAGACGCGGAGGCGCGGAGGGGTTGCGCCTGCGGCAATCGGGGCGCCAGCCAACCATTCACATCGCCCGCCGCACCCGGCTTGTGATAGCGCCTGGCGGCGGCCCGGCGCGCACCATCTCCGCGCCTCCGCGTCTCCGCGCGAACAAAATCTTCTTCTGCCCTCCGGGGCGCCCTCGCTTAGGGCAAACTATCCTGCACCCGCTGGTCGGCCGCCTTGTTGTCCTTCTTCTCGGCGCGCTGCTGGCGGGCCTGTTGCAGGAAGCAGCCAGTCGAGCCGCCCGGGCCGACCGTGGTGCAACTGCCAATGCCGGCATTGGCGACGTCGTCATGCGCGACGACCTTCGACGCCCAGGATTCGTTTTCCGGGGTGACCTGGAAGGTGCGCAGCGCCTTGGGGATGCGATATTGCTCGGCGGCGCCCTGGCGGACGCACACCACGACCTCGCTGCCCTCCTTGTCGGTCGGGCAGCGCTGGTTGCCGTAGAGCGTGAGCACGCCGTTGATCGGCGCCTGGCGCGCGACCTCGCCCGGGCCGGTGCTGGCGGGCCGCGCCGGAAATGCACTGGGGTTGGCCGGACCGGCAACGCCTGACGGCATGGTCGCCGGCCTCACCGGTGCGATGGACAATACCGGCCGCGGCGGCGGCGGAGGCGCAGGCGCAGGCGTCTCCTGCGCGGCAACGGGCGCGGCGAACAGCAGCGTGAGCGCGGGCAGCAAGCCCCTGGTCGTCTTCATCATCCTCACCTCTCCCGGATCAGATTCGCTTGGCGGTTGCGATCGCCACCTTGCAGCCTAGCCGGATCAGCCCGCTGAGCATTGGATATCCGGGCGCATTTTGCGCGCCCGCCGCCAGCGCCGTCTCACGATGCTCGACTTCCTCGGCCTGAAAATCGGCGACCGCCGCCGATAGTTCCGGATCGCTATCGCCCAGCGCCTGAAGCTGATCTGAATAATGCTTGTCGATCTCGGTTTCCACCGCCGCGGTGCAGGCCATCGCGGCTTCGGGGCCGATCGCCGCGGTCACCGCGCCGAGCGCGAAGCCGGCGACGTTCCACAGCGGCTGCAGCGCGGTCGGCCGCACGCCGCGCCGCGCGATCATCGCATCGAAAAAAGCGCGGTGGCGCTCCTCCTGCTGTGCCATGCGGTTGACGGCGCGCGACGCCGGCGAACGATCGCCGAGTATGGCAAGCTGGCCGGCATAGATGCGCGTCGCGCCATATTCGCCGGCCTGGTCGACGCGGATCATAGCACCGCTCGCCGGACGGCGATCGCCGGGCTTCCAGCCGCTCATCCCCGCTTCGCCTTGCGCAGCAGGTTGAGCACCATGCCGGCGCCGAGCAGCGAGAAGATCGCGTTGAAGCCGGCGAGCGAGACGTGGAACAAGGTCCATTGCGCCACGTCGCAGCGCACGATCGGCGCGTCGAGGATGCGTTTGAGCATGTCGTCGACGCTGCCGCCATGGCCGACAGCGGTCGAGGTGCACTCCGTGTGCCCTTCCCACCAATGATATTCGACCCCGGCATGATAGATGCCGATGAGACCCGACACCGCGACGGCGAGCGCCGCCAACAGGATGAAGGCGCGCTTCGCCCGCGCGTCGGGCACGACGAAGGCGAGCAAAGCGAGCGGGATCGCCGCGATATGCGGGTAACGCTGCCACCAGCACATCTCGCAGGGATAGAGATGACCGATATATTGAAAGCCGAGCGCGCCGCCGAGCAGCGCGACCGGGATGGCCAGCGCGAGCAGCCGCGCGGTGGCGAAACGATCGTTCATCATGGTCGTCCTATTTTGCCGCCACGATGGGGGCGGCGCCGAGCCGGCCGATCGTCTGCAAGGCATACCAGAGCTGGAAGTCGTCGATGCCCTTGGCCTTCAACGCCGCCGGCGTGGCCGAGAAACGCGGATCGGTCGTGCCGTCCTCTTCGAGCACGGCATTGTCGGCCTTGACCTCGTTGATCAGATGGCGGCGCAGATCGTCCTCGCGGAACACCGGGCGCATCTTGTAATCGGGGTCAGAGATATTCGGCACGGCGATGTCGGGCTGGATACCGCCCTCCTGCACCGAACGGCCCGACGGGGTGTAGTAACGCGACGTCGTCAGGCGCAGTGCTGCATTGTTGCCGAGATCGAGCACGGTCTGCACCGAACCCTTGCCGAACGAGCGCTCGCCCATGACCAGGCCGCGATGGTGATCCTGCAACGCGCCGGCGACGATTTCGCTGGCCGAAGCCGTGCCCGAATTGGTCAGCACGACGACCGGCAGGCCGTGCGCCAGATCGCCGCGCACCATCGATTCGGCGTAGAAACGTTCGATGTCGCGCGGGTCACGGCCACGTTCGGACAGAAGCTCGCCCGAGGTGATGAAGATGTCGGCCACCGCCACCGCCTCGTCGCGCAGGCCCCCGCCATTGTCGCGCAGGTCGACGACATAGCCGAGCGGATCATGGCCGAGCTGGCGGCGGATGCCGGCGATGCCGTCGATCACGCCCTGGCTGGTCTTGTCCGAGAAGGTGTTGATGTTGAGGATGCCGACGCCGTTCTTGACCGACCATTTGACCGGATGCTGGACGATCTTCTCGCGCACCAGCGCGACCTGGATCGGCAGCGGATGGCCGGCGCGGACCAAAGTCAGTGCGATCTTGGTGCCCGGGGCCCCGCGCATCTCGGTGATCGCCTCGTCGAGCGTCTCGCCATAGATCAGCTTGCCGTTGATATGGGTGATGTAATCGCCCGACTTGATCCCGGCGCGCTGGCCCGGCGTGTCTTCCTGCGGCGCGATGACCTTGACCGCGCCGTCCTCCATCGTGACCGACAGGCCCAGGCCGCCATATTCGCCCGAAGTCTGGATGCGCAGATTGTCATAGTCGAGCCCGGTCTCATAGGCGCTGTGCGGGTCGAGCGAGGCGAGCATGCCCTGGATCGCGCCCTTGACCAGCGTGTCGTCATCGACCTTGTCGACATAATTCGCCTTCACCCGGGCGAACACGTCGAAGAACGGCGCGAAGGCGCGGTAGCTGCTGGTGTCGACCGCCGCCATCGCGCCGGTGCCGAGCGGCACGAGCGCCAGTGCGGCGACGATGGCGGTGGACTGAAGGAACGCACGGGACATGGGCACAAATCCGAACAAGAACGTGTTGTGACTATCGTAGCGGCAAAAGGCGAACGATCCTAGGGTGCCCGCTCGAAGGTCCGCGAAGTCACCCGCAATGTGCTCCTGCGAAAGCGGAGCCCAGGGTCGCAAGCGCTACCTCCGTGGCCTTGGGTTCCTGCTTGCGCAGGAACACATCGCCTCTGCTCGACGATCTCACCCGATCAGCGGGGTCATATCGACGGCGCGGTCGCGGCGGCGCAATTCGACCGTGACGCGGGGATTGTCGCCGGCGGCGACGCGGCCGATCACATCGTCTTGCGCGACCCTCTCGCCGACATGCAGTCCGGTCACGGCAAAACCCGAGATCAAGGATGTCCAGCCGCCGCCATGGTCGATGATGACGATATTGCCATAGCCACGGAACACACCGGCATAGGCCACGCGGCCGGCGGCAGGCGCAATGATCTGCGCGCCCGCGTCGGGCGCAAGGGCCAGGCCGCGCGAGCGCACGCCGGTGTCGGACAGTTCGCCGAAACCGGTGACCAGCCTGCCGGCAACGGGCAGACGATAGGGTGGCGCATCGTGCGGCCAACTGACCGCGTCGATCGGCGAGGAGGATTCGCCGGGGCGCGGCGGACGCGGCAGCGGGCCGGGCAGCGCGGCGAGGCTGGCGCGGATCGTCGCCTCGTCGCCCTGCTTGCCCATCAGATCGACGATGTCGCGTGCGCGTTCGCCAAGCCCAATGGCGCGGTCGGACTCGACCAGCGCGTCGCGGCCCAGCGCGCGCGAGCGCATGCGGTGCTCGGCCTCGAGCCGGGTCAAGGCGAGGCGCTGTTCCTCCAGCCGGCCGCGGCTTTCGCCCAGCGCCTGGGTGGCGGTCGCGGCATTGGCGTGGAGCCGACGGGTGCGATCGACATCGGCGCGGATCGCGGCGGTGCGCGCGCGCACGATCGGCATGGTGCTGGCGAGCACGGCGCGGACATGGACGAGATCGTCGACCGAGCCGGGGCGGACCACCGCGATCATGGCCGGGCGCCGCGCGAGACCCTGCAGCGCGGCGAGCAGGCGCGCGACCGGACCCTGATGCGCGGCAAGCGTCGCGCGCTGCGCGGCGAGTTGGCGGTCGATGATGGCGATGCGCGCCTGGCTGGCGACGATGTCGGCCTCGGCCTGCTGGACGCGGGCGGCGATCGCCGCTTCCTGCTGACGGGCTTGGGTGGCCTCGTCGCGTTCGCGTGCCGCGGCAGCCACCAGGTCCGCCGAACGCTGCGCCGCCTGTTGCGACTGGACGCGGGCGCGTTCCAGACGCTCGGCATCACTGGTCTGCGCCAGCGCCCAGGACGCGAAACCGAGCGATGCGGCAAGGGCAGCGCCCCATCTCAGCCAGAATCGAGCGCCCCGCATCGCTCAACCTTCGCGGTGATAGGGATGGTTGGCAAGGATGCTCGTCGCCCGCCACAATTGCTCGGCAAGCATCGCCCGGGCGAGCATGTGCGGCCAGGTCGCGCGGCCGAACGAAAAGAGCAGATCGGCCTGGCCACGCGCCGCATCGTCGAAACCATCGGCCGCGCCGATCATGAAGCGCGTCTCGCGCACGCCGTCATCGCGCCAGCGGCCGAGTTTTTCGGCAAAGACGGTCGAGGCGAGCGTCTCGCCCTTTTCGTCGAGCATGACGATGCGGGTCTGGGGCTCGACCGCCGGGACCTTGCCGCCCTGATCAGGCAATTCGGTGACGCGTGTCGGCCAGGACAAACGCTTGAGATAACGATCGACCAGATCGGCCTCGGGACTGCGCCCGATCCGCCCGCGCGCGACGATATGCAGCAGCATAATGCGCGCCGACGGAGGTTGGAATCAGGCTTGCGCGGCGGGCGCGGGCGGGGCGTCGCCGAACGCCCACATCCGCTCGAGATTGTAGAAGCTGCGCACCTCCGGCCGGAACAGGTGCACGATCACGTCACCGGCATCGATCAGCACCCAATCGGCGGTCGGCAGGCCCTCGATCCGCGTCGTGCGACCGAGCTCGCCTTTGATCTTCTCGGCGAGCTTGGCCGCCATCGAAGCGACCTGGCGCGTCGAGCGGCCGCTCGCGATCACCATGTGATAGGCGATCGACGACTTGCCGGCGAGCGGGATGGAGATCGTGTCGACCGCCTGATCGTCGTCGAGCGACGTCAGGACGAGCCGATGCAACGCCTCCACCTCGTCGGGGGTGGATGCGCGGTACACGGGAGATGCTGATGCCAAGTCGGTTCCTAGGGTGTGAGGCCTGGAGCGCCAAAACGGCGCTGCCAAGCGGGATCGGCCAAACGCAGCCGCGTTGCGGAGGTGGGGTCAGGGGGAAAACGCAACAGCACGAGTGCCGGCAATCTCCACGTCGTCCAGTTCTTCGCCTGACGTGCGGGTTGGATGAAGCGCCGCAGCCAACCCATCGCGGGGGCCGCGTGGGCAGCACCATCATAGCCCGGACGCGCGACAACCGCAATCGGCATCGCACGCGCAATGCCGCGCCAGTCTTTCCACTGGTCGAACTGGGCGAGATTGTCGGCCCCCATCAGCCAGATGAAGCGTTTGTTGGGGTAGCGCCGGACCATCGCCTTCACCGTATCGACGGTGTAGCGCGTGCCTAACCGGGACTCGATATCGGTCGCGCGTATCGGTGCGTGACGCGCCATCGCCCGCGCCGAGGCGAGGCGGATGGCGAGCGGTGCCATATCGCGCGCCTTGTCCTTGAGCGGGTTGCCTGGCGAGACCAGCCACCACACCTCGTCCAGCCCGAGCGCACGCAATGCGGCGAGGCTGATCGCGCGGTGGCCGGCATGTGCCGGGTTGAAGGAGCCGCCGAGCAGGCCGATGCGGCGGTTCATGATGCCTGACCAGCCCAATCGCTCGCGCCGTGCCGCACGCGCCGGATCGCAACGCGCTTCCTGTCAGCATGATAGAACAGGATGAAGAGTGTTTTGGGCACCAGCCATTTGCGGACGTCGCGCCCGACGGTCGGGGTCCCGAGATCGGGGTAATCGCACAGAATGAGTGGCGCGCTTTCGATCCGGTCGACCAGTTCATCCGCGAGCTGCGGTGAGACACGGCTGTAATAGGCGACGATGTCGAGGAGGTCGCGACGCGCCGGAAGCGACCAGATGAGAATCCTCAAGCGGCGTGCTTCTCGGCTCTGATCGCCCTGAGTTCTGCGACCAGCTCTTCATGCGTGACATAGTCGCCGCGATCGATCGCGTCCTCCCCTTCCTTCAGAAAAGCGAGAAACGCAGCCTCTTCCTCGACGTACCGCTTGATGGCCTGACCGACGAGCCACGCCCGCGATCGATCCTGACGCTCGCCGAGAACATCGAGCGCGGCGAGCGTCTCTGGGTCGATGCGTGCCGTGATGACGGATGTCTTGCTCATGTATTCAATGTATACATTGAATACATGAAGTGCAAGGTCAGCCCCAGAGATCAACCCTTGTGGCGGACCTGCGTGGCCCATTTGCCGCGATACGCGCCCTGCATCCCGAACATCCAGCCGGGATATTCGGCCGGCAACCGGCTGACCTCGTCGAGCGCGCGCAACTCGGCCTCGGTCAGTTCGATCGCGACAGCGGCGAGATTGTCGTCGAGCTGGTCCTGACGCTTGGCACCGATGATCACGCTGGTGACGACCGGCTGGTGGAGCAGCCAGGCCAAAGCGACCTGCGCGACGCTGACGCCGTGCGCGTGGGCGATCGGGTCCATCGCGTCGAGCACGGCACTGCCGCGCGTCTCGTCGACCGGCGGGAAGGTGAAGGCCTCGCGACGACCCTTGCCCCCGCCCTCGGCCCCGCCACGATATTTGCCCGACAGATAACCGCCGGCGAGCGGGCTCCACACCATCAGCCCGAGGCCTTCCGACTGCATCATCGGCACCAGCTCGCGCTCGAGATCGCGACCGACCAAAGTGTAATAGGATTGCACCGACTGGAAGCGCGCGGCGCCCGTACGCTCGGCGATGCCCAGCGCCTTGGCGATCTGCCACGCCGCCCAGTTGGAAACGCCGACATAACGGACAAGGCCCTGGCGCACGAGATCGTCGAGCGCGCGCACCGTCTCCTCGATCGGCGTGTACGCGTCCCAGCCATGGATCTGATAGAGGTCGATATGGTCGGTGTTGAGCCGCTTCAGGCTGGCCTTGACCTGGTCCATGATGTGACCGCGATTGGCGCCGGCATCGAGCGGCCCCTCGCCCATCGAGCCGAACACCTTGGTCGCGAGCACGACATCCTCGCGGCGCAGGCCGAGATTGCGGATTGCCTGGCCGGTGAGTTCCTCCGACTGACCTTCGGAATAGACATTGGCCGTATCGATGAAATTGACCCCGGCATCGATCGCGCCCTTGAGCAGCGCATCGGCCTCGCTTTGACCCAGACCGGCAATGGCCTGAAAGCGCCCGCCGGAGCCGAAGGTCATGGTGCCGAGGCAGAGTTCCGAGACGAACAGGCCGGTGCGGCCGAGTGGATTGTAGCGCATGAGGATATCCTTGCCGGAAATGACGGCCCCCGCCGCGTTCGGGATATGTGGCGCGGCGGTGTGGGCGACAATGGCGATCGCAAAATAATCCTGACGGAAGCTACCCTCCGCACTTACCACCCCGGCGAAGGCCGGGACCCAGTTGGGGGAGGGTAATGACACGCGTCGCGCCCGTTATTTCAACCTTTCCGACTGGGCCCGGCCTCCGCCGGGGTGGACAGGAAAGGAAAAACTAAGGCCGTATCTGCCCGGTCCCCCGCGCCACCCACTTATAGGTCGTCAGCCCCTCCAGCGCGACAGGCCCCCGCGCATGCAGCCGCCCCGTCGCGATGCCGATCTCGGCGCCGAGGCCGAACTCGCCACCATCGGCGAACTGGGTCGAGGCATTCCACAGCACGATCGCCGAATCGACCGCGGCAAGGAAGCGTTCGGCGATCGCTTCGTCCTCGGCGACGATCGCATCGGTATGGTGCGAGCCGTGCGCCGCAATATGCGTCAGCGCGCCATCGAGACCATCGACGATCGCGACCGAGGCGATGGCTTCGAGATACTCGGTATCCCAATCCGCGGCGTTTGCCGCGGCGATGGCCGGGACGAGCGCACAGGCGGCAGCGTCGCCGCGCACCTCGCAACCGGCGTCGGCGAGCGCGGTGATCAGCGCGGCAGCTTCGGGATAGGCGCGGTCGATCAGCAGGGTCTCCATCGCGCCGCACACCCCGGTGCGGCGCAGCTTGGCGTTAATCGTGACGGCTTGCGCCATCGCCGGATCGGCCGAGGCGTGGACGAAGACATGGTTGATGCCGTCGAGATGGGCGAGCACCGGCACCCGCGCCTCGGCCTGAACGCGCGCGACGAGGCTCTTGCCGCCGCGCGGGATGATCAGATCGATCGCCCCTTCGGCGGTGAGCATCGCCCCGACCGCCGCGCGATCGATGATGGGGACGAGTTGCGCCGCATCGACCGGCAAGCCGCCCGCCGCCAGCCCCGCGGTGAGCGCGGTGTGAATCGCGCGGTTGCTTTCGATCGCTTCCGAGCCACCACGCAGGATCACCGCATTGCCCGAACCGATGCACAGCGCAGCCGCATCGGCGGTGACGTTGGGGCGGCTTTCATAGATGATGCCGATCACGCCGATCGGCACACGCACGCGGCGCAGCACCAGCCCATTGGCCGGGCGCGTCTCGTCGATCACCATGCCGACCGGATCGGCCAAAGTCGCGACAGTGTCGACGCCATCGGCCATCGCGGCGACCCGCCCCGCATCGAGCCTGAGCCGGTCGAGCATCGCCGCGGACAGGCCCGCAGCGGCACCTTTGGCCATATCGATCGCATTGGCGGCGAGGATCGCCGACGTCGCGGCACGGATCGCATCGGCAACCGCGACCAGCGCGGTAGCCTTGGTTTCGCTCGACAGCCCGGCAAGCACCGTCGCGGCCGCGCGGGCGCGCGTCCCCATCGCCGCGATCAGCGCGGGCGCGTCATTGGTCTGGTCGAGCGCGGTGGCCATGGCGGCGCGAATATCACGCGCGGCGGATCGGCCAAACCCCCTATCGCCTTTTCTCGGCACAATGATATCCATCGCCCCATGAGCGGGGGAATCGAAGCAGCAGGCGACATCGCCACTGGCGCACTGATGGGGCGCGCCTTCGAATCGCGTGCGGGCGAGGGCGGCGGCGATGCGCATGGTCACGGCCTGTGCCTCAATTGCGGCACCGCGCTGATCGGCGATTATTGCCATGCCTGCGGGCAAGGGGGACATGTCCACCGTTCGCTTGCCTCGATCGGCCATGATCTGCTGCACGGCGCCTTCCATTTCGAGGGCAAGATCTGGCGCACGCTGCCGATGCTGGTGCTGCACCCCGGCGCGCTGACGCGACGTTATATTTCCGGCGAGCGCGCGCGGTTCGTCTCGCCGCTGGCGCTGTTCCTGTTCTTCGTCTTCCTGATGTTCGCGACGATCCATGCGACCGGCGACGAATTGGAAACGCCGGAAAACATGACGGCGACGGGCCAGAACCAGACGCGGCAACAGCTTGATACCGCGATCGCTGAGACGAGCAAGCAACTCGCCGCCGCCCGCGCCAGACATGCCGACGACCAGATGAACCTGCCGCATGGTGACGTGATCACGCTTGAAGCGACCGTCAAATCGCTGAAGCGGCAGCGTGATTCCGGCGTGAACGGCGGAACCAACGGCTCCGGCACGCACGTGAACACCGGCTGGCCGATGCTCGACAAGGGCATCCAGAAGACTCGGGCCAATCCGGCGCTCGCGCTCTACAAGCTGCAATCCAGCGCGTACAAATATAGCTGGGCGCTGATCCCGATCTCGGTCCCGTTCGTGGCGCTGCTGTTCCTGTGGAAACGGCGCTACAAGCTCTACGATCACGCTATCTTCGTGACCTACAGCCTGTCGTTCATGATGCTGCTGGTGACGGTGTTCACGCGCGGGCTGGAAATCAGTGCACCGGGCTGGATCCTCGGCCTGATGCTGGCGTTCGCGCCACCGGTGCATTTGTTCGCACAACTGCGCGGCGCCTATGAACTGCGCAAGCGCTCGGCACTGTGGCGTACCGTCGCGCTGTCGATCTTCGCATTCATCGCGCTGACGCTGTTCGCGATGCTGCTGCTCGGCCTGGGGCTGATGGAATAACACTCCGCCGCGTTGTGTTGGACGATTCCGAAAGAAGGTTGTTGTTCACGCGAAGGCGCGGAGGCGCGAAGATGTTGCGCCTGGCGCAACGGCAAGGTTCAACGTGAGCTTCCCACAGGCCGCCGCGCCGTGATGACACGCGCTTTCGCACGATAGTCATCCACGAATGCGAAATCTTCGCGCCTTCGCGTGAACCAATAAACGAGATTGAGCCACACTGCCGTTGCAGCCGAGCAACGCCGGTCACCGACAGGGGAAGCGGTTCCGCATCACCTGCGAGACGCCGTCCTTGAGGCTGCCCGCGCGCTGCGCCGGGGGCAGCGCCGCAAGGCTGCCGAGCATCTCGTTCTGGGTCAGCTTTGTGCCCTCGGGCGCACAGACACGCGGTGGCTGGCCGGCCGCCTTGCGCGCGGCTTTCTCGGCCTTCAGCGCCGCGACCGCGTCGGCCATCTCCGCCTTGAGCACGCCGATATCGGGCGACAGCAGCGCCATCATCCCCTGCGCCTTGAGCGCGTTCGCCTTGGCGAGGAACTGATCGACCGTCATCGCCTGCGCCGCGACCGGCGCCATCATCGCCAATACCGCCAACCCGATTGACCCCAAAGAAACCCACTGGCGCCGCATACGAAAAACCCCCACCGTGACCGGCAGGGGCTAATCGCGATCGCATGAGCGATCAATGAACGAAACGGATCAGGCCCCGGCGGGTGCCGGGTTGCCGAATGGCCCCTGCCCCTTGGGCTTGCGCGTCTTGGGGATCGAGGTGCCGCCGGTCGGCAGCATCGGACCCTTGGCATCATTGTCCGGCCGATCGATCGAGCCGCCCGAGACGATCTGCTTGATCTCGTCGCCGGTCAGCGTTTCATATTCGAGCAACGCGCCGGCCACCTGATGGAGCTGGTCGACATGCTTGGTCAGCACTTCGGTCGCACGCTTGTGGCCGTCATCGACGAGGCGGCGGATCTCGCTGTCGATCAGCAGGGCCGTCTCGTTCGACATATTGTGCCGTTGGGTCTGCGAATAGCCGAGGAAGGTCTCGCCCTGCTCTTCTTCATATTCGAGCGGGCCGAGCTTTTCCGACATGCCCCAGCGCATCACCATCGCGCGGGCGAGCTTGGTCGCCTGCTTGATGTCGCCCGAGGCGCCCGACGAGACCTTGTCGTGACCGAAGATCAGTTCCTCGGCGACGCGGCCGCCCATCACGGTGGCGAGATCGGCGTACATCTTGTCGCGGTGATAGGAGTAATTGTCGCGCTCGGGCATCGACACGACCATGCCCAGCGCACCGCCGCGCGGGATGATCGTCGCCTTGTGGATCGGATCGGACGCCGGCTCGTGCACGCGGACCAGCGCGTGGCCGGCCTCGTGATAGGCGGTCATGCGCTTCTCGTCGGGGGTCATGACGAGCGACTTCCACTCGGTGCCCATGATCACGCGATCCTTGGCGAGCTCGAACTGCGCCATGGCGACAAGCCGCTTGCCGATTCGCGCCGCCATCAACGCCGCCTCGTTGACGAGGTTGGCGAGATCCGCACCCGACATGCCCGGCGTGCCTCGCGCGAGCGTGCGCGCATCGACGTCGGGCGCCAGCGGTACCTTCTTCATATGCACTTCGAGGATCTTCACGCGGCCCTCGATATCGGGCAGCGGCACCGTCACGCGGCGATCGAAACGGCCCGGGCGCAGCAGCGCCGGATCGAGCACGTCGGGCCGGTTGGTCGCGGCGATGATGATGATGCCTTCATTGGCCTCGAAGCCGTCCATCTCGACCAGCAGCTGGTTGAGGGTCTGCTCGCGCTCGTCATTGCCGTTGCCAAGGCCGGCACCGCGATGGCGACCGACCGCGTCGATCTCGTCGATGAAGACGATGCAGGGCGCCGACTTCTTGGCCTGTTCGAACATATCGCGGACACGGCTCGCGCCGACGCCGACGAACATCTCGACGAAGTCCGAGCCCGAGATGGTGAAGAACGGCACACCCGCCTCACCCGCAATGGCGCGGGCGAGCAAGGTCTTGCCGGTACCGGGCGAGCCGACCAGCAAGGCACCCTTGGGGATCTTGCCGCCGAGCCGGGCGAACTTGGTCGGGTCCTTCAAGAACTCGACGATCTCCTGCAGCTCCTCGCGCGCCTCGTCGATGCCGGCGACGTCGTCAAAGGTCACCTTGCCCTCGCGCTGGGTCAGCATCTTGGCGCGGCTCTTGCCGAAACCCATCGCGCCCGAGCCCGACCCTTTCTGCATCTGGCGGATGACGAAGAAGGCCAGGCCGACCATCAGCAGGAAGGGCAGCGACTGATAGAGCAGCAGCTGCCACAAGGGCGCGCCGTCTTCAGGCTTGGCGGTGATCTGCACGCTGTTCTTGCGCAGCTTGTCGACCAAGGTCGGGTCGGGGAGCAGCGCGTTGGTGCGGAACTGGCCGCCATCCTTGAGCTTGCCGGTGATCACCGCGCCGGTGACGTTGACCTCCTGCACGCCGCCCTGCTCGACCTTGTCGAGGAAGGCCGAATAGGTGATCGGCGCGACGCCCGCGGTCTGCGCGCGCCCGTCGAGCATGGTGACGAACAGCGCCCCCGCGACGAGGATGCCGACCCAGATCAGCAGATGCTTCATCCATGGGTTGGGCCCGCCGGCATCGGGGCCCTGGGGCTTGTCTTGGTCGTTCATCGGTTTCGCGCACCTTTCGTCACCACGATAGATAGGCGACGCGAGGTTAATGGCAATGGAACAGGGCCGGAATTGGGCCGATCGGCGTCATCGGCGCGGTGGAGCCGGCCTAAAATGCCAGATTCCGCGTTTCGCGGCGGCCAGAACACCACCCTGGGTGGCCGATTTTCCAGCTTCGAGCGCGTCGAGCAGCGATTCGATATTGCTCGCCATGTCGAAAACGGGGCGGTCGATCGCGGCGGTGCTGCGGACCCGAACGATCGCACGGCGCGCGACGCGGCGGCGCAGTTCGCGCGGCACCTCAGGCAATGCGATCCGCACCATGTCTTCGTCGACCGTCGCGTGATGGTGCCACAGGCGGTCGGCGAGATCGGCCAGTGCGCCGTCTACCTCGGCGGCATGCGCCGCGGCGTTGGCGAGCTGGATCGGATCAAGCCAGGGCTCCGTCGCCAATAGCTGGCGGACGCGCACGCGCTCGAAACGCTCGTCGCGGTTGCTCGGGTCGTCGACGAACGGGATGCCTGCCTGTTCGACCAACGCACGCAACGCGGCACGCCGCCAGCCGAGCAAGGGGCGGATCAGGCTGATCCTGCCGAGCGCGCGGTGGGCCCGGATACCGGCAAGCCCGGCCGGTCCGCTGCCGCGCGCGGCGCGCATCAGGAAGGTCTCGGCCTGGTCGTCGGCATGGTGCGCGGTCGCCAGCAGGGTCGCACCGGCGCCCGTCGCCCACGCTTCGAGCAGGTCGTAGCGCATCGCCCGTGCGCCGGCCTGGATGTCGCTCGGGCCGATCACGCGGTCGGCGGCCAGCGTCGCGTGCGGCACGCCGACCCCGGCACACCATGTCGCTACCATCGCCGCTTCGTCCGCCGCCGCTGCGCGCATACCATGGTCGACCGTCGCGGCGATCACCCGGTCGGGAAAGGCGGCATGGCCGAGCGCGAGCATCGCCATGCTGTCGGCTCCGCCCGACACGGCGAGCGCGAGGATTTCGCCATCGGCGAACGGCCGCCCCAGAATAGCGGTGAGGTCGGCGCGAAAGCGTTCGACCCCGGCAAGCGGGAGTGCGCTTGCGCGCACCCCGCTCACGCCGGGATTACCGGCACTGCGACTGGGCGCGGCCAGCGGCCAGATCGGCCTTCATCTTGGTGCTCAGCTTGGGACCGTATTTCTGCACCTCGTCATAGACCTGGCAGATATCGGCCGCCGGCTTGTTGAGCGCGCGGAGCGATTCGGCGAGGTTCATCAGGCTGTCGGGGGCGCGCTCGCCATCGGGAAACTTCTTGTAGCTCTCATAGAAAGCCAGCGCGGCGAGCGACGGCTTGCCGTCGTCGAGATAGGAGCGGCCGAGCAGATTCTGCGCATAGCTGGCGCGCTTGTGCTTGGGATATTGCGCGACGACCATCTTCAGCTGCACCGCCGCCTCGGGATAGAGCTTCGCCTGGAACAGGCGGAAGCCATAGGTATAGGCGTCCTCCCCCGCATCGCCGGTGTCGGGCTTCTCGATCGCCGCGAGCCGGGCGCCGCGCGCGGGATCGCGATTGGCCGGCACGGCGGTGGACTTGCCCGGCGCCGTCGTCGTGCCTGTCGGCTTGACCGGCGTGATCGTAGCGCCGCCCGGCTTGACCGGCGTTGGCCGGGTCGTCGGCCGCGGCCCCTGGTCGGCCGGGATCGGGCTGGCGGTCGCCGTGGCGCGGTCCTCCAGCGCCTTCAGACGCGCATCGGTGGTGCGCTTGTAGGCGTTGAACGCGTCCTCCAGCACTTGCAACCGGTGTGTCGCGGTCTCGACCTGGCCGGTCACTGAGGTGAGGCGCGATTCGAGCGCGTCGACCCGCGCGTTGAGATCGGTGACGGCATTGTTCGACGGCGAGCCCGGAACGACCGTGTCCGATGGCGGGGGGCCATTGTCGGGCTGGACATATTGCCCGCTGCCGCCCGGGAAAACCTTGCGCTGCACCGCGCGCATCTCGCTCTCGAGCCGGTCGACACGCCCCTCGATCGCAGTCTGCGCCTGCGCCGCGATCGGCACCAGGCTGAGGCCGGCGAGCAGCAGCGCCCTGGTCATCATCTTACGCATGGTACGCATCATACACCCCCCGGTGCCGGTTGATCGCCCGGTATAGAATCATCTCGTCATCACCCTCAAGGCGTCGGTGTCGGGGCGGGCGCGGGTTGCGCGGGCGGTGGTGCCGCGGGGGCGGCGATATTGAGCGTCGGCGCGGCGGTCGCGGCCGGCCTCGGCGTCGCGGTATGGCGCGGTGCCGGTAGCGCGGCCGTACTGGCGGCGGGCGTCGGCGTCGCATCGGGCGCAGGCGCGGCGCGCGCGAGCAGGGCGGCAGCGCTGATCGGCACGTCCTTGATCGCGACCTTGCCGGTGCCGAGCGCGGGCACCGCGCTGCCGTTGACGGTGACCTGCAGCTTGTCCGGGCGGCCGACATTGATCATCGGGTTCTTCGCGTCGGCGGGGACGTCGAAATGATCGCCGGGCTTGAGCGTGTTCTCGAACAAGGTCTTGCCGTTCGGCGTGCCGTCGGCCTCATAGACGCGCAACCAGACATCGTCATTGGCGGTCAGCACGACCTGCCCGGTGACCGGCACAGGCGCCGTCGCCTCGGCGACCGGCGTCGGCGCATCGCTCGGCACGGCCAGCGGCGGGGCGCTGTCCTGGCCGCGGAACCAGTTGGTGCCGTACCACACGCCGGCACTGATCAGCAGCAACAGCGCGACGACCACGCCGAACATCGCCACGCCGCGACTCGGCACGCGCGCCGGGTCGTTGATCTCATAGGCCTCATATTCGGTACGCCGTACCGAGGTCTCGTTGATGCCACGCACCTCGCGCGCGATCGCCACCTCGTCGGCACCGACGGCGCGGGCATAGGCCTTGGCGAAACCGACGGCATAGGTGATCGACGGCAGCTGGCCAAAGTCGGAGTTCTCGATCGCCTCGAGCTGACGCAGCGGGATGCGCGTCCGCGCGGCGATCTCGGCCAGCGACAGTCCTTGCGCCTCGCGCGCCTCGCGCAGCTTCTCGCCGGCTGTCTTGGGAAACAGCGTTGCTTCTTCGCCGGCTTCGGGGTCGGTCATCAATCTCTCCGGCAGGTTGGTTGCGGCCCGTTTTTCCCTGCGTTGCAACACCGTCTCACAAAGCGCCGCCCGAGTGTCAACGCCTCGCGGCTGCGCCCTGTCACACTATCACGCCAGTTCGACGCCCGATTGCGCCGCCCAGCCCGCCAGCGCGCCGCGCATGTCGCGTGGCGGCGCGGCGAGCAGCCCCTCCATCCACGTCATCAATGTGGCACGATCGAGCGTGCGGACCATCGCCTTGATCGGCCCGACCGCGGCCGGGGTAATCGACAGACGGTCGATCCCCAACCCGATCAGCGCCATCGCCTCCAGCGGCCGGCCGCCCATCTCGCCGCACACCGCGAGCTGCACATTCGCCGCGCGGCACGGCGCCACCACGCGGGCGAGAAAGCGCAGGATCGACGGGCTGAGCCAGTCGTAACGCTCCGCCAGCTTGGGATTGGCGCGGTCGGCGGCGAACAGGAACTGGGTCAGGTCGTTGGTGCCGACCGAGAGGAAATCGATGTTCGGCAGCAACAAATCGAGCTGCTCGGCGAGC
Source organism: Sphingomonas bacterium (assembly GCF_028292965.1). Classification (GTDB taxonomy): domain Bacteria; phylum Pseudomonadota; class Alphaproteobacteria; order Sphingomonadales; family Sphingomonadaceae; genus Sphingomonas. Next base: position 6,028 of record NZ_JAQGLG010000007.1, on the reverse strand, counting down.
GCCGGCACTTCCAGCATCGCGCCATAACGGATTTCGACCGGCAGCTTGCGACTGCGCTCGGCGAGATAGGCGCGCTGCGCCTCGAACAGGGCGCGCGCCTCGTCCAGCTCCCAGGCTTCCGACACCATCGGGAACATCACGTTGAGCGTCTTTCCCGCCGCCGCTTCCAGCAACGCGCGCGCCTGCACCTTCATCAGCCCGGCACGCCCGAGCGCGAGGCGCAGCGCGCGCCAGCCCATTGCCGGGTTCTCGTCATTATCGTCCTGGGCGAGATAGGGCAGCGCCTTGTCGCCGCCGATATCGACGGTGCGGAACACCACCGGCCGGTCGCCGGCGGCGTCGAGCACGTCCTTGTAGAGCCGCTGCTGCCGCTCGCGCGCCGGCAGGGTGGCCGAGACGAGGAACTGGAATTCGGTGCGGAACAGGCCGATGCCGTCGGCACCGGTCACATCGAGCGCGGCGATGTCGTCGCGCAGGCCGGCATTGACCATCACCGTGACGCGGTGGCCGTCCTTGGTGAAGGGCACCTCGCCCTTGAGCGCGGCATAGGCGGCGCGGCGTTTCTGGCGCACCGCGGCGCGGGCGTCGAACGCCTCGGCCATGGCGTTGGACGGGCGGACGAAAACATTCCCCTCGGTGACGTCGAGCAGCAGCAGGTCGCCCTCGGCGATCGCGCGGCGCACGCCCTTGACGCGGCCGAGCACCGGCACGCCCATCGCCCGCGCCACGATCGTGACATGCGCGGTGAGCGAGCCCTCCTCCAGCACCACGCCCTTCAACCGGCGGCGATCATATTCGAGCAGTTCGGCCGGCCCGAGATTGCGCGCGATGAGGATCGTGTCCTGGCGGAGACCAAGCTGCGCCGCAGTACCCATCTGGCCCGAGACGATGCGCAGCAGCCGGTTCGACAAATCCTCCAGATCGTGCATGCGATCGGCAAGCAACGGATCGTCGATCTGGCGCATCCGCGTGCGGGTGCGCTGCTGCACGCGCTCGATTGCGGCTTCCGCGGTCAGGCCGGAATCGATCGCCTCGTTGATGCGCCGCGACCAGCCCTCGTCATAGGCGAACATCTTGTACATTTCGAGGATCTCGTCGTGCTCGCCGCCGACGCCGAACTCGGCCTGTTGTGCCATGCGGTCGATCTGCTCGCGCATCTTGCCGAACGCGGCATAGAGCCGCGCACGCTCGGCCTCGGTATCCTCGGCGACGGTGTGCTCGATGGTGATGCGCGGCTGATGATAGACGGCGTAACCGCTGCCCATGCCCTCGACCAGCTTGAGCCCGGGAATACGCACCGCGGCGGTCGATTGCGGGCGCGCCGCGGCAGTGCCATGGCCGTCGGCGAGCTCGGCATTGGCGATCAACTCGCTCAGCACCATCGCCACGGTCTGCAGCGCCTCGATCTCGACATCGTCGTACTTATACGGGTCGGCATGCTGCACCGCGAGCACACCGATCACCCGCTCGCGCCGGATAATCGGCACACCGGCGAAACTGTGGAACTTCTCCTCACCCGTCTCGGGCTTATAGGCGAAGTCGGGGTGGCTGGTCGCCTCGTCGAGGTTGAGCACGTCGCCATCCTTGGCGATCGTCCCGACCAGCCCTTCGCCCAGTGCGAGCTTGGTGACGTGCACGGCCTCCTGCGCCAGGCCGCGCGTGGCATAGAGTTCGAGCTCGCCGTCGCGCAGCAGGTAGATCGAGCACACCTCGCTGTGCATCGCCTCGCCAACGATCCCGACCACCGCGTTGAGCTTCGCTTGCGCGGCGGTGCGCGACGCCATCACGTCGTGCAGCCGGACGAGGATTTCGCGGGCGGAAGAGGCGGCGGCAGGCATGAGGCGGAGCTAACAGATGTTGCGCAGCATCGCTACGCTGTGACGGTTGAGACAGGTAAAGAAAAGTACGCACCGCACAGATACGGGGCGCAAGGTGGCGACGATGTTGGATGCCGATTCACCTGCTCCCACCTGCTTTTGCAGGTAAACGCTTTTTTTGACGGTCACCGCGCGGGGCACTGACCGCAGCTTTCCGTAATTTATCATCGGTTTGGCGACAATGCGCGCCAGCGATTTCTCCAACTTAACAGGTGCAAGAGCAGGTGGCCGAGCAGGTCGCCAGCAGGCGGCGAGCAGGTGGAACAGGTACCTGCAATGTTGGAGGCGCGCAGGTCTGGGGCGGCGCGACGATCATGAGCGGGGCGACAGGGGGACATGGCGGCAGTGTGCCCGCCGGCGCTGCACGATTGAATCACCTCGTGCGATCGACCGTCAGTCGAACAGCTCGTCCTGCGTCGAGGCGGGCGGATTGAGGCCGAGATGCTTCCACCCGCCGGCATTGAGGCAGCGCCCGCGCGCCGTGCGGGCGATCAGGCCGAGCTGGATGAGATAAGGCTCGATCACTTCCTCGACCGTGTCGCGTGGCTCGCTCAAGCCCGCGGCGAGCGTCTCCACCCCGACCGGACCGCCGCGATAGATATCGGCGATCATCGTCAGGTAACGCCGGTCCATCGCGTCCAGGCCGAGCCCGTCGACTTCGAGCCGGTTGAGCGCGGCATCGGCGGCGGCGGCATCGACCAATTCATGCCCGGCGGCATGGGCGAAATCGCGCACCCGGCGCAGCAGTCGCCCGGCGATACGTGGCGTGCCGCGCGCGCGCCGTGCAATCTCCTTCGCGCCGTCAGGCGAGATGGCGAGATCGAGCAGCGAGGCGGCGCGCGATACGACGCGCTCCAGTTCGTCGACGGTATAGAAATGAAGCCGCACCGGAATGCCGAAACGATCGCGCAGCGGCGTGGTCAGCAGGCCCTGCCGCGTCGTCGCGCCGATCAGCGTGAAGCGCGGCAGATCGATCCGCACCGAGCGCGCCGATGGCCCCTCGCCGATCATCAGGTCGAGCGCGCGATCCTCCATCGCGGGGTACAGCACTTCCTCGACCGCCGGCTGTAGGCGGTGGATCTCGTCGATGAACAGCACATCGCCATCCTCGAGATTGGTCAGCAAGGCGGCAAGATCGCCCGACTTGGCGATGACCGGGCCCGAGGTGGCGCGGAACCCCACCCCCATCTCGCGCGCGACGATCTGCGCCAGCGTCGTCTTGCCGAGCCCGGGTGGGCCGAAGAACAGCACATGATCGAGCGCATCGCCGCGCGATTTGGCCGCGGCGATGAACACACGCAGATTCTCGCGCGCCGCCTTCTGCCCGACGAAATCGTCGAGGCTCTTGGGGCGCAGCGCGGCGTCGACATCTTCGCTGCGGCGGGCGGGGGTGAGGAGGCGATCGTCGTCGGTCACTGGCTCGATCCAAACGCTTCCGGGATGTGCTGCGCGTTATGGAGTATGCGTACCACCAACAGATCTTCGCCTTCGAGCTTGTAGTAAATCCGGTGCGATCGGAATCCGAAGCTGCGCATGCCCTGGCCCAGAGCCGGCTCGGCGACACCAGCCAATGGACGCGCCTCGATCAGCGCGAAAACAGCGATCAAACCGTCCAGATAGTCCCTCGCGACACGCGCCCCGAATGCGGTTTTGTTGTAGTCGCGTATCCCGCGCACGTCCTCCCGCGCCGCGAGCGCGGTACGCAGCCTAGTCACGGAGGTCAGGATCTTCGGCGATGATCTCCGCGACGATGTCGCGCGGATCGCGGTCGATCACCCCCGAGCGCAATCCCTCATCCACCATCTCCTTCACCCATTGCTGCCCGGCACTCGCGGCCTGATCGCGTCGCACCAGATCGCGCAGATAATCGGCCGCATCGGCATAGGCGCCTTCGGAAATCCGGGATTCGACCCAGTTTTGCAGGACCGACGGCATCGAGATGGTGAGCTGAGTCATGCTGCGAATATAACCCGTCGCGGTCCATGATCCAATGCGCCATGCCTTGCCGCTTCGCGCAGCGATTTGGCGGCGATGAACACACGCAGATTTTCGCGCGCGGCCTTCTGCCCGACGCAATCGTCGAGGCTCTTGGGGCGTAGCGCGGCATCGACGTCTTCGCTGCGGCGGACGGGGGTGATGAGGCGGTCGGTGTCGGTCATTTCGGCTCGCGGGCCATCGGCGCGCCGGACAGATAGGCAGGGTCGACGACATACGAATCAAGCTCCGCTCCGCGCGGCAACGCAGGCGCTTTCAGCGGAGCCTGGATGGCATAGAAATAAATTTCACCCACGGAATCACGTGCCAGAAACCCGATCATATAGGCTGGCTGATCAAGCGTGCCCCACTGACTGCAGCCAGTCCGTGAACCACTGTAAACGCGAATCGTCGACAGGCCTCGGAGACCATCGGCCGGTTCGAGTATTTTCACCCTTCCGGTCCGTTCCACACCGACCGGGTTCACCTTCACTACCAGCAAATCTGGTGGGACCTGAGCAGGGCGGACGCCAAAGAATACATATCTGTCGTAGCCGGCATACGGGCAGTCTTGCGCGGCGGCAGGCGAAACGGCCAGCATGACGGCTGCGGCAAAGCTCGCGAGAAATTTCACTTCGCCGCCTTCCGCAGCGCCAGCCGCACCAGCGCATCGAGGCTCGCACCGGCGCCCAGTTCCTCCTCGGCCGCGCCGACAGCCGCATTGGCCTCGGCCGGGCGGAAGCCCAAGTTGAGCAATGCCGACACCGCATCCGACGCGGCGCTGCTCGCCGCCGCGACAGGCGTGACCGAACCGGGGATCACGCCGCCGGCCTTGTCCTTCAACTCGCGCACGATGCGTTCGGCGAGCTTGGGGCCGACGCCATTGGCGCGGCCGATCATCGCCTTGTCCTGGGCGGCAATGGCGCGGGCGAGGTCAACCGGTTCGAGCACCGAGAGGATCGCCAGCGCGACGCGTGCGCCGACGCCCTGCACGCCGGTGAGCAGGCGGAACCAGTCGCGCTCGTCGGGGCGGGCGAAGCCGACGAGGCGGATGAAGTCTTCGGCGACAAGCATTTCGGTGAACAGGGTCACCGCCTCGCCCACGGGTCCGATCGCGGCGAGCGTTTTGGCCGAGGCGCCGACGAGGTACCCCACGCCGCCGACATCGATCACCGCATGGTCGATGCCGGTCGCTTCGAGGCGGCCCTTGAGATGCGCGATCATGCCCGGGACATAAGCGGAACGGACGATGCGAGGAAAGCGAAATCGCGGTATCTGCCGAGCCACGCCGCGCCGGTTCGATACGCGGCACGGCGCCCACCCCAGAACAAGTTGGTGCCCATCTCGTCCAAACATGCACCACCCCGGCGAAGGCCGGGGCCCAGCTGGGAAACGGTGATAAACGAGCGGCGCGCACCGTTGATTCCACCTTTCCAACTGGGCCCCGGCCTTCGCCGGGGTGGTGCTCTCTCTTGCTTGTTCGAACGCGATAATAGCGGAATGAGTGCTGGGTGACGGCTAATATCAGGCGAGCGTGCGCGCCGACGCCAGGTGATGCGCGTGGCAGATCGCCACCGCGAGCGCATCTGCCGCATCGGGGCCGTCGATCTTCACGCCGGGCAGCAGCCGGGCGACCATCGCATGGACCTGGGCCTTTTCGGCATTGCCGGTGCCGACCACGGCCTTCTTGACCAGCCGCGCGGCATATTCGCCCGGTTCGATTCCGGCGCGCGCCACCGCGCATAGCACCACGCCGCGCGCCTGGCCGAGCTTGAGCGTCGATTGCGGGTTGGCGTTGACGAACACCTCCTCGACCGCAGCGGCATCGGGTGCGTGATCGACGATCAGCGCGCCGAGCATGGCGTCGAGATGCGCCAGCCGGCGCGCGAGCGGGGTGGCGCTGTCGGTTTTCAGCCGGCCATTGGCGAGGTGCGACAGGCGGTTGCCCTCGGCGCGGATCAGGCCCCAGCCCGTGGTACCGAGGCCGGGGTCGAGGCCGAGGATGATCATGCGGCTTCGTCGGTGGAGAAGAAAGATTTGTTCACGCGGAGGCGCGGAGGCGCGGAGGGTTGCACAGCCGGTGAGCGCACCCGCCAAAGCGGGAGATGGTTTGCTCGGCTGCCACAGAATGAGAGGGTCTCGCTGACGCGAGACGGCGGCGCCGGGCGGAACACCTC
>NZ_JAQGLG010000002.1 GCF_028292965.1 Sphingomonas bacterium | reverse complement strand
CCTTCTGCTCGGGGGTGGCGCCTTCCGGCTGCTGCGCGACAGCGACATCGAGATCGAGGAAGAGGCCGAGGATCTGGTCCGCTACTTCGCCAACGCGATCAAGCGGCGGCGGCGGGGCAGGGTGATCCGGCTCGAACTCGAAGCCGGCATGCCCGAGATTCTCGGCGAGGCGCTACGCGAGGAACTGGGCGGTTCCTATGCCTTCGTCACCGAGAGCGGTGCGTTCCTTGGCGTGGGCGATCTGGAATCGATCGTGGAGGAGGATCGGCCTGACCTCAAATTCACGCCCTACACGCCGCGTTTCCCCGAACGCATCCGCGAGTTCGACGGCGATTGCTTCGCGGCGATCAAGGCCAAGGATATCGTCGTCCATCACCCGTACGAGACGTTCGAGGTGGTGCTCGCCTTCCTGCGCCAGGCCGCCGCCGACCCGGATGTCGTGGCGATCAAGCAGACGCTGTACCGCGCGGGCAAGCAGCCCGCCGTCATCAACGCGCTGATCGCCGCGGCCGAGGCGGGCAAGTCGGTCACCGCCGTGGTCGAACTGAAGGCGCGCTTCGACGAGGAGCAGAATCTGCTCTGGGCTTCGGCGCTGGAGCGCGCCGGGGTGCAAGTCGTCTATGGCTTCATCGACTGGAAGACTCATGCCAAGGTGTCGATGGTGGTGCGGCGCGAGAACGGCCAGTACCGCACCTATTGCCATTTTGGCACCGGCAATTATCATCCGATTACGGCAAAAATCTATACCGATCTCAGCTTCTTCACGGCCGATCCTCGCATCGGGCGTGATGCCGCGCAGATGTTCAACTATATCACCGGCTATGTCGCGCCGGAGGATATGGCGCTGGTCAGCCTGAGCCCGCGCGACCTGCGTACCCGGCTGATGGCGCTGGTCGATGCCGAGATCGCCTTTGCCCGTGCCGGCAAGCCGGCCGCGATCTGGGCGAAGATGAATTCGGTGGTCGATCCGGCGGTGATCGAGAAATTGTACGAAGCGAGCAACGCCGGGGTCGAGATCGACCTGATCATTCGCGGTATCTGCTGCCTGAGGCCGGGCGTGCCCGGCATGTCCGAGCATATACGCGTCAAGTCGGTGATCGGCCGTTTCCTCGAGCACAGCCGCATCTGGGCGTTCGGCAATGGCGACACGCTGCCCAATGACAGCGCCAAACTGTTCATCTCCTCGGCCGACTGGATGCCCCGCAATTTCGACCGGCGGATCGAATATATGCTGCCGATCGAGAACCGCACGGTGCACGACCAGATTCTCGACCAGGTGATGGTCGCCAATCTGATCGACAATGAGCAGAGCTGGGACCTGCAGCCTGACGGCAGCTATGTGCGCGTCCAGCCGGGCGACAAGCCGTTCAACCTGCACCGTTATTTCATGACCAACCCGTCGCTGTCCGGGCGTGGCGCGGCGCTGGCGGGCGCCAAGTCGGTGCCCAAGCTATCGTTGCGGCGCAAGCGCTGATCCGATGACGACAGGCAAACCGCGCACCGGCGCCGCTGTCGAGGCACGCACCGGCATCATCGATATCGGGTCCAACTCGATCCGCCTCGTCGTCTATCAGGGGCCGGAGCGGCTCCCTTCGGTGTTGTTCAACGAGAAGGTCATGGCGGGGCTGGGGCGCGATCTCGCCGCGACCGGGGCGATCGGTGACGACGGGCTGGCCAGCGCCGATGCCGCGCTGGGGCGCTTCGCCGCGGTGGCGCGGGAGATGGACCTGACCCGGCTCCGCACGGTCGCCACGGCTGCAGTGCGCGATGCAACCAATGGGCAGATCCTGCTCGACATGGCAGCCGCTCATGGCCTCGAAGTTGAGTTGCTATCGGGCGAACAGGAGGCACTTGCCGCCGGGCACGGCGTTATCTCCGCGATCCCCGAGGCGGATGGCATCGTCGGCGATCTTGGCGGGGGCAGCCTGGAACTGATCCGGGTGTGGGAGCGCACGGTTCAGGACCGCATCTCCTTCCCGCTCGGCGTGCTGCGTATTGCCGCCTGGCGTGCCAAGGGACCGGGCGCGCTCGAACGCCAGGTGATGAAGACCTTGAAGGCGGCCGGTTGGCTGGGGCGGGGCGAGGGCTTGCCGCTTTACCTCGTCGGCGGGTCGTGGCGTGCGCTGGCGCGGCTCGACATGCATCTCAACGATTATCCGCTGCCCGTGATCCACCAATATGCCCTGGCGCGCCGCGAGATCGCCCGGCTGGGGCGCACCATCAGCCATGTGCCCAAGAGCGCGTTGCGCGACGTATCCGGCCTGTCCTCGGGCCGCGCCGCCACGCTGGGGGATGCGGCGTCGTTGCTCGTCGCGTTGATCAAGCATCTCGGCAGTGACAGTACGGTCGTCTCCGCCTTTGGTCTGCGTGAGGGCCTGCTCTACGGCGCGCTCGACGAGGAGACGCGCCAGCTCGATCCGCTGATCGTCGCGGCGCGCGACGAGGGTATGCGCGCCGGGCGCTTCGCCGAGCATGGCGACCTGCTCGACCGCTGGATCGCCCCGCTCTTCGCCGAGGACGATGCCGAAGCCGCGCGCTTGCGGCTGGCGGCATGCCTGCTGGCCGATGTCGGCTGGCGCGCCAATCCCGAGTTCCGCGCCGAACGCGGAGTGGAAATCGCCCTGCACGGCAATTGGGTGGCGATCGACGCGCGCGGTCGCGCACTGATAGCCCAGGCCTTGTTCACGAGCCTGGGTGGCGGAAGCGAGAGCCCGGCACCGCTCGGCGCGCTGGCGCCACATGACGAATTGGCGCGTGCAGTCGACTGGGGGCTGGCGATGCGGTTGGGCCAGCGGATGAGTGGCGGGCTCGCCGGACCGCTGCAACGCTCGCGGTTGAGCAACGACGGCAAGTCGCTGTCGTTGTGCCTCGAAAGCCGCGATGCCGGGCTGTACGGCGAAACGGTAGAGCGACGCCATGGCGCGCTCGCCGTGCGGCTCGACCGCAAGGCAAAACTGGTCACCGGGGCGAACTGACAAAATTATCCAACAAGCCGATCATGTAATGCTCGTTTCGCCAAGGCAGGCGGGCGTCACATGTGCACCAACCCCGGTGAATTATGTCACAGGTCGGTCGCTGGCTCGACGTCGGCGGTGTGCGTCATCTTGAGCTTGCCGCCAATCACGGTGAAGCCGAGTCGTCCCTCGACCAGATCGAGCGCATCGCGGCCGAACTGTTCGAAGCGCCAGCCGGTGAGGATCGCAAGGCCGTCACGCTGCCCTGCGGCGAGCGCTTCCAGTTCCTCGCTGCGTGCCAGCAACCGCGAGGCGACGTCGATGTCGCGCGAGCGGATCTTGAGTAGCAGCTTGAGCAGGTCGGCGACCAAGGCGCCGTCCTTGCCCAGGCCGGGCTTGCGGTCGTCGCGCGCCGGCATCTCGTCCGGCGTCATCGGCGGTGCATTCTCCAGCGAGGCCATCAGACGTGCGCCGATGTCGTTCTGCGCCCAGGTCGCCGACAGGCCGCGTACGCGGGCCAGATCGGCCTGCTTCTTCGGCGGATGCCCGGCGAGATCGGCCAGCGTCTCGTCCTTGACGATGCGGCCGCGCGGCAGGTCCTTGCCGCGCGCTTCCATCTCGCGCCACCGCGCCAGCGCCTTCAGGCGGCCGAGCACCTCGGGCTTGCGGCCGGGGATGCGCACGCGCTTCCACGCCTCGTCGGGGTCGTTGGCATAGTTGCTTGGGTCGCCGAGCCGTTCCATCTCGATGTCGAGCCAGGCACCGCGCCCGTTCTTGCGCAGCCGGTCGAGCATCTTGGGAAAGATCTTCGCCAGATGGGTGACGTCACCAATGGCGTATTCGATCTGCCGCGCGTCGAGCGGGCGGCGGCTCCAGTCGGTGAAGCGCGCGCCCTTGTCGACCTGGATACCAAGAAAGCTGTCGACCAGGTTCGAATAACCGACCTGCTCACCCTGGCCCAGCGCCATGGCGGCGATCTGGGTGTCGAACAGCGGAAAAGGCGTCTTGCCGGTCAGATTATAGATGATCTCGAGATCCTGCCCGCCGGCATGGAAGACCTTGAGTACATTGTCGTTCGCGACGAGCAACTCGAGCAGGGGGGCGAGATCGAGGCCGGGGGCCATCGGATCGATCGCGGCGGCTTCCTCGCTGTCGGCGATCTGGATGAGGCACAGCTCGGGGAAAAAGGTGCTCTCGCGCATGAACTCGGTGTCGACGCAGACGAAGTCGGCGTTGCCGAGCCTGGTGCAGAGATTGGCGAGGGTGGCAGTGTCGTTGATCAACGGATGGATATGCATCTTGGACCCATAGCCATAGTCGCGCGCCTTGACAAAGTGGCGTGTGAAGGGAAAGCGCGGGCGCCGCTCTCCTCCTCCCGTCATGCCAGCGAAAGCGGGCATCTCAAGAGGAGGCCGCGCGCCCTGCGGCACGAGACCCCAGCGTTCGCTGGGGTGACGCCTGACGAGATTAAGAGACAACGCCATGCACGCCTATCGTACGCACACCTGCGCCGCCTTGACCGCCGCCGACGTCGGGCAGGAGGTTCGCCTGTCGGGGTGGGTGCATCGCACGCGTGAGCACTCGAACGTGCTGTTTATCGATCTGCGCGATCATTACGGCATCACCCAGATCGTCGTCGAGACGAGTTCCGACCTGTTCCCGATCGTCGACGCCGCGGGGCCCGAGTCGGTGCTCACCGTCACAGGAAAGGTTTCCGCGCGATCGGCTGAAACGCAGAACCCAAAACTGCCGACCGGCCAGATCGAAATCTTTCCGACGTCGATCGTCGTACAATCGTCTGCAGAGCGTCTGCCGCTCCCGGTCTTCGGCGACGCCGAATATCCGGAAGATGTTCGCCTGAAATACCGCTTCCTCGACCTGCGGCGCGAGCGCCTCCACGCGAACATCATGCTGCGCTCCAGCGTGATCAGCTCGATCCGCCAGCGCATGATCGGCCAAGGCTTCACCGAGTTCCAGACGCCGATCCTCACCGCCTCCTCGCCGGAGGGCGCGCGCGATTATCTCGTGCCGAGCCGCGTGCATCCGGGCAAGTTCTACGCGCTCCCCCAGGCACCGCAGATGTTCAAGCAGCTGCTGATGGTCGCCGGCTTCGACCGCTATTTCCAGATCGCGCCCTGCTTCCGCGACGAGGATGCCCGTGCCGACCGGTCGCCGGGCGAGTTCTACCAGCTCGATTTCGAGATGAGCTATGTCACCCAGGACGATGTGTTCGCCGCCATCGAGCCGGTGCTGCACGGCGTGTTCGAGGAATTCGCCGACTGGCAGGGCAAGGGGCGCACAGTCTCGGCACTGCCGTTCCAGCGCATCCCGTACCGCGAATCGATGCTGAAATACGGCTCGGACAAGCCCGATCTGCGCAATCCGCTGCTGATCACCGACGTGTCGGAGCTGTTCAAGGGCTCGGGCTTCGGCCGCTTCGCTTCGATCGTCGAGGGCGGCGACGTCGTCCGCGCGATCCCCGCGCCGGGCACCGCGGAGAAGAGCCGCAAGTTCTTCGATGAGATGAACAGCTGGGCGCAGAGCGAGGGCTTTGCCGGCCTGGGTTATGCGACGCGCAAGGCCGGCGTGTTCGGCGGGCCGATCGCCAATAACCACGGCGAAGAGGGTATGGCGAAGATCGCCGAGGCGCTGGGTCTCGGGCCGGACGACGGCGTGTTCTTCGCCGCCGGCAAGGAAGGGCAGGCCGCCAAGCTCGCCGGGCTGGCACGCACCCGCGTGGCCGAGCAGCTCGGGCTGATCGACCAGAACCGCTTCGAATTCTGCTGGATCGTCGACTTCCCGATGTTCGAATATGACGAGGAGACCAAGAAGGTCGACTTCAGCCACAACCCCTTCTCGATGCCGCAGGGCGAGATGGAAGCGCTGGAGACGACGAACCCGCTCGATATCCTCGCCTATCAGTACGACATCGTGTGCAACGGCGTGGAACTGTCGTCGGGCGCGATCCGCAACCATCGCCCGGAGATCATGTACAAGGCGTTCGAGATCGCCGGCTACACCCAGGCCGATGTCGACACCAATTTCGCCGGCATGATCAACGCGTTCAAGTTCGGCGCGCCGCCGCATGGCGGCTCGGCGCCGGGGATTGACCGCATCGTCATGCTGCTCGCCGACGAGCCGAACATCCGCGAGGTGATCGTCTTCCCGATGACGCAGAAGGCCGAGGATCTGATGATGGGCGCCCCCAACTTCGCCACCGCGAAGCAGCTGCGCGAGCTCAACATCCGGGTGATCGACCAGCCGGGCGCGAGCAAGGCCGCGCCGGTCGCGGCGGTGGTGGCACCCGACGCGGGCTAACCAACCTTTCCGTCACCCCGGACTTGTTCCGGGGTCCACCGTGCCGCACACCAAGCCAACGCGGCGCTCGCGGGACAGTGGATGCCGGAACAAGTCCGGCATGACGGATAAATGACGGGTAGGGTTTATGGCGATCGACCTGGGCGACTATGAAGCCGGCAAGAAATATGACGGCGACTATGACGACGACCTCGCCAAGCTGCAGAAGCGGCTGGCGCATATCCAGGTCGCGCATATCGTCCACAAGCGCCGCGCGGTCGTCATGTTCGAGGGCTGGGATGCCGGCGGCAAGGGCGGGGCGATCCAGCGGCTGACGGCGCTGTGGGACCCGCGCAATTACGAGGTATGGCCGATTTCCGCGCCGACGGCGGAGGAAAAGGCGCGGCACTTTCTGTGGCGCTTCTGGCAGCGGCTGCCGATGGACGGATCGATCGGTATCTTCGACCGCAGCTGGTACGGCCGCGTGCTGGTCGAGCGTGTCGAAGGCTATGCCAGCGAGGCCGAATGGAAGCGCGGCTATGACGAGATCAACGAATTCGAGGCGCAACAGGCGGATTCGGGCACGACGATCGTCAAGATATTCCTTCACGTCACGCAGAAGGAACAGGACCAGCGGCTGGAGGACCGGCTCGAACATCCGTGGAAGCGCTGGAAGACCGGCGCCGACGATTACCGCAACCGCGCCAAGCGCCCCGAGTACCTAAAAGCGATGACCGAGATGTTCGAGCGCACCGACACCCGCTGGGCGCCGTGGAAGGTGATCGACGGCAACGACAAGAAGGCCGCGCGTATCGCGGTACTGACCGCGGTCGCCGACCGGCTGGAGGCGAATGTGCCGATGGACCCGCCCGAGCTCGATCCGGCGGTGGCGAAGGTAGCACGCAAGGCGCTGGGGCTCAAAGACTGAGGGCCGTCAGAAGAAGTGACAGCGCCTAATCGTATAGGCAATCGCCACGATGCTGGGGTGATAGATGCCCGGCCCGATCGCCTCGTCGGCGCGGATCGATGCGCTCGCGACGCCATCGAGTTGCCCAACAATTTCGAGCGCCAATGATTGCAGGGCGGATTCGTCGCTTGGCGGATCAGTCCTTTTGCAGCGGCATCGCGTTGCCTGGCCTGCGCCTTTGCGATGTCTCGAACGATCAGCGCTGACCCAGATCGGCAAACGAACGCGTCGTCCATATGGGGGAAGGCATCGCCGTGCTTGCGTTGCATCCGGTCATAATAGCTGACAACGATTTCACCGACCTTTGCCTCGCCGCGTATCAACGGCGAATCGGGATCGTCGGCCCGCGTCAATCTCGCCTGTTGAGCCTTGACAATCGTCGGCACGGCACCCGCGAACGTCACCAGCGAAAGGCCGACAACGACCTTGCTCAGAGCCACAGCAGCACGCAGGGCAGCACCGCGCCCGCGACGAGCATCAGGATCGACACCCGCCGCGTCGCGCGGTTGTTGAGCGCGATGGTCACGCCGAGCAGGGTCGAGGTAATCAGACCGATCGCCATGAGCACGACGAAAATCTTCAGTGGCAGCGGGGAAGGGCCCTTCGCCGGCTGCGGGGCTTCCGCGGCGGGTGCGGCATCGTCGTGATGGTCGGCGTCGTGATGGTCGGCATCGTCCCCATCATGATGGTCCGCCGCGGCGGCGGGCTTGGGGCCGACGGGGTTCTCATGTGGCGGCGCCTGGTCCTTGTGCACGGCCGCGACCCAGACCAACCAGCTCGGCGGCGTGCTGCCCCAACCCTTTTCCTCGGTCAACCGGAACGTCTGGAACGCGCCGCTGATCGCGAAGAACAGGATCGCGGGCGCCAGAAACACCCCAATATAGTGGTGATATTGGCGGAGGGTGCGCTGGGTCGTGGCTTTCATGAGGTCATGCCTAAGTGGGCTCTCGCGGCGGGGCAAGTGTGATTGCTTTTCATTCCGACCACCCCGGCGGCGGCGGGGGCCCAGTTGGAGAGGTGGTGGTTGGCGGGCGCCGCGCTTCGTTACCAACGCTTTCCCAATTGGGCCCCGGCCTCCGCCGGGGTGGAAAGATGGCGAAGAGACGTTTTTAAACCGGCGCCGGCGCGAACTGCCCGTCGTCATCCATCAGGTACAACACGCCGTCGGCGATTGCGAAATAGGCACCACGCAGGCGCAGTGTGCCAGCCGCCTCGCGCTCCGGGATGCACGGGAAGGTACGCAGATTGGCGATCGACACCCGCACCGTTTCAAGTTCGAGTTCGCGTATCGCCGCCGGGCCCTCGCCATGTTCGGCGACGATCCGTTCGCGCGCCTCGTCGAGCAGGTCCATCCAGTGATCGATGAAACCGCCTTCGCCGGGCGCAGCACCGCGAAAGCGCTGGCTCATCGCCGCGGCGACGCCGCCGCACGATCCGTGACCCATCACCACGACCTCGCCGACCTCGATCTGCGTCACGGCGAATTCGAGCGCCGCCGACACGCCATGCCGCCCGCCGCCAAGCTCGAACGGGGGCACGAGATTGGCGACATTGCGCACCACGAAGATCTCACCGGGCGAGGTGTCGAAGATCTGCGCCGGGTCGACGCGACTGTCGGAACAGGCGATCACCATCACCGCAGGGCTCTGCCCCTCTTTCAGTTCGGCCCATCGGCTACGCTCGCGCGCCCAGCCTTCGCGCCGGAAACGTTGATACCCGGAGAGCAGTTGGTTGAAATCGGCCATGCGATTTCCTCTGCCAAGCCGCATCGGCGCTGACAAGTCACTGGGGCTGGCAAGCGGCGCCCTCAGTCGCTATCTGGCCCACATCATGAACGACCCCGCACCGATCGCCCCGCGTCAGCGCAAGCCCGACTGGATCCGCGTCAAGGCGCCGACCTCGGTTGGGTTCGCCGAAACCAAGGCGCTGATGCGCCGGTTGAACCTCGCCACGGTGTGCGAGGAAGCGGCCTGCCCGAACATCGGTGAATGCTGGACCAAGAAGCACGCCACGGTGATGATCCTGGGCGACACCTGCACTCGGGCCTGCGCCTTTTGCAACGTAAAGACCGGCATGCCGCGCGCGGTCGACGCGCTGGAGCCGCAGCACACCGCCGATGCGGCCGCCGAACTGGGCTTGGAACATATCGTCATCACCTCGGTCGATCGTGACGACCTGCCCGATGGCGGCGCCTCGCAGTTCGTCAAGGTGATCCAGGCGCTGCGTCGCACCACACCCAGGACGACAATCGAAATCCTGACCCCCGACTTCCGCAACAAGTCGCAGGCCGCGGTCGAGGCGATCGTCGAGGCTGGGCCGGACGTCTACAACCACAATCTCGAAACCGTGCCGCGGCTCTATCCGACGATCCGCCCGGGCGCGCGCTATTATGCTTCGCTGCGGCTGCTCGAATCGGTCAAGCGCCATGATCCGTCGATCTTCACCAAATCGGGCGTGATGGTCGGGCTCGGCGAGGAGCGGCTCGAGGTCCATCAGGTGATGGACGATATGCGCTCGGCCGACATCGATTTCCTGACCATGGGCCAGTATCTCCAGCCGACCCCGCGCCACGCCAAGGTGAT
>NZ_JAQGLG010000241.1 GCF_028292965.1 Sphingomonas bacterium | reverse complement strand
GCCACGTCGCGAAACACCTCGATCTGCGACAAGGCGTTCTGACCGGTGGTCGCGTCGAGCACGAGCACCACATCGTGCGGCGCGGCCGGGTTGAGCCGGCCGAGCACGCGGCGGATCTTGGACAGTTCGTCCATCAGCCCGGCCTTGTTCTGGAGCCGCCCGGCCGTGTCGACGATCAGCACGTCGGTGCCGATCGCGGTGCCGCGCTTGACGCCTTCGAACACCAGGCTGGCGGCGTCGCCGCCTTCCTTGCCGGCGATGATCGGCACGTCGAGCCGCTCGGCCCAGATGGTGAGCTGCTCGATCGCGGCGGCGCGGAAGGTGTCGCCGGCGGCGAGCATCACGCCGTAATCCTGCTCTTTCAGCCAATGCGCCAGCTTGGCGATGGTCGTGGTCTTGCCCGATCCGTTGACGCCGATCACCAGGATCACCTGCGGCCGCGGAAAGGCAGAGATTTCGAGCGGCCTGGCGACGGTCGCCAGCACCTTCTCGATTTCCTCGGCGACGATCAGGCGGATGCCGAGCTCCTCCATGTCGCGCTCGAAGCTGCCCTCGGCCAGCCGTGCGCGGATGCGCGCCGCCGTCTGCGGCCCGAGGTCGGAGGCGATCAGTGCCTCTTCGATATCGTCGAGCGTCGCTTCGTCAAGCCGCGCGGTGCCCAGGCCGGCCAGATTGCCGACCAGTTTGTCCGACGTGCGTTTGAAACCGCCAAGAAGTTTTTCGTGCCAGGATGCCATTATAACAGGTCGCCAATCAGATGGTCGTTCTCGATGCCGGCGACCGCGACGCGCGCGATCGAACCGACGGGGCTTTCGGGAAAGGAGATGGCCGCGAAGTTGCCGGCGTGGCCGCGCGTGCCCGGCCGCTCGACCAGCACCGCCTGTTCGCTGCCGATCAGGCCGCGCAGCCAGGTGTTGCGCCGTGCTGCGGCAGCCTCGCGCAGGATCGCGGCGCGCGCCTTGCGCACTTCCGGCTCGATCTGCGGCATGCGTGCGGCCGGCGTGGCGGCACGCGGCGAATAAGGGAAGATATGCGCGTGAACGATATCGCAATCGTCGATCAGTGCGCAGGTGTTGGCGAACATCGCCTCGCTTTCGGTCGGGAAGCCCGCGATCAGGTCGGCGCCGATCGCGATATCGGGCCGCGCCGCCTTGAGGCGCTCGACGACGCCCACACTCTCGGCGCGCGAATGGCGACGCTTCATCCGCTTGAGGATCATGTCGTCGCCGGCCTGGAGCGAGAGGTGGACGTGCGGCATCAGGCGGGGCTCGCCGGTAATGAGATCGAACAGCCGGTCGTCGATCTCGATCGAATCGAGCGACGACAGCCGCAGCCGCTCCAACGCCGGGACGCGCGCAAGGATGCGTTCGACGAGCAGGCCCAGGGTGGGCGCGCCGGGCAGATCTGGGCCATAGCTGGTCAGATCGACACCGGTCAGCACGATCTCGCGGTGTCCGGCTTCGACCAGCCCGGCAATGCGATCGATCGCGCCGCCCGCCGGCACCGACCGGCTATTGCCGCGCCCGAACGGGATCGCGCAAAAGGTGCAGCGATGATCGCAGCCATTCTGCACCTCGACAAAGGCGCGAACATGCGCGGCGAAGGCCGAGGCGAGGTGGGGCGTGGTGTCGCGCACCGCCATGATGTCGCCGACCAGCACCGGTTCGGCCGATGCCCAGGCGGCGGAGGTCATCTTCTCGGCATTGCCGATCACCCGGTCGACCTCGGGCATGGCGGCGAAACCGGCCGGGTCGATCTGCGCGGCGCAGCCCGTCACGACGATTTCGGCGCCTGGCCGATCACGCCGTGCGCGCCGGATCGCACGGCGCGTTTCGCGTACCGCCTCGTTGGTCACCGCGCAGCTGTTGACGATCACGGCATCGCGGCCCGAAACGAGGGCGCGGATCGTTTCGCTTTCCGCGATGTTCAGGCGGCAGCCCAGGCTGATGATGTCGGGGTCAGCCATGACGGCGACCGGAGAGGCAAGACATGGGCGGTGATCTAGGGGCGGGGCAGGACGAAGTCCACGTCCGCGCGGTGCTCGACTTCTGGTTCGGTGAGGTGCCGCCGGAAAAGCGCTTCGCCAAAGATGCGGCACTCGATGACGAGATCGCGCGTCGTTTTGGTGGATTGCGCGACGAGGTGCTCGCCAGCGACGCAACTGGATGGCGCAACGGCCCCGACACCATGCTCGCGGCGATCATCATGCTCGACCAGTTCTCACGCAACATCCATCGCGAGACAGCGGAGGCGTTCGCCGCCGATCCGCTGGCAGTGGCGCTGACAAAAGAGGCGATTGCGCGTGGTTGGGATGAGGCGATCGACGCCGAGCGCCGCGCCTTTCTCTATATGCCGCTGATGCACGCTGAAGACGCCGCCGCGCAGCGCGAGAGCGTCGCCTGCTTCACGTGCCTCGGGAACGCTGAGAATCTCGATTTTGCGCGTGCGCATGAAGCGGTGATCGAGAAGTTCGGCAGATTCCCTTCACGTAATGCCGCATTGGGCCGGCAATCGACGCCCGAGGAACTGACTTACCTCAGCCAGCCCGGCGCCGGCTGGTAGCTGCTTCGGCACCGGCCGGTTTCTCGGCCGGCGCAGGGGACTCGCGCAGCAGGCGTCGTTCGGCAAGCAGGCGCCGTGTCGCCGCGATGCTGGTCGGCCGACCATAGAGATAACCCTGACCCTTGGAGCAGCCCAGCGCGCGCAGCCGCTCCTCGATCGCCTGATCCTCGATCCCCTCGGCGGTGATCGGCAGATTGAGGCTTTCGCCGAGCCGGGTGATGGCGGTGACGATCGCAGCGCTCTCGCTATTCTCGTTGATCGACATGACGAAGCTCTTGTCGATCTTGATGCGGTCGAAGGGCAAGGCGCGCAGATGCGCAAGGCTCGAATAGCCCGTGCCGAAATCGTCGAGCGCGAGGCGGATGCCCTGGTTCTTCAGGCTGCCGACGATCGACTGCACCAGCGCGAGATTGTCGAGCAACGCGATCTCGGTCACCTCGATCTCCAGCCGCGTCGCGGCGAAGCCGGTTTCGGTGAGCACCTTGATGATCTTCTGCGCCAGCCAGGCATCCTTGAGCTGCCAGGGCGAGATATTGACCGAAATCGACAGCGCCGGATCCCAGTCGCGCGCGGCGAGGAAGGCCTGGCGCATGATCGACAGTGACAGGTCGGAGATGAGGCCGGTTTCCTCGGCGATCGGGATGAACTGTGCCGGCGCGATCAGGCCGCGTTGCGGATGTTCCCACCGCGCCAGCATCTCGAAGCCGCCGAGCCGCCCGGTGGTCAGGTCGATCTGCTGCTCGAAATAGGGCACGATCTCGGTGCGCGGGATGGCGCCGCGCAGGCCGACCTCGAGCTCGTTGCGCGCCTGCAGCTCGCGTTCCATCGACAGGTCGAACCAGGCGTAGCGATTGCGGCCGGCATTCTTGGCGGCATACATGGCGATGTCGGCGGCGCGCATCAGCGCGTCGATGCTCGGGCATTCCATGTCCGATCGCGCGATGCCGATCGAGGCGCTGATATGCAGTTGCAACCCGTCGCATTCCAGCGGTTGCGCCATGCGGCTGATCAGCTTCTCGGCGATGCGCTCGACCGTGTCGGGATGCTCGGCGTCGAACAGGAAGGCGCAGGCGAATTCGTCGCCGCCGAAGCGGGCGGTCAGCGCGACCGAGGGCATGGCTTCGGCGATCTTTTTCGCCACCTCCCGCAGCAGTGCGTCGCCGGTGGCGTGGCCGTGCATGTCGTTGACGGTCTTGAAATGGTCGAGGTCGAGCATCAGCATCGCCATCGCTTTTCCTCGACGCTCGGCACGCACGAACATCGCCGCACCTTCCTCCGCCAGGCTGCGACGGTTGAGGAAGCCGGTCAGCGGATCCTTCGAGGCGAGCTGCTGGGCGCGCTCCTCGGCCGCGGTGCGGATCGTCACCTCATGCGCCAGCTCGCGGTGCCGGCGCCAGCCGAACAGGATCAGCGCGACATTGAGCAGCAGCGCGATGACCAGGGTCTGGTCTGCGGCCTGCCCGCCGGCGAAATAATGCTGGATCGTCGTCGACAGCACCGAGCTGCCGGTGCCGACGAACATCAGGATCGCCGAGACGGTGATCGCGCCGCTCAGCAAGTCGCGCCGGGCGTGCGGCGTCGTCTGGATCGTGTCGTCGCTGCTGTCTTGCGCCATTATGGCTTTGCCCCATCGCCCTGGTCCGAAGCGGGCCTTTTGCCACCCCTGCGGTATAGAAGGTGTTAAGCGGCGGCGGGTCGTTCGCTCCTGACGCACCAAAACGGGGTTAACGCCGTGCAACCCCTTGCCCCGCTTGTCATGGCCGGCCTGTTGGACTAAAGGGCAGCGCGATCGTATCCGACAGGACACGTGAAACTGCCGCCCAAGGGCGACGCCGGCCGACGAGGTTTCGTCCGCCGGCGTGTTTTGCGTTTGTCTCTGGCGGGACGATTGGGAACGGAGTGACTTGATGTTCGACAGTCTGAGCGACCGGCTTGGCGGCGTCTTCGATCGCCTGCGCGGTCGTGGTGCGCTTACCGAAGCCGATGTCCGCGCGGCGATGCGCGAAGTGCGTGTCGCGCTGCTCGAAGCCGATGTCGCGCTGCCGGTGGCGCGTGAGTTCGTCGACAAGGCGACCGAACTGGCCGTTGGCCAGAACGTATTGCGCTCGATCACGCCGGGCCAGCAGGTCGTCAAGATCGTCAACGACGCGCTGGTCGAGATGCTCGGTGCGGATGCGTCGGAGCTTGAGCTCGACGTCACCCCGCCGGCGGTGATCATGATGGTCGGCCTGCAGGGCTCGGGCAAGACCACCACCACCGCCAAGATCGCCAAGCGCCTCACCGGGCGCGACCGCAAGAAGGTGCTGATGGCGTCGTTGGACGTCAATCGCCCCAATGCGCAGGAACAACTCGCCACGCTCGGTACGCAGATCGAGGTCGCGACGCTGCCGATCGTCCCCGGCCAGCAACCGGTCGATATCGCCCGCCGCGCGCTCAATGCGGCGAAGCTGCAGGGCTATGATGTCCTGATGCTCGACACCGCCGGTCGCCTCCATGTCGACCAGGCGCTGATG
The DNA here is from genome assembly GCF_028292965.1 of Sphingomonas bacterium. Classification (GTDB taxonomy): domain Bacteria; phylum Pseudomonadota; class Alphaproteobacteria; order Sphingomonadales; family Sphingomonadaceae; genus Sphingomonas. The sequence goes on along the minus strand of NZ_JAQGLG010000241.1, from coordinate 2,334 downwards.
GACGAGATGCGTGCCGTTGCGGACGTCGCGACGCCGGCCGAAATCCTGCTCGTCGTTGACTCGCTGACCGGTCAGGATGCCGTCAACGTCGCGCAGAGCTTCTCGGCCCAGGTTCCGCTGACCGGTGTCGTGTTGACGCGCATGGATGGCGATGCGCGTGGCGGCGCGGCACTGTCGATGCGCGCCGTCACCGGCAAGCCAATCAAGTTCGCCGGCACGGGCGAGAAGATGGATGCGCTCGAGGCGTTCCATCCGAGCCGCGTCGCCGGTCGTATTCTCGGTATGGGCGACGTCGTCAGCCTGGTCGAGCGCGCCGCGGAGTCGATCCAGCAGGAAGACGCCGAGCGCATGGCGGCGCGCCTCGCCAAGGGGCAGTTCGACATGAACGATCTGCGCGGCCAGCTTGCCCAGATGCGCAACATGGGCGGCCTCGGCGCGCTGGCCGGCATGATCCCCGGCATGAAGAAAGCGCAACAGGCGATGGCCTCAGGCGCGGTCGATGAGAAGATCCTGCTGCGCATGGACGCGATGATCGGCTCGATGACCCCGAAGGAGCGCGCCAAGCCCGAGATACTCAGCGCCAAGCGCAAGATCCGCATCGCCAAGGGCTCCGGCACCACCGTGCAGGACGTCAACAAGCTGATGAAGATGCACCTCGAAATGTCCTCCGCGATGAAGCGCATCAAGAAGATGGGTGGCCTCAAGGGGATGATGGCGATGCTCGGCAAGGGCGGCGGCATGGGCGGCCTCGGCAACGCCATTGGCGGCCCGGATCTGGGTGAGGCGATGGGCAAGATGACCGGCAATTTGCCCGGCATGACCGGCCCGGGGATGCCGAACCTGCCGCCCGGATTTCAGAATTTCATCAACAAGAAAAAATAACCAGCTTAGAAAGAAGGAAGAATACCATGGCACTTTCCATTCGCCTGACGCGTGGCGGCTCCAAGAAGCGGCCTTATTACCGCATCGTCGTCGCCGATGCGCGCAGCCCGCGTGACGGTCGCTTCATCGAGAAGCTCGGCACCTACAACCCGCTGCTCGCGAAGGACGACGATAAGCGCATCGTGCTCGACGGCGACCGCGCCAAGCACTGGCTGAGCGTCGGCGCGCAGCCGACCGACCGCGTCGCGCGTTTCCTCGACGTCATGGGCGTTCGTGAGCGTCCGGCGCGCAACAACCCCAACAAGGGCAAGCCCGGCGAGAAGGCCGTCGAGCGCGCCGACGAGCGTGCCGAGAAGGCTAAGGCCGCCGAGGAAGCCGCCGCCGAGGCAGCAGCCGCACCGGCGCCTGAGCCGGTCGTCGAGGAAGCTCCGGTGGTCGAGGAAGCCGCTCCCGTCGCCGAGGAAGCGCCGGCCGCCGACTCGAACGAGGAAGCCGAAGCCGTGATCGCCGCCGAAGTCGAAGCCGCGACCGAGGCGCCGACTCCGGAAGCCGAAGCCGTCGTCGAGGCAATCTCGGAAGAGACGCCGCCGGTCGAAGCCGAAGCCGCTCCGGAAGCCAATGAGTCGACCCCGGACAGCGACGCCGGCGACGACGCCGCTGCCGCCGAGGGCCAGAGCGCCCAGGCCCCAGCCGAAGGCTGATGCCGAAACAGAAAACTCCCTCTCCCCAGCGGGGAGAGGGTCGGGGAGAGGGGCCGCCGCAAGCGCTGCCCCTCGAAACCGCCCCTGCATCACCGCGAGCAAATGAAAAACCCATCGTCGTCGCCGCCATCATCGGCGCGCACGGCGTGGCGGGCGAGGTCCGCCTCAAGGTGTTCGCCGACGATCTCAAAACCTACAAACGCTTCAACGACGGCGCCCTGACGCTCAAGTCGTTGCGTCACGGCTCGAACGGCGAGATCGCCCGCTTCGCCGAAATCGCCGACCGCAACACCGCCGAAGCGATGCGCGGCACCCAGATCACCGTTCCGCGCGCCGATCTCCCGCCGCTCGAAGAGGGCGAATATTACCACGCCGACCTGCTCGGCCTCGCCACGGTTTCGACCGAGGGTGAAGCGCTCGGCCACATTGTCGCGATCGACAATTACGGCGCCGGCGACGTCATCGAAATCGAACGTCCCGACGGCAAGCGCTTCATGATCCCGATGAACCCCGACGCAGTTCCGGAATGGAATGCTGAGCGGCTGGTCGTTGACGCGGCGTTCGTCGTTTAGTATATACATTTCGTATATACAGGAGCTTCAGCGATGAATGTGCCCCGCAAATCTCGCACCTTCAAATCCGGCAATTCTGTCGCGTTGCGCCTGCCCAAGTCGCTCGGCATTGAGGCGGGGGTGGAGATGACCGTGCGCCAGGAACACGGCCATTATATCGTTGAGCCAGTGAATCCCGA
>NZ_JAQGLG010000225.1 GCF_028292965.1 Sphingomonas bacterium | reverse complement strand
ATACCGAGGTCATCCTTCACCTCGTCGCAACCAGTTCCTACCGCGATCCGCTCGAAAAGTTCGTCGACGCGCTGCGCCGGGTAGAAGGCGCCTGGTCGCTGGTCGTGATGACGCCCCAGGGAATGATAGCCTGCCGCGACCCGCTCGGCATCCGGCCGCTGGTGATGGGCAAGCTCGACGATGCGATCATCTTCGCGTCGGAGACGGTGGCGCTCGACGTGGTCGGCGCGACCTTCGTGCGCTCGATCGACCCGGGCGAGCTGGTGATGGTCAAGGGCACCGAGATCAGTTCGCATCGCCCGTTCGCGCCGGTCAATCCGCGGCCGTGCATCTTCGAATATGTCTATTTCTCCCGGCCCGATTCGATCTCCGAGGACCGCAGCGTCTACACCGTGCGCAAGGCGATCGGCGCGCAGCTCGCCATCGAGGCGCCGGTCGACGCCGATCTGGTAATTCCGGTGCCCGATTCCGGCACGCCGGCGGCGATCGGTTATGCGCAGGAATCGGGCATTCCGTTCGAGCTCGGCATCATCCGTTCGCATTATGTCGGACGCACCTTCATCCAGCCGGGCGACAAGGTCCGCCATCTCGGCGTGAAGCTGAAGCACAATGCCAATCGCGCGCTGATCAAGGGCCAGCGCATCGTGTTGGTTGACGATTCGATCGTGCGCGGCACCACCAGCCTCAAGATCGTGCAGATGATGCGTGAGGCAGGTGCTGCCGAGGTGCATATGCGCATCGCATCGCCGCCGACGCGGCATAGCTGCTTCTACGGCGTCGACACGCCGGAGCGCGCCAAGCTGCTCGCCGCGACCAAGAACGTCGAGGAGATGAACAGCTTCATCCAGGCCGACAGCCTCGCCTTCGTGTCGATCGACGGGCTGTACAAGGCGCTGGGCGAGGCCAAGCGCGCCGATATCCGCCCGAGCCATTGCGACGCCTGCTTCACCGGCGACTATCCGACCACGCTGACCGACCAGGACTATGTGGCGTCGGTCGATCAGTTCGCGCTGCTGGCAGAACGCGTCAGTTAAGTCGGGCTTGTTCCCGCGCGCTGGCTGGGGCAAGCGCGCGGCCATGACCGATAAGCCCCTTTTAAACCAGACCGCCCTCGTCACCGGCGCCAGCCGCGGCATCGGCGCTGCCACTGCCCTCGCCCTTGCTGCAAGGGGCGCGCATGTCGTGCTGACCGCGCGCACCGCCGCAGGGCTGGAGGAGATCGAGGAGACGATCTTCAACGCAGGCGGGTCGGCGACGATCGCCCCGCTCGACCTGACCCAGACCGACGCCATCGCCCGTCTGGCCACCGCGATCGGCGAACGCTGGCAGGCGCTCGACATCATGGTGCTCAACGCCGCCACGCTCGGCAGCCTCGGCGCGGTGCCGGCGATCGAACCCAAGGAACTGGCAACGATCATGACCCTCAACGTCAGCGCCCAGGCTGCGCTGATCACCGCGTTCGACCCGATGCTGCGCAAATCGACTGGCGCCCGGGTGATCGGCCTCACCTCCAGCGTCGCGCGTCAACCGCGCGCCTATTGGGGGCTGTACGGCGCCTCCAAGGCCGCGTTCGAGACGTTACTCGCGGCGTACGGCGCGGAGATGTCGCAGGTCAGCAAGGTGCGCACCGCGCTGATCGACCCCGGCGCGACGCGCACCGTGATGCGCGCGCGGGCGTATCCCGGTGAAGATCCCAATTCGGTCAAGGAACCGTCTGTCGTCGCCGAGCGCATCGCCGCGCTGGCCGTGGCCGGGTTCGAGACCGGCCATTTCGAGCGCGTCGACTAGGGTTTGATCAGGGTCACCTGCAATACGTCGATGCCGCCGCCGCGGAAGCCGCCTTCGCAATACATCAGATAATAACGCCACATCGCGATGGAATCCGCGTCGAACCGTGCCGGCAATCGCTGCTCGGCAACCGCCTGATCGAAGGCGATGCGCCAGCGCTTGAGCGTTTCGGCATAATGCAGCGCGAAGCCCTGCCGGTCGTGCCACGCCAGGCCGTTGCGTTCGGCGATGGCGCGGAAGCGGCTCTCGGAGATCAACATACCGCCAGGGAAGATGTAGCGCTGGATGAAGTCGACGCTCGACGCATAGGCCTCGAAGATCGCGTCATCGATCGAGATCAGCTGGATCGCCGCGCGACCGCCCGGTTTGAGCGCGGTGGCGATGGCGCGGAGATAGGCGGGCCAATATTCCTCGCCCACCGCCTCGACCATCTCGATGCTGGCGACGGCGTCATACTGGCCCGTCACGTCGCGATAGTCGGTCAGCGATACGGTGACGCCCGGGAGGTCGCGCGCGTCGACGAACGCCTTTTGCTCCTCGGACAAAGTGATGCCGTGGACCTTCGCGCCGGCGGCCGAAGCTGCTGCGGCGAACGAGCCCCAGCCGCAGCCGATCTCGAGGATCGTGTCGCCCGGCTTCACGGCTGTGCGCGCGAGGATGGCAGCAAGCTTGGCTTCTTGCGCCACCTGCAATGATTCGCCCGGCGAGATCGGCTCGGCGAACAGCGCGCTCGAGTAGGTCAGCGAGGGATCGAGCCATTCGCGGTAGAAATCGTTGCCCAGGTCGTAATGCGCGGCGATGTTGCGCTTCGCCCCGGCGCGGTGGTTGCGCCGCAGCCAATGCCATACGCGCCGCGCCAGCTTCGACAGGCCACGCGCCCGCGCCGCGCTGCCCAGCGTATGACGATTGAGCATGAACAGCTCGAACAGCGCGACGGGGTCCGGGCTGGTCCAGTCGCCCGCTGCCCAAGCCTCGTACCAGCCGGCCGAGCCACCCGAGGCCAGCCGGCGCAACGCCCGCCAGCGAACCAGATGAACGACCGGGCGCGGTCCCGGCGCATGGTCGCCGATGATACGCCGCTCACCGCCCGGCAAGGTCGCGTCGATCGCTCCCTGTGCCAGTCCGTGATGGATCCGTTCGAGTATCCGTTCGCCAATCGGCGCAATCATGCGAAACCCCGTGTCCGGCAAAACGCGCCCCGCTTATCGCGCCGCGCGCGCCGCCGCCAGCGCCCGTTCGCGTGCTTCGCGATGGCCGATTATCTTGGCTGGGTAGCTTTCCGGCCGGCAACCCGCTTCTTCTGGATCATGGGTCGCCATATGGGGTAGGTTGGCCAGCTCGGGCACCCACTCGCGAATGTAACCGGCTGCGTCGAATTTTTCCGACTGGCTGAGCGGCGCCATGATCCTCACGAACATGTTCGAATCGACGCCGGTCCCCGCGGCCCACTGCCAGTTGACCGCGTTGCTGGCATAATCGGCATCGACCAGCGTATCCCAGAACCATTGCTCGCCCTGCCGCCAGTCGATCAGCAGATGCTTGATCAGGAATGATGCCGCGATCATCCGCACGCGATTGTGCATCCAGCCTGTTGTCCAGAGCTGGCGCATGCCGGCATCGACGATCGGATAACCGGTGCGGCCCCGCTGCCAGGCGCGCAGTTCTTCCTGAGCAGCGTTGCCCGTCCGCCAGGGCAGGTCATCGAGCGACGGCCGGCCGTTACGCGTGCCGTAGTCGGGGAATTGCAGGATGATGTTCTGGGCATAGTCGCGCCAGCCGATCTCGCCGAGAAAGGTGCCGACCGATCCGCCGCGATCGGCCGTGCGATGCCATATCTGCGCCGGTGTGATCTCGCCGAAATGCAGGTGCGGGGAAAGGCGTGAACTGCCCTTGATCGACGGTAAGTTGCGCGTCGCCTCATAGCGCGCGGCCTCGTCGCGAAAATCTTCCAGCCGCTCGTGCGCGCCGGCCTCGCCCGGCGTCCATTCGCTGGCAAAGCCGGTCGACCAGTCTGGCTTGCGCGGCAACAAGTTCCAGTCGGCCAGCTTCTCGCTTTTCGGCCATGTCGCGGGTGCCGGAATGTCGCGCGGCCGGCATAGCGGCTCTGCCGGCGGCATATGCTGCTGCAACGCATGCCAGAACGGCGTGTAGATTTTGTAGGGCTGCCCCGCCCCGGTCGTCACCGAACCGGGCGGCACCAGATAATTGCCGTCATGACAGACAAGAGCGAGCCGCCGGGCCACCGCCAGTTCGGCATTGCGCCACCATGGTTCGTAATGCCGCATCGCATGGACCCGCGTCGCGCCGGTTTCCTTGGCCAGCACTGCCAGAACCTCGTCCGACTTGCCGCGCCGCAAGATCAGCCGCGAACCCTTCTCGTGCAGAGTCGCATCGAGCGCGGCGAGGCTGTGGTGCAACCACCAGCGCGACGCGCCGCCCATGCGGCGATGCTTCGGCGTGTCGTCGTCGAGGATATAGACGGGGACGACCGGCCCCTCCCCCGCTGCGGCAACCAGCGCCGCCTGATCGGACAAACGCAGGTCGCGGCGAAACCAGACGATGCCCGGCGCCGTCACCCTTCCGATACGCAGAGCTGGCCATGGTCGTAGGACAGGCCCGGCGCCTCGGGGTGCCAGCCGAGCGGATCGGTGTCCTTGCGCTCGAAGCAGGCCAGATGCGTCTGATAATGGAAGCCACGCGTCGTCAGGACTTCAATCTCCCCATCGGGCTTGCGAGCGATCACCATGGCGATACGATAATGCCGGTCGAAGGGCGATCCCATCTCCATCCGCGCGGCAAACTTCTCCCCCGGTGACGGCCCGGCAAGGGTGCGCGCATCCTTGAAGGTACCGAGAAACATCGCGGTGCAATCCGCCCGGGCGCACAAGGGTCGCGGGTCGGTCTGGCTAACCGTGTCCGCGATGACGATCGACAATGTCGCCGGGTCGTATCGCGGCCGGTCGGCGACAGGTTTCGGCGGGCTGTACGCCGGCATGGCGACCGTCGCCTGTGCCAGAAGCAACAGCCCGAGCATCAGATCTCGTGCGGTTGCTTGTCGACCATCCAGGTCTGACCCTGGCTCAGCAGTTTCTGGAGATCGGGGGTCTTGCCCTGCGCCGCGGCGACGTTCTGGGCGATCACCGCGCCTTCGAAGGTCGGTGCGGGATCGTCATAGATCACGCCCAGCGCCATCGGGAAGGGCCCGAACGGCATCTCGACCAGCATATGTGCGAGGCCACGGTTGGTCTGGTCGTGCACCGCGACGCCGACCGATTCCCAGTCGCCATCGATCACATCGACGACCTTGAGCGTCAGCCGCGCGAGATCCATCGCCAGCCCCTTGGTGCCGCCGGCGAACAGCAGGGGCTTGCCATGCTCGACCCACATCTGGTTGGTCGCGGCATTGGCCTTTTCGGTGAAGGCGCCGAACACCTCGTCATTATAGACGATGCAGTTCTGGAATATCTCGACGAACCCGGTGCCCTTATGGGCATAGGCCGCCTTGAGCACCGCCGGCAGGTTCTTGTTGACGTCGATCGCGCGCGCGATGAACCGCCCGCCGGCGCCGAGTGCGAAGGCGCAGGGCTTGGCCGGATGATCGACCGAGCCGAACGGCGTCGAGGGCGAGCGCGTGCCCTCGCGGCTGGTCGGCGAGTACTGGCCCTTGGTTAGCCCGTAGATCTCGTTGTTGAACAGCAGCACCTGGCAATCGAGATTGCGGCGAATGAGGTGCATGGTGTGGTTGCCGCCGATCGACAGCGCGTCGCCATCGCCGGTGATGATCCACACATCGAGCTCGGGATTGGCCAGCTTGACCCCCGTCGCCACCGCCGGCGCACGACCATGGATGGTGTGGAAGCCGTAGGTCTCCATGTAATAAGGGAAGCGCGACGAGCAGCCGATGCCGCTGACGAACACGGTGTTCTCAGGGCGCGCACCGATCTCCGGCATGGTGCGCTGCACCGCCTTCAGGATCGCATAATCGCCGCAACCCGGGCACCAGCGTACTTCCTGGTCGGTCTCCCAATCCTTGGGGAGTGTCTTCGCGACTGGGGTCATGTCGTTCATGCGAGTGCCTCCTCGATCGCCGCTTCGATCTCGGCGATCATGAAGGGCTGACCGGAAATCTTGTTGAGCGGCTTTGCATCGACCAGAAACTGGTCGCGCAGCACGGTCTTGAGCTGACCGGTGTTCATTTCCGGTACGAGGATCTTCTCGTAACTCTTGAGCAACGCACCGAGATTGCCCGGCATCGGCCAGATATGCCGAATATGAATGTGCGAAACGTCGAGCCCCTTGCGGCGCGCGCGTCGCACTGCCTGATGGATCGGACCATAGGTCGAGCCCCAGCCGACGATGGCCAGCTTGCCGCTCGTCTCGCCCAACTCGATCACCTGGTCGGGAACGTCGAT
>NZ_JAQGLG010000185.1 GCF_028292965.1 Sphingomonas bacterium | reverse complement strand
TTCTCATAATAGAGGAAGGGCAGGCGCATCTCCTCCATCCGCGCGGCGAACTTGCGCGCATGCTGTGGGCCGACGCGGTCGTCCTTGGTGGTGGTGAAGATGAACGGCTCGGGATAATGCGCGTCGGCGCGCAGATTCTGATAGGGCGACAGCTTCCGCCAGAAGGCCATCACCGCCGGGTCGGCATTCACATCGCCATATTCGCCCTGCCATGACGCGCCCGCCGCGATCTTCGAGATGCGGATCATGTCGAGCAGCGGCACCTGGATGACCACCGCGTTCCACAGCTCGGGATGCTGGGTGAATTCGACCCCCATCAGCAGGCCGCCATTCGACCCGCCCTCGATGCCCAGCCGCCGTGCGGAGGTGATGTGCCGCGCGATCAGGTCGCGGGCGACGGCGGTGAAATCGTCATAGATGATCTGGCGCTTCACGCCGAGCCCGGCCTCGTGCCAGGCCGGGCCGAACTCGCCGCCGCCGCGGATATTGGCCAGCACATAGGCGCCGCCGCGCTCCAGCCACAGCTTGCCGACGCTACCCGAATAGTAAGGCGTCTGGCTGACCTGGAAGCCACCATAGGCGGTCATCAGCGTCGGCGTGGTGCCGTCATATTTGATGTCCTTGCGGTGGACCACGAAATAGGGGATTTTCGTGCCGTCGCTGGATGCCGCCTCAAGCTGTTCGACGACGAGATTGGCGGCATCGAACTTGGGCGAGAGTCGCTTGATCGGCGGCGTGTGCCCCGTCGCATTATCGGCGAGGTAGAGCGTCGAGGGCGTGAGGAACCCCGCGACACTGACGAAGGCGAGATCGCTGTCGTCATCCGCCGCGCCCAGACTGACGTCGAGATTGTTCGGCAGTGCCAGCGAGGCGACGCCCCAGCCGCCATTGGCATAGGGCGTATAGGTCCAGGCCTGGCCGTTGACGTTCTCCAGCGTCGAGAAGAGCAGCTTGTTCTTCGTCGTACGCACGTCGTTGAGCGAATCGCGCGGGCCCGGCCGCCAGATCAGCCGCGGTCTGAGCGCGCCGGGTGCGGCCTTGAGTTGGGCGAGATCGAGTTGGGCGAGCGAGCCCGAGGGCAGGCTGACGCCGCCCGCGCTCCACGCCTCGTCGAGCTGCACGATGACGCGGCCATAGACCATCCCGACCAGGCTGGCCTTGTCGGGGATCGCCAGGCGCCGCGTGCCGCCCGCGGTAACGATGAAGATCTGGTGGTGGAAGGTGTCGAGCGGGCGCTCGATAAAGGCGAGCTGGTGCCCGTTGCCGTCGCGCAGCACGGCGGGCGCGACGCCGTAGCCGCCGTCGTCCTTGTTGCCGCGATAGACCTCGACCGCCGAGGCGAGCGGCTTGCCGCGCGTCAGTCGCTTGACGACATAGGGATAGCCGGACGGCGTCAGGTCGCCGGGCGAGAAGTCGGTCGCGACGAGCAGATGGTCGGCATCCTCCCACGCGACGCGGTGCTTGCCGCGCGGCAAATGGAAGCCACCGGCGACGAACGTGCCGGTGTCGAGATCGAACTCGCGCACCTCGACCGCATCCTCGCCGCCGTCGGACAGCGAGACCAGGCACAGCTTCTCGACCGGGCGCAGGCATTGCGTGCCCTTCAATACCCAGCTCTTGCCCTCGGCCTTGCCCAGCGCATCGACATCGAGGACCGTGGTCCAGGCCGGATTGGGCGTGCGGTAACCGTTCAGCGTCGTCTTGCGCCAGATGCCGCGCAGATGCTCCGGATCCTGCCAGAAATTATAGATCGCGCCGTGCACGAAGCTTGGCGCCGGGATGCGGTCCTTCGCGCCGGCGATGGCCAGCGCCTGGTCGTAGAAGGTCTGATAATGCGGATCCGCCTGAAGCAGCGCGGTGCTGGTGGCATTGTGCGCGTTGACCCAGTCCATCGCGCGTGGCGAGGACACGTCCTCGAGCCACAGATAGGGATCTTCGGGGGTGGTCTGGGCGACGGCGGTGAAGGGTAAGGCGAGGGCGGCGAGCAAAGCGAGGGGGAGCAGACGCATGCGGGAATCCTTGCGGTGATGACCGCAGACTAACCGCTCGCGCGACGCTGGCAATGGATCATCTTGGCGAGCGCAGGGTTCAGCCTGTTGCGGGTTCCGTGGCCGACAATTCGACCGAGCGGCGCATCAGGCGGATCGCCTCGTCGATCAATTGCGCGGCGTGCTGCTCGACCTTCTCGCCGACCGCGATGGCCAGACAGTTGCGTGCTTCTTCATGCAGGCGGGCGGCGCGATGGCGGAGGCGATCGGCTTTGGTCGGGATGTTCACGGGCGGATAATGCCCGCCGCCGCGCTGCGGTTCCGCGGATTATCGCCGAAACACCGTCGCTTCGGCGATTTTATCAACCTGTCATCCGGCGGCCATGCGCGGTGCCGCAACAGGGGGCCGTCGACTTCGCTCTCCTCCCGGGGGCTGAAGCCGGCAACCTCCGCCCGCGGTCGCGGCTTTCGCACTCCGCGCCGGCTCGCTAGCCTCGTGCCGAACAATGCACGGAGAGCGACATGCGCCTGAACCAGCCCCGTATCACGCCCATCGCACACGGCGCCGAGAGCGAAGCGCAGGCGGCGGTGCTCGCGCCGCTGGTGGCGCGGAACACCGACTACAACATCTTCCGCACCATGGCGCGGCATCCGGGCGCGCTCGACCGCTTCCTCAAATGGGCGAGCTATATATTGTCGCGGCACAACAGCCTGGCGCCGCGCACGCGCGAACTCGCCATCCTGCGCACCGGGTATAATTGCGGGTCGGGTTATGAATGGGCGCAGCATGTCGTGATCGGCAAGCAGACCGGCCTGACCGATGACGAGATCGCGCGGATCAAGCGCGGCGCGGAAGCCGGCTGGGGTGCCGAGGATGCGGCGGTGATCGCGGCATGCGACGACCTGACCTCAGACTTCTTCGTTTCCGACGCGCACTGGGCGGCGCTGGCGGCGCATTTCAGCACCGCTCAATGCATGGACCTGGTCTATACCATCGGCGAGTACACACAGGTTTCGATGCTGCTCAACAGTTTCGGCGTGCAGCTGGACGCCGGGTTGACGCTCGACCCCGATCTCGACCGGCGCGGCGCATGAGCCGGCTGGCGGGCAAGAAGGCGATCGTCGTCGGTGCCGGGCAGACGCCGGGCGAGACGATCGGCAATGGCCGCGCGACCGCTTTGCTGTTCGCGCGCGAAGGGGCGGCGGTGCTGTGCGTCGATCGCGACCCGGCGCGGGCCGAGGAAACCGCCGCGCTGATCGTCGCCGAGGGTGGTGAAGCGCAGGCGCATGGCGCCGACATCGGCGACGAGGCGGCATGCGCCGGGTTGATCGCGGCGGCGGTGGCGGCGTTCGGGCGGGTCGACATCCTCCACAACAATGTCGGTGTCGGCGGCGGTGACGCGCCGGTCGAGAACAGCGACCCGGGCATGTTCGACAAGATCCTCCACCTCAACCTCACCGCGATGATGCAGACGATCAAGCATGTCCTGCCGGTGATGCGCGGGCAGGGCGGCGGGGCGATCGTCAATGTCTCCTCGCTGGCCTCGATCGCGCCGGCGGGGATCATCGCCTATGAGGTGTCGAAGGCCGGGGTGAACAAGCTCACCACCAGCGTCGCCGCGCTCAACGCGCGCTACGGGATCCGCTGCAACGCGATCCTGCCCGGGCTGATCGACACGCCGATGGCGATCCAGGGCTGGGCCGGCCTCAGCGGCGAAGCGCAGGCCGAACTGCGCGACAAACGCAATGCGCGCGTGCCGATGGGGCGGATGGGCACGGCCTGGGACGTGGCGCATGCCGCCTTGTGGCTGGCCTCGGACGATGCACGCTTCGTGACCGGGGCATTGCTGCCGGTCGATGGTGGGCAATCGGTGCGGTTGGGCTAGCGATAAACCAGCAAGGAAGACGGGTCAGCCGACAACCACCACGGATTCAATGCGCGCAATCACTTCCTCGAGCGCATCGCGGTCGTCGCTCGCCAATGTCAGATAGCCCAACGAATATTCATAATAGGTGGCGAGCGTCGTTCCGTGGAAATGTAGCGTACCTTCGATAAAATCCTCGCCTTCTTCATAGGCCGGCAAATCCAGGTCCGCCGCTGCAGTCAGGCCTAGCTTCGCGGCAATTTCTGCAAGGATGGCGCGAAACGGTATCGTGTAATCGAACGCGAGGCCTGCCCAGAACACGACCTGCCATCCGCCCCGTGGATCGGATTCGACTTTCAATGGTGAGCGAATGTGGATCATGGCGCGATGTTCGGCGCGCGGGCATGGTGGGTCAACTCCCCAAACATCGCCTCGCCAACATTGAATATGTCCATATCTCCGGCGATAGCGTGCGCAGAATTTGATAGGATGGGGCGGCGCGCGGCGCTCGCCGGCGTGTCGGCACGGGAGGGCAGGTGAGCGAAACCTATTGGATCATGGCGCGCGAGCAGGTCGAGGCGCTCGCCTCGCCGGTGCGTCACGATATCTGCGACCGGCTCGCGGCGCTCGGGCCGTTGTCGGTGCGTGACCTGTCGGCGGCGCTGGGGCGCAAGCCGACCTCGATCTACCACCATCTCGAACTGATGGTCGCGGTCGGGCTGGTGCGCTCGTCCGAAGTGCAGACCAGCCGCGGGCGCCCGAAGATCCTCTACGCGACGGTCGCGCCGCGCATGCGCATGGCGCGCGCGTCGGAGATTCCCGAGAACCGCCCGCTGGTCGCCAAGGGTGCGCGGGCCGCGGCGTCGACCGCAGCCAGCGACTATGCCAAGGCGTTCGACGGTGGTCGCCGGGTCAATATCGGCGAGGGGCGCAACCACTGGTTCTTCCGCGCCGTCGCCTCACCGTCACCGGCGCGACTGGCGCGGATCAACACGCTGCTCGACGAACTCGCCGAACTGGTGTGGGAGCCCGATCCCGAACCCGGCCCGCCGATGAGCATCGCCTGGTTCCTCTCGCCGCTCGACGCCGGGGACGCGCCGGGCGAGGAGTAAGCGCGCTTATTTGAGGTTGCGTGCGAACAGCGCGAGCATTTCGCGCCAGCCGCGCTCGGCGGCGGCTTCGTCATAGACCGGGAAATCGGGCTTCATCCAGCCATGCGCGGCGCCCGGATAGATCTCGCAGACATGGCGCACGCCGGCGTCGTTCAGCGCCTGTTCGAGCTGCTCGGCCATTTCTGGCGGGTAAGTCGCATCATTGTCGGCACCCGCGACATAGACCTCGCCCTCGATCTTCGGCGCGAGCAGATGCGGGCTGACCGGCAGATCGGTGGCGAGCCTGCCGCCATGGAAACTCGCTGCGGCCGCGACGCGGTCGGGATAGGTGCCCGCCGCCGTCAACGCCATGCCGCCGCCCATGCAGAAGCCGACCGTGCCGATCTTTGCTCCCGCCACATCGGCGCGTGTGTCGAGATACGCGATGAACGCCGCTGTATCCTCGGCCGCCTTGTGGTTGTCGGTGGTCGCCATCATCGGCCCGACCACGGCGCGGAAATCGGTCTGGAAGACTTCTTTCGGGACGAGCGGCGCATAAGGCCCGAAGCGGTAGAACATGTCGGGCAGCAGCACGACATAACCGTTGCCGGCGAGCCGCGCCGCCATCGCGATAAGGGTCGGGCGGATCGCCAGCCCGTCCATGTAGAAGATCACTGCCGGCCACGGCCCGGCGCCGTCCGGGGTCAGGACATGGGTCGGGCAATCGCCGTCGCGCGTGCGGATGTTGACCTGTTCATGTGGCATGGGAGTCGCTCCTGACGTGTGGCCAAAGCCGCATAAACGGATTGGCGCCGCCCTGTCGATCGATCGGCATGGTTGCCGCGCCGGCGCTCGCGCCTTAAGCGGCCGCCGGTGCACTCTCCCCACGAAACCCGCCCGATCGACGGTCGCCTGACCTTCGTCTTCGCCGTCGCCTGCGGGCTGATGGTTGCCAATCTCTATTATGCGCAGGGGCTGGTGGGCGAGATCGCGCCGGCGCTTCACCTGGCGCCGAGCATCGCCGGTCTGGTCGTGACGCTGACCCAGATCGGCTATGGTGCCGGCCTGATGCTGATCGTATCGCTCGCGGATCTCGTCGAGAACCGGCGTCTGATCCTCACGATGGTCGCGGGTGCCGCGCTGGGCCTGGTGGGAATTTTCTTCTCGCACGATGCGGTCAGCTTCCTCGCTTTCTCCTTCGTCACGGGCTTCTGCTCCGTCGGCGCGCAGGTCATGGTGCCGCTCGCCGCGCATCTCGCGCCCGACGCGAAGCGCGGCCAGGTCGTCGGCAACATCATGGCGGGGCTGATCACCGGGATCATGCTGGCGCGGCCGGCGGCGAGCGGGCTGGCGGCGCTGGCCGGGTGGCGCGCGATCTTCGGCGTCTCGGCCGCGTTGATGGTCGTGCTGGGCACAGCGCTCGCGCGGATGCTGCCGGTCCGACGGCCGGCTCCCGGCATGCATTATGGCGCCATTCTCGCGTCCAGTATTTCGCTGCTGGTGCGCACCCCGGCAATCCGCCGTCGCGCCACCTATCAAGCCTTGTTGTTTGCCAGCTTCAACCTGTTCTGGACGGCCATTCCCCTGTTTCTGGGGCAGCATTTCGGGCTTGGCCAAGTCGGTATAGCGCTGTTCGCGCTGGCCGGCGCGGGTGGCGCCCTGGCGGCGCCGATTGCCGGGCGACTGGGCGATCGGGGTTATATCCGCGCCGGGACCGCAGGGGCACTGGCCTGTGCCACGCTCGCCCTGCTCCTGGCGGGATGGAGCGGCGCGGCGCACCTGCTGTTCGTGCTCGTCGCGATGGCTGTGCTGCTCGATGGGGCGACGCAGTTCAACCAGGTGTTGAGCCAGCGCGTCATCTACGCCATCGCCCCCGAAGCGCGCGGGCGGATCAACGCGATCTATATGACCTGTATCTTCATCGGCGGCGCGGCAGGATCGACGCTTGCATCATGGACTTATGCGCGCGGCGGCTGGACGATGACCGTCCTGGCCGGTGCGGCGATGGTCGCCGCCGCGCTATTATTGTTCGTCACCGAAGCGCGGAAAGCGCCCGCTCGCGCCTGACGCTATTTCTTGCGCTGCTGGGCGTAGAGCAGTGCCGCCGCAAGCGCGGCGGAGCCGATCGCGACCCCGGCCGCGGCGATCGGCCAGACGCGATTTCGCGCCGGCTCGGGGGTGCCGGCGGCGGCCTCCTGGTGGCGCTTGGCGGCGCGGGTCGCGGCGATGATTTCGTTGCTGTCGTCGTCGTCTGCCAAGCTGACTCTCCTCAGGGCCCGCGCCCTTTGCCCTGCGATACCGCGCTGGAAACGCATGGGCAAACGTCACGATCCGCTTTTTGCGATGAAGATGCCTTTTGGCCGGGACGGATGGGCATCAACGCCCGCGCTTGCCGCGCCCGTCCTGTCCGCCGCCGGTGCTGGCGCGGATCGTCAGCAGTTCGGCGCGAGTCAGCACGCCGTCATGATCCTTGTCGAGCCGGTCGAAAGCGCGGGCCAGCGCTTCCTGAAGTTCGGCCAGCGTGATGCGGTTGTCATTGTCGGCATCGACGCTGAACGGGCTGGGCAGGGCGTTGGAATCGCCGAGCCATTTGAGTGCCCAGTCGCCATAGCCGATATAACCGATCGACCCGGCATGATCGGTGTCGATCGCGGCGAAGCTGCGCGCGACGCACGGCGTGAGTTCGGCGCGGGTGACGCGGCCGTCGCCATCGGCGTCGCAGGCGGCGATCATCATCGCCACCGGCTCGACCACCATGGTCGGCTGGGTCGCGGTCGGCGGCGGGCCGCTGCCGGCGGGCAAGGCGATCGGCTGGCGCTGCGACACATTCTGTGCCGTCGCCGGCAGCGCGGCGAGCAGCGTGAGGGCGATCGGGAAATAGCGATACATCGGTCGTCCTCGCGAGGTGCGTCGTGAAACTTGCATGCGCTCTACAGCGCATCGACCTGACAAGACCATGAATTGTGTGAGCGCGCATGAAAATGCGCGTGTCGCGGTTGCCGTGCCGCGCTACGCTCCCGCGCATGGCCTTCCCGACCCGAGACCTGCTCGCCGGCGCGGCGGTGGCCGGCATCATGCTGCCCGAGGCGGTGGCCTATGCCGGGATCGCCGGACTGGCGCCGGCACATGCCATCGCCGCGGCGGTGGCCGGCGGGCTGGCCTATGCCGCGATCGGGCGCAGCCGTTACGCGATCGTCGCGCCGACCTCGTCCTCGGCGGCGATCCTTGCCGCCGCGCTCGCCGCGCTGCCGCTGGCGGGCGGGGCGCTGGTCATCGCCGTCGTTGCTCTGGTTGCGGCGATGTTCGGGGTGGCGGCGCTATTCAAACTCGGCGGGCTGGCCGGGTTCGTCTCGCGGCCGGTGCTGCGCGGCTTCGCCTTCGGGCTGGCGCTGACGATCATCATCCGCCAGCTGCCGGCGATCGCCGGGGTGGCGGTGCCCGGCGGCAACATCTTCGTCGTGCTGGCCGGGCTCGTCGCGCGCATCGGTGAGGTACACGGCGCGAGCGTCCTGGTCGGGGCCGGTGCGCTGCTTGCCCTGTTGCTGCTCAAGCGCGTCAAGGCGCTGCCCGGGCCGTTGATCGTGCTGGCGGCGGGCGTCGCGCTGACGTGGCTGGTCGACCTGCCGGCCGCTGGGGTCGCGCTAACCGGGCCGATCACGCTCGATCTCGCCTGGCCGATCCTGCCGCCGCTGACGTTCGCCGGCTGGGCCCGCGTTACGCAGCTTGCGCTGCCGATCGCGCTGATCCTGTTCGCGGAGAGTTGGGGCACGATGCGCTCGATGGCGCTGCGCCACGGCGACACGCTCGATGCCAATCGCGAGCTCGGCGCGCTCGGGCTGGCCAATCTCGCTTCGGCTCTGGTCGTCGGCATGCCGGTCGGCGCGGTTTTCTCGGTCGGCTCGGCCAATGAAAGCGCTGGCGCCACATCGCGATTGTCGGCGGTGGTCGCCGCACTGGGCCTGGCCACGCTGGTCCTGTTCGCCGCGCCGCTGGTCGCGCGCATCCCCCAGCCGCTGCTCGCCGCGATCGTCATCGCCGCGCTGACCCATGCGCTCGGCCTTGCGCCCTTCGTGCGGCTGTTCAGGCTCGATCGCGACCAGGGCGTGGCGATCGCCGCGGCGCTCGGCGTGCTGGCCTTCGGCGTGCTCAACGGCATGCTCGCGGCGATCCTGTTGTCGCTCGGCACCTTGCTGCG
>NZ_JAQGLG010000166.1 GCF_028292965.1 Sphingomonas bacterium | reverse complement strand
GGTGCAGGTCTATTATCACCCGAATTTCCTGACCGCCGCGCAATGCAATGCCTTGCGCCGCATGATCGATGCCAACCGGCGCCCCTCGACCCTGCTCGCCGAGGCCAACGAACCCAATTACCGCACCAGCGAGAGTTGCGACATGGATCGCTGGGCTCCCGATGTGCGGCCGATCGACGAGGCGATCGCCGCACTGCTCGGCATCGACCCCGACAATGGCGAAACGATGCAGGGTCAACGCTATGCGGTCGGCCAGCAATTCCGTCCGCATCACGATTATTTCCACGAGCATGAACCCTATTGGCCGCACATGGTCGCCTGTGGCGGGCAACGCACCTGGACCGCGATGATCTACCTCAACGATGTCGATGAAGGCGGCGCGACCTGGTTTCCCCAGGCCGGAATCCGCGTCGCGCCGAAGCGCGGCCTGCTGCTCGCCTGGAACAATATGAACCCCGACGGCAGCCCCAACGACCTGACCATGCATGAGGGAATGCCGGTGGTGCGGGGCACCAAATACATCATCACCAAATGGTTTCGTGAAGGGCGCTGGCTGCCCTATTCGACCAGCGACTGAAGCGAACGCCCTTCGCTGACGTGCTGTTTTCGCTGTTCCTGACCACTGCATTTTCGCGCGCGGTCATTCCGCGACGCCTCGGAAGAATTATGATTTTATATCAAATTCTTACCGCCAGAAGCTGCGACGGAATAGCGGCAAAAGAACAGCAAGGGAACAGCATGAAGAACAGCACGCGATCAGCCAGATATCAGCCGGCGCAACAGCCAGCATGCTTGCTGTTCGATGCTGATACCGGCCGGCGTTGGCCGTCCTGTCAATATTCAAGCTGAGAAAGAGCGGGACGAAGTGCGCGAGCACGTTGTCCGATCCAGACTTGTCATTGTTCATCGGTTTCTTGAATCGCGCCGTGAAGGCCGCGGGCAAAAGAGCGATCACGCCGGCAGCGCACGCGGCACGCGTTGCCGCCGCAGCGTGCAAGCCCTAAGCCCGGGCCGATGACCGGTACCGTGCTCAATGTGACATCCTCGATCCTCGGCCAGCCCTGGCGGTGGCGCGCGCTCGCCGCCGATGCGCGCGATCCAGGGTTCGCGCCCGACGATCTGGTGACGCAGCTGCTGCTGTCGCGCGGCTGCCCGCGCGACGGGCTGGAGGCGCACCGCAACCCCAGCATCCGCGCCTTCATGCCCGATCCTTCGATCTTCCAGGACATGGATCGCGCCGCTGAACGGCTGGCCGATGCGATCCGCGCCGGCGAGCATATCGCGGTGTTCGGCGACTATGACGTCGATGGCGCGACCTCGGCCGCGTTGCTGATCCTGTTGCTGCGTGATCTTGGCATCGAGGCGCGCCCCTACATCCCCGATCGCCTGATGGAGGGTTATGGTCCCTCGGGCGAAGCGCTGGTGCGGCTGAAGGAGGAAGGCGCGCAGCTGATCGTCACGGTCGATTGCGGCGCGCAGGCGTTCGAGGCGCTCGCCATGGCGCGCGATGCCGGGGTCGACGTGATCGTCGTCGACCACCACAAATGCGCCGCCGCCCTCCCCCAGGCCTGGGCGCTGGTCAACCCCAACCGCCTCGACGAAACCGAGGGCGCGGAACACGGCCACCTCGCCGCGGTAGGTGTCGCCTTCCTGCTCGGCGCCGCGCTGATCCGCACGTTGCGCGCGCGCGGTTATTTCGGCGACCGTGCTGAACCGCGGTTGCTCGACCTGCTCGATATCGTCGCGCTGGGCACGGTGGCCGATGTCGCCCAGCTTCGCGGCCTCAACCGTGCGTTCGTGTCGCAGGGCCTCAAGGTGATGGCGCAGCGGCGCAATATCGGCCTCAACGCGCTGATCACCGCATCGCGGCTGAGCCGTGCGCCGACCGCGACCGATCTCGGCTTCGCGCTGGGCCCGCGGATCAATGCCGGCGGGCGGGTCGGCAAGTCCGACCTCGGCGTGCGCCTGTTGACGACGCGCGATCCGGCCGAGGCCGAGCAGATCGCCGCCGAACTCGACCGGCTGAACGAGGAACGCCGGCTGATCGAGGCGCTGGTGCAGGAAGGCGCCGAGGCCCTCGCCATGGGCAAGGGCAATCACGCGGTGATGATCGTTGCCGGTCGCAACTGGCACCCCGGGGTGATCGGCATCGTCGCGGGCCGGCTGAAGGAAAAATATGGCCGCCCCGCCATCGTCGTCGCGCTCGATGCCGACGGTGTCGGCAAAGGCTCGGGACGCTCCATCTCGGGCGTCGATCTCGGCGCGGCGGTGCTGGCGGCAAAGGACAGCGGCCTGCTCGTCGCTGGCGGCGGGCACGCCATGGCGGCTGGCCTCACCATCGCCGAAGGACAGCTCGATGCCTTCGAGGCGTTTCTCGCCGAGCGACTCGACACCGCCGTGACACGCTCGATCGGAGATCGCGCCCTGCTGGTCGACGCTCTGCTCGCACCGGGTGGCGTGACGCCGCAACTGGTCGAGGCGATGGATGTCGGCGGCCCTTATGGCATGGGCTGGCCACAGCCACGCGTCGCCGCCGGGCCGGTGCGTATCGTCCGGGCGGATATCGTCGGCAACGGCCATGTGCGGCTGATCACCACGGGCGATGACGGACGCAGTCTCAAGGCGGTGGCATTCCGCCAGGCCGAAACGGCGCTCGGCGCGGCCCTGCTCGGCGCACCGCCGCATCGCCGACTGTGGCTCGCGGGGCGGGCGCGAATCGACGACTGGGGGCCGCGCAAGGCCGCCGAGCTGCACATCGACGACGCGGCTTGGGCTGATTGAAGGAGAAAGAACCATGTTCAGCCATATGACCTTGGGCACCAACGACCTCGAACGTGCGCGCAAATTCTACGAGCCGGTCTTGGCGACGCTCGGCATCGAGCAGCCCTTCTCATTGCCGGGACAGCTGGTGTTCGGCGAACTGGCCGGGCTGAAGCTGTTCATCGTCAGCCCGTTCGACGGTGGCGCCGCCAGCCCCGGCAACGGCACCCACGCCGCCTTCCTCACGCCGAATCACGCCATGGTCGATGCCTTCCACGCTGCCGCTCTCGCACATGGCGGCAGCGACGAAGGCGCGCCCGGCCCACGCCCACAATATCACGCGCATTATTACGGCGCCTATGTCCGCGACCCGGACGGCAACAAGCTCCAGGCGGTGTGTCACAGCAAGAGAGGCGACACAGCGGCTTGACCGCCCGCCGGCATTTCCCTAACCGCCTCCCCCACGCCTGCTTCGCAGCACGGCCCCTTCGTCTAGCGGTCTAGGACGCGGCCCTTTCACGGCTGAAACACGGGTTCGATTCCCGTAGGGGTCACCATTCCCGGCTAAACACCGGAAATGGCCGGATTTACGCCCTCTTTACCCGTCATGTGTACAGAACATGGGTACAGAAACGCGTGAAGAAGACCAGCATGGCGACGCCATTTGCCGATCCCCGTACCGGGCAGCTTTATTTCAGGCGGGCGATTCCCGAGGCGCTGCGCGCGGCGTTCGACGGCCGCGCCCAATACAAGGTATCGCTGAGGACCAAGGACCCGGCAGAGGCAAGGGCCGCGTTCGCGCGCGAGAACGCAGCGTTCGAGGAGCGGCTGGCCGACGCCCGCCGCAGGATCGCCGAAGGCACCCTCCTCCCCACCCCCGCCGCGCTGGTACGCCGGTGGTCGGACGGACCTGCGGAGGGCAAGGGCCTGTCGGGTCCGCAGCGCCTCGTCATGACCTTCATGGAGCTCGACGCGGCTGCAGGCGGCCGTTTCACCTCCGCGGCCGAAGACATCTATCCGCCCGCGCTGCTGGGGCCGGCCGCCAACACCGACTGGTCCGTCGTGGTCAGCGATTGTGAGCGGTTCGAAGCGATCGTCGCCGAAGGATATGGTGGCGACCTCGAGGCG
Source organism: Sphingomonas bacterium (assembly GCF_028292965.1). GTDB lineage: Bacteria > Pseudomonadota > Alphaproteobacteria > Sphingomonadales > Sphingomonadaceae > Sphingomonas. The sequence continues at coordinate 5,148 of NZ_JAQGLG010000166.1, read as the reverse complement.
ACGGGGTCGAACTGGATACGCACGCGCTGGCACCAGCCCGAGCATGTCTGGATGGCGTGCCTCGATGGCCCGGTCGCACGACTGCGCGCGTTCGACGCGGGCGCCGCCAGGTTCACCGATGCCGACCTCGTCAAGGCGCTGCTCGCGCTGGTCGACGAGAAGCGCACCGGCGACGAGGATTTGAACCGCACGCGCATGGGCCGTCATCGCCCGCGCGCGCGGCAGCCGCGCGTGCGCCCGCATATGCGCCTGAAGCAGTTGTTCCGTGAGTGGAAGGCGGGGAACGAACCGCGCCCGCAATCCGCGCTGGAATATGAGGCCGCGGTCGACGACTTCATCGATTTCGCCGGCGACGTCGGCGTATCCGCGATCGATCCGGACATGCTCTTCGACTACCGCGATGAGGCGAAGAAGCTGCCCGCGACCATGCCGCGTGCTGACCGCGCCCTGCCGTTCCGCGCCCGCGTCACCAAGCATGAAGCGACGCTCCCCAAATGCGCGCCGCCAACGCTCAAGAAGCGGATCGGCGCGCTGCAGGCGCTGCTCACCTACGCGTTCGAACAACGCTGGATCCCTACCAATGTCGGAGCTGGCATACCGATCCTCGGCTATACAAAGAAGAAGCGCACGCGCCGCAGTTTCGAGGACCACGAGCTCGCCACGCTGTGCGCGTGCCCGCTGTTCATCAATCCGCTCGGCTGGAGTTCGACGTCGCGGATCAGCGACGCGACGATCTTCTGGTTGTTCCTGCTGGCGATCACCAGCGGCGCCCGCCTGGAAGAGGTCGGTCAGGTGGCGCTTGCCGACGTGAAGCGCGACGCCGACATCGTCTATCTGGACATCGATGAATATGTCGTCGACCCGGATGCCGAAGCCAAGAGCGTCAAGACCGACGATTCCATTCGCCTCGTTCCGGTCCACGCCAAGCTGATCGAGCTCGGGTTCCTCGACTATTTCGACGCGCTCAAAGCCTTCGGCCACACGCAACTGTTCCCAGACCTTAAGGAGAACAGCCTCGGCAAGCGCACCAAGGAGGCGAGCCAGCGGATCAACCGCACCATCGACCGGCACGTTTCGGTCGACAGGCGGCTCGTGTTCCATTCGCTACGCCACGCGTTCAAGGCCAAGGGCAATGACGCCGGGATCACGGACAAGACACTGGATCAGATTTGCGGGCATGCGCCGGTTAGCACAGGCAGCCGCTATGGCCTGGAACCCCGGGTGCGAACCATCCACCGCGAGCTTCACCTGATCGACTTTTCGTGCATCGATTGGGACGTGATCGCGACGGGTGCTACGAAGGTGAACTGGGAGGTGGTCGTCAGCGCCATGGAAAGCCGAATCAACAGCGCTAAAATAGGCGCAGGGCAGTAAGCTTTTCGGTCTGCTTCCTGCTGAAGCCCAAGACGATCGTGAGCAAGTCGCATAGCTACGGCTGAACGGCCAGCGCAGATGTGACCTCGTGCCATTTAAGCGCCAAACCGCGGTACCGGTTGGCACCACCGCAGGATGATCTCGCAGCACTCAGGATCTGCTATAGTGAGCCGCGGCGATACGTGCCAGACATTTGGCGGTCATCCGCGACGTCCAACGCATCGAGTCTGGCGCGCTTGCGGTAAAGCAGCAGCGCTGTGAGCCTGGCGCCCGCCGCAAGCATTCCGGCAAAGCTGAGGACTGTAAGAAGCCGGTCCGGCGTCTGGACGGCGATTAGTAGCGCGGCCCCCAGGAACGAGACCGTCATGATCGCGGTCGGCAGAAGCGTCGAAAACAGGCTCGCGACCAGCTCGATATAGGTGCCCTCGGGCAATCTTGCTTTGACCCAGTCCAACCGCCGATGCTCCCTCGTGGTGCATCATCCTGCGGCGCTGAGGGTTAACATCTGGGCCCGCGCTGACAGGTCGGGCCTACTGTAATTCTACCTAGGAACCCAGTTTATTGCGGGGTCCTTGTGGGTGACCGGCGACAACTGCTGAAACAAATGTCGCGACAACCGCCCGTGAGCCAGCGTAGCTGTCCGGCGCGGCGGGCAGCGAACTGGGAGGGCGCTGGTGCCGCGAGCGCCTGCATCAATCAACGATGCGTGTCCGCATCATCATTCCCCAGCGTGGGCAAAATGCCGCGCATCGTTCGGAACGCTGCTTGCACGCTCGCCCAGCAGCTTCACACTAGGTCGCCAGCGCGCTGACCGACCGCCGTGCGATCATGGACGCGGTCCAGGTGCAGATAGGCGCCGTTAAATTGTGCCGCATCCTTGAGCCGGTCGGGATCGAGCACGGTAAGCACGCCACCGCCGAGCCGGATCAATCCATCGGCCCTGAGCTTTTGCAGCATGCGATTGGCATGGACAGGCGTAAGTCCCGTGGCGTCGGCGAGATCATTCTGGGTGATCGGAAACACAAAGCCGTTGCCGACGGTCATTCCGACCATCCGGTAGCGGACCAGCATTTCATAGAGCAGATGCGCGATCCGCCTATAGGCGCTTCGCCTTCCTTCATCGATGATGCGTTCGCGCAGGACGCCGAGGTCCGTCATCGTGCCCCACCAGAGTGCCTCCCCGAGACTGCTCGTCTCCCGCAGCAGCGCCTTCATGGCCTCGGCAGGTATCAGCGCCGTGGTCGTCGGGGTGACCGCGGCGACGCCATGATCCATAACTTTCAGGATGAAGATCTCCGCGTCGCAGAGATCTCCGGGGATCAGGAAGGCCATGATCTGGCGCCGACCATCCGGCAGCAATTTATACCGGCAGGCCAGTCCGGAAAGAACCACGTGGCAATGACCCGAATGCGCGCCATCGGCGATGATGTCCTCCTTCGGAGCGTGACGGTCCTGCCTGGCGCGGATCAGCTCATCCAGACGACGCTTTTCCATGTCCGAGAAAGCGGTGAATTGCTCCATCTTCATCGTCCAGGGATTCTGCATGGTATCTCCGCTTGAACTACGCTCCGGCCCGAGTGGCATCACTATCCGCATCCGACGGTGTCGGGTCGGATGTTTGATTCCAGTCGGTCGGGGACCGCACCCCAGGGCCGCAATCGTCAGCGAGCCCGTTGATGTTGGCCCGCCCCTTCCTTGCGAGAGATATGTGGCAAAGTCCAAGCGGTAGTAACCCATGTTAAAGAAGTAGGGAGCCGTTTCAGAAAAAAGCCGAGATTTCAACGAACTGCCGTGAGGATAAGCGGACGTGTTGCTGATCTGTTTGAGCAAGGATCAATTCGCGCGCTGTCAGACTACCGCGATGATGTCACAAGAAAACTGCGCTCGCAGAGCCGAGATGTGCGAGGCCGAGGCCAATGAGAGCCCGGATGCGGACCACAGCGCTGACTGGCTGGCGATGGCAGCACATTGGCGCGGGCTGGCCGGGGACAAGAACAGTCACGCAACGCTCGCACGCTTGATGCATGGGAACCGTGCGCCGGCCTGAAGCAGGGGAATAGTGGCGAAATGACGCGGTACGTTTACATCGTGGATGACGACCGCAGCGCCCTGGCATCCGTGCACAGCCTGATGTCGCTTCGACCCGATCAGGTTGTTCGGGGTTTCCCCAGCGGCGACCGCTTTCTCGCAGAAGCGGCTTCGCTCCAATCCGGCGCATTGCTGCTGGACCACCACATGCCTGGTGCGACCGGCTTGGATGTCCTGGACGCGCTTGGACTGTACTATCCGGGAAAATTTGCCGCTATTTTCCTTACCGGCGCCCCGAGCGTCGATCTCGCAGTCCGTGCCCTGCGTGCAGGTGCGCTCGACTTTATCGAGAAGCCCTATGAAGCGCTCGTGCTGTTCGATGCGATCGATGCCGCATTCTCAAGCCTCGGAAGGGACGGCAGCGCCGTTGCGCGCAGAGCGGCCGCGCGCACCAGGATCGATGGCCTTTCGGCTAGGGAACGCCGCATATTGCAGAGTCTTATAGAAGGCTGTGCCAACAAGGTTATTGCGAACGCACTCGACATCAGCTCGCGCACGGTCGAAATCTGTCGGGCGAGTCTGATGACCAAACTCAGCGTCGGTACCTTGTCGGCGGCGCTCCGCGTCGCCCATTCAGCGGGGATGATTTCTCGGATCTAATGCCAACGACGAAGAGCGGCGCCATTGCCGAACCGCGAGTCAGGCGATCATTCGCACACATAACCAATCGGCAAGCGGGCGCTGAGGAGAGCGCTCCGTCCGGTGCAGCGCGCGCAACCAACGCCAGCCGGCGCGCCCCCAAACACAGGTTGCGCCGGCCGACGATGCCCTAATCAGGGATGCATATCGCGCAGCCTGCCGCCGACCACTGCGCTGACGGATCCGATAAAGGCACCGATGACCAGCGACAACCCCGTGAAGGTAGCAAAGGCCGCCGCGACCTTACGTGCCGCATCCGCCGCCTCTTTCGTCACCACGGCGTCGTGAGGTGCGACGCCGATACTCGACAGGGCGAATGCGCCGACGGCAACGATCGCCATGATCACGGTCGCGGTCGCCCAAGTCAGGAGGCCGTGCGCCGTATCGCGGAAGAAAACCTCGTCGCCGTGCAGCTCGTGCCAGCGAATGCGCAGCCTGCCGGCAAGATATCCGCCGATCGCGGCAGACAGCCACTGCGTCACGATCAGCCAGATCCCGGCGCCGATCGTGAAGGTCGTCGGCTTCGCGCCGACCCCGGGCCATGGCGAGACCGACGCCAGTCCGAAGGCCGAGCCGAGGGTCAGGAGGGTAAGTGTCAGGGCGATCGCCGCCACGGTACCGGCGAAGACAGCTGACCAGGACAGAGCGGAACCCGCCGGAGCGGTCGGCGCGCCTGCGGGATAAAGGGCCGGATCGACCGGGCTATAGGGTTTCGTCGCCATGTCAGTGCCAGAACAGTGCGAGGAGAATGATGATCGGCAGCGGTATGCCCAGCAGCCACAACAAGATGCCTTTTCCCATAGCGTCCTCCTCCATGACCGACTTATTGTCGTGGAGGCGCAAACTGCCGCCGGTGACGAAAGTTCCTGCGGTTGGGGCAGCGCGGTCAGCCGTCAACGGTCATGGCGCTACCGCCTAGCTGCAGCCATCGCCCGCATGAACACGTGCCAGGCACCCGAGGCGCGCGGCCGAGCTCCTGAGGTAGGCTTGTTTCGGACGGGCCAGTGCCGTCGCGATCAGATGACCGTGACCGTCCACCGCCGTCAT
>NZ_JAQGLG010000164.1 GCF_028292965.1 Sphingomonas bacterium | reverse complement strand
TCACGCGCGATGTGCCCGAGGGCGCGGTGATGGTCGGCATCCCGGCGCGCGCGACGATGGTCGAGGGCGGGCAGAAGTCGGACACGTTCCTCGCTTACGGCACGCCGTGCAGCGAGATGTTCGATCCCGCCACGCAGAAGGTCGAGCTGCTGCGCTGCGAGCTGGAGACGATGCGCAAGCGCCTCGATGCTTTGCTCGCCGAACAGGAGCGGGTGCGTGATCGTGCCTGATTGTCGCTGAATGGGGACGGTCACGCCGTTTCCGCTGCCGCAGGGTCGGCCGAGCCAGATCGGTTTCGAACGCCTCGAACTGACGCGTATTCTCGATCTGTACGGGCGGATGGTTTCGGCTGGCCATTGGCGCGATTATGCTATCGAACTGGGCCAGGACGCGGCGGTGTTCGCCGCCTTCCGCCGCGCCGCCGAGCGGCCCGAATTCCGCATCGAGAAACGCCCGGCGCTGCGCCAGAAGCAGGGCATGTGGGCGCTCGTCGGCGAGCATGGTGCGGTGCTCAAGCGTGGGCAGGAACTCAGCCCGGTACTGGCGCCGATCGAACGTCGGTTGATGAAACTCGTCGACGAATAGAGTTATTCGTAATCAGCTTTAACCGTCATGCCGGACTTGTTCCGGCATCCACTGTTCCGCGAACGCCTCGACTTTACGTGTGCGGCCCGGTGGACCCCGGAACCAGTCCGGGGTGACGAGGTGGTTTGCGCGGTCGGCGAGCAAAAAAAATGGCCCCACCCGTGTCCGGGTGAGGCCATTTCCTTTTTTAGCTGAGATCAGGCGTGGGCGATCTTGCCCACCGGCGGCAGTCGCTCCGACAAACCGCCGAGCAGGCCGACGACGCGGGCGCGGGTCGGTTGCCAGAAGGCGGAGAGCAACAGCAGCGCCGAACCGATCACCAGGGCGGTGAACGCCCAGGCCAGCTCGACCGCGCCGGCGCCCTCGAACAGCGAGTACATCGCGTAGAGAACATAGGCGAGGCTCGACACCAGCAGCGCGCGACGATCGACCGCCAGCGCCACGAAGGCAAAGGCGATGTACAGCGCGATCACCGCGATCGCCATGCCGACACCGATCGGCGCGTCAAACACGCCGAGCAGCTGGAACAAGGCGTGGGCGATCATCGGCGCGGCTGCGAGATGAAGCCAGAAGGCGACGTCCGAACGACGCGTGCGGCGCTCGCGATCCGAGCCGTCCCACGTCATCGCGACGCCGAACATGGCAAGGCCCGCGACCAGGACCGGTGCATAGATATAGTCCTTGGCCTGCGGCACATAGCCGATGAACAAGGCGAGCATCACCGCGACCACCGCCACTGCCCCCGCGGCAACGGTGATCGGCACCATGAAACGCCGCCAGTGCAGCCAGGCGGCACCAGCGGTGACGACCGCGATCAGGGCGGCGATCGTGCCGATGACCGGTTCGACATGGTTGGGGAAATTGGCCTTGCCCCATGCCTGGATGGCATCGGCGTTGATCACCACCAGCCCGACCTGGGCCGCCGCGACACCGCCGATAAAGGCCAGCAGCAGCAGGATGCTGGGCAGCGCCATGCGGCGCTGGCGGGTGAAATATTCGGCCAGGCCCCAGGCGGTGGCAGCGACCAGGGTGCCGCCGAGCGGCAACCAGATCGACTCGCCGAGCCACGCCATGCCGACCAGCACCGCGGTGGCGGCGATCGACACGAAGATGTCGTTGAAGCCGGTCAGCAGCCGGAAATGTTCTTCATCGACCGCGGGGGCCGACTGGCTCCGCGCAATATGGTCACGCAGCGCCGTGGCGGCGTCGCGCGTGATCGCACCTGCCTCCACCGCGCCGTCGATGTCGCTTTCGCTATACATGGCAAACCCTCCTGTTGGTGGAGGGTAGGTACCATGAGTGTATTGGTATTGCAATACAGTGAGCCACGAACCGCAAAAACGCGCGTCATCCCAGCGAAAGCTGGGATCTCCCGCGATAGGGCGCGCCCTTGCCGCGTGAGATCCCAGCTTTCGCTGGGATGACGGTAGTTGCGTTGGTCTTCGCCGGCGCCTCAGCCGCCCTGCAGTTTCTTCAGGATAGACATCGACTGCTCGGCGCCGGACTGTGGGGTCAATTCGTCGGTGCGGTCGGTGATTTCGGCCCAGTGCGCCGCCACACCTTCGGGCGAGAGTTCGTCGCCGGTCAGCAGCTTGCCCTGGGTCAGGGTGATATAGGCCGCCTGGAATACCCCGGCGCCGGCGCCGACGATCATGTTGGTCGGTGCGTCCTCCGACACGAGGTACAGCGCGGCAGGGGCGACCTTGTCTGGCGAAAAGGCGGCAAACGCTTCGGCGGGGAAGATGTCCTCGGTCATGCGCGTGCCGGCGGTCGGGGCGATGGTGTTGACCTTGATGTTGTTCTTGGCACCCTCGAGATAGAGCGTGCGGGTCAGGCCGGCGAGGCCGAGCTTGGCCGCGCCGTAATTGGCCTGGCCGAAATTGCCGAACAGGCCGGTCGATGACGCGGTCATCAGGATGCGGCCATAATTCTGCTCGCGCATCGTCTCCCACACCGCCTTGGTGCAATTGGCCGAGCCATTGAGGTGGACGTCGACGACGAAGCGGAAATCGGCCGGTTCCATCTTGGCGAAGCTCTTGTCGCGCAACACGCCGGCATTGTTGATCAGGATGTGCACGCCGCCCCAGGCGGCCTTGGCCTGGGCGACCATCTCGACCATGTGATCGTAATCGGTGACGCTGCCGCCGTTCGACATCGCCTCGCCACCGGCCGCCTTGATTTCCTCGACGACCTTCAGCGCGGCGTCGCTATGGCCGGTGCCGTCGCGCGAACCGCCGAGATCGTTGACGACGACCTTGGCGCCGCGCCGTGCCAGTTCGAGCGCATAGGCACGGCCGAGCCCGCCGCCCGCGCCGGTAACGATGGCGACGCGGTCCTTGAAGCCGATGGTCATCGTGGCGCTCCTGATAGATGTTGGAGCGCTACCTAGTCATTGCCGTCGCGCCTGTCAGCCGCCGCGTTGCATGCAGTGATCGAACTGGCCGCGCTTGCAGAAGGGATAATGCTGCAACGGCGGGGGCGGCGGATAGGCCTGGCTCGGCGTCTGCGGATTGGGCACGAACACCGCCTGCTGGCCTGGTTGAGGCGGGCTACTGTAGAGCGGCGCGGTCGGCTGATAGCCACCCGGCGGGTTGCCGGTGGTTTGCGGGCTCGTATCGGGGCCCTTTTGCGCGCTGGCCGCAGTGGCGAGGGCCAGAGCGGCGACAAGAGCGATCATTTTCATCGGTACCTCCTGTGAGGACGATTGGCGGCCGGAACGTCACTGACGCTCCGGCCGATCGCATCAACGATGGCGCCGACGATGGTGGGCTGTGCCGCCACCACCGCCATTGCCGGGCTCCATGCACTTGTCGAACTGGCCGCGCTTGCAGATCGGATAGTGATCGAGCGGCGCAGGTGCGGGCAAGGCCGTGTCAGGCGACGGCGAGGGTGCCGCGATGACCGGCTGGCCGGGCATGGCCGGCTGCGACATCGGCGGGTTGGCGGGTTGCTCACCGCCACCAGCGGCGGCCGCTGCATTGTTCGACGGCAGATTTCCTTCCTGCGCGCGCGGCCCGTTGGAAGGGGTCGGCGAGGTTGACAGGGTGGTGTTGGGGATGCCGTTGGTGGTCGCGGCAGGCGGAGGCGCGGGCGGCGGCGTAGTCTGGTCCTGCGCATAGGCAGGGAGCGCGAACGTGGCGAGGGCCACGGCGATCATGAGTTTCATCAGGGGTCTCCTAATTCGGGCGCTTCGAGGCGCACGCACGGGGAACGCGCGGTCGCGGCAATGGCTCCCTCGTTGAGTGAGCGAACTGAATCTTTGGCCCAGCATCGTCGCCCGAACGCGCTGCTCGTAACACCTTCCGTCATGCCGGACTCGTTCCGGCATCCACCGTTCCGCAAATACAAAGCTTGTTGTGTTCGCTGGACCGTGGACCCCGGAACAAGTCCGGGGTGACGAAGAAGTTTAGGCCGATAGGGCGACGATTATCCCCCCGAATCCAGCGCATAACCCGCGGACCGCACCGTACGGATGATGTCGGGCTTGTCCCCGGCGTTGATCGCCTTGCGCAGGCGGCGGATGTGCACGTCGACGGTGCGCGATTCGATGTCGGAATCATGCCCCCATACCGCGTCGAGCAGGCGCTCGCGCGAGAACACCCAGCCGGGATGTTCGAGGAAATGCTTGAGCAGGCGGAACTCGGTCGGGCCGAGCTGCACCACCACGCCGCCGCGGCGCACCTTGTGGCCGACCATATCCATTTCGATATCGGCATAGTTGAGCTGTTCGCCGGCGAGACCGGGGCGGACGCGGCGCAGCACGGCGTTGACGCGCGCCACCAGCTCGCGCGGCGAGAAGGGCTTGGTGACATAATCGTCGGCGCCGGTTTCCAGCCCGCGCACCCGGTCTTCCTCTTCGCCGCGCGCGGTCAGCATGATGATCGGCACATTGGCGGTTTCGGGCATGCGCCGTAGCCGACGGCACACTTCGATGCCCGATAGCCCCTCGACCATCCAGTCGAGCAGCACGATGTCGGGCGTCTGCTCCTTGGCGAGCAGCAGGGCCTCCTCGCCATCGGGCGTCTGCTTGACCTGAAAATCCTCGCGCGTGAAATGCCAGACGAGCAGTTCGGCGAGCGCCGCATCGTCTTCCACCAGCAACATCTTGGCCCGGGCCATCGTCAATTCCTTCGTAGAGTTGGTTGGTCGTGGGTCGTCAAAGTCTTGCGGCATCCGCCGCGGGCAAATCAGGCGGCGTGGGCGCCGCGGTCGGTGAGTTTGGTGCCGGTCGCGGCGAAATAGACCATCTCCGCGACGTTGGTGGCGTGGTCCCCGATGCGTTCGAGATTCTTGGCGACGAACATCAGGTGCGCGACCTGGGTGATCGTCTTGGGATTCTCGATCATGTGCGTGAGCAGGGTGCGGAAGATGCTGTCGTAATAATTGTCGAGCGCATGGTCGCTCTCGCACACCCTGATCGCCGCCTCGGCATCGCGCGCGGCAAAGGCGTCGAGCGCTTCATGGACCATCTCGCGCGCCATCCGCGCCATCGCCGGCAGGGTCGAGATCGGTTCGATCCGCGTCTCGCTGACGATCAACGGCACGCGCTTGGCGATGTTCTTGGCATAGTCGCCGATGCGTTCGATGACGCCTGCGATCTTCAGCGCGGCGACGACCTCGCGCAGGTCATTGGCCATCGGCGCGCGCAGTGCGATGATGCGCACGGCGAGTTGCTCGGCCTGGGCCTCGATCGTGTCGATCACGCGATCGGCATCGCGCACGCGCCCGGCCAGCTCGGCGTCATTGCGCTGCAGCGCGACGATCGCGTCGGCGATCGCCTGCTCGGCAAGCCCTCCCATCTGCGAGATCAGCGCGCGCAACTGCGCGATGTCGTCGTCGAAAGCCTTGACGGTATGTTCGTGGCCAGTTGCCATATCTCAAGCTCCTCAGCCGTAACGGCCGGTGATGTAGTCGCGGGTGCGCGGCTCGCGCGGGTTGGTGAAGATGTCCTCGGTCGAGCCGTATTCAATCAGCGCGCCGAGATGGAAAAAGGCGGTGCGCTGCGACACGCGTGCGGCCTGCTGCATGTTGTGCGTGACGATGACGATCGCGTAGCGGCCCTTGAGCTCGTGGATCAGCTCCTCGATCCGCGCCGTCGCCACCGGGTCGAGCGCCGAGCAGGGTTCGTCCATCAGGATCACCTCGGGGTCGACGGCGATGGCCCGGGCGATGCACAGCCGCTGCTGCTGGCCGCCCGACAGGGTGGTGCCGCTATCGCTTAGCCTGTCCTTGACCTCGTCCCACAGGCCGGCGCGGCGCAGCGAGCGTTCGACGATCTCATCGAGCTGGCCTTTGCCCGCCGCCAGGCCGTGGATGCGCGGGCCATAGGCGACATTCTCGTAGATCGACTTGGGGAAGGGGTTGGGCTTCTGGAACACCATGCCGACCCGGGCGCGCAGCTGCACCACGTCCATCTCCGGCGCGTAGATGTCCTCCCCATCGAGACGGATCTCGCCGGTGACGCGGGCATTGGCGACGGTGTCGTTCATGCGGTTCAATGCGCGCAGAAAGGTCGATTTGCCGCAGCCCGACGGGCCGATGAACGCGGTGACATTGTCGCGGTCGATATCGATCGACACATCGTCGATCGCGCGGTTGGCGCCGTAGAAGACGCTGACATTGCGCGCGGTGATCTTGGCTTGTTCGGTCATCACCAGCGGGTCTCGAAACGGTTGCGGAGGTAGATCGCGATGCCGTTCATCGCGAACAGGAAGAGCAGCAGCACGATGATCGCCGCGCTGGTCTTTTCGACGAAGCCGCGGTCGATCTGGTCGGACCACAGGAAGATCTGCACCGGCAGCACGCTCGACGGGTCGGTGAACCCTCTCGGCGGGGCGGCGATGAAGGCGCGCATGCCGATCAGCAGCAACGGCGCGGTCTCGCCCAGCGCGCGCGCCATGCCGATGATCGTGCCGGTCAGGATACCGGGCAAGGCCAGCGGCAGGACATGGTGGAACACCACCTGCACCGGCGAGGCGCCGATGCCGAGCGCGGCGTCGCGGATCGAGGGCGGCACCGCCTTGATCGCGTTGCGTCCGGCGATGACGATCACGGGCATGGTCATCAGCGCCAGCGTCAGGCCGCCGACCAGCGGGGCGGAACGCGGCAGGTGCATGGTGCCGAGGAAAACCGCGAGGCCGAGCAGCCCGAAGGTTATCGACGGCACTGCGGCGAGATTGTTGATCGATACCTCGATCAGATCGGTCCAGCGGTTTCGCGGAGCATATTCCTCGAGGTACAGCGCCGCGAGCATGCCGACGGGGAACGCCAGCACCAACGTCACCAGCATGGTGAAGATCGACCCCTTGAGCGCCCCCCAGATACCGGCGCTGGTCGAGTCGGTCGAGTCCGCACCGGTCAGGAACCCCCAGTCCACACCGCGGGATATCGCGCCACGCGCCTGCAGCCCGGCGAAGCGTGCCTGTGCGACCGCGTCGCCATGGCCCTTGGCGGCACTGTCGATCGCATCGGCCGCCGGCACGGCGATCGTCGCGCGGTGCGCGAGCAGTGTCGGATCGGCCTTGATCGCGTCGCGCACTGTCAGCCAGGCACTGTCGGACAACAGATCGTCACCGTCGGGCCCGAACGCCGCCTTGGCGGCGGCGTCGGTCGCGCCTTCGATATTCGCCGCGGCCAAAGCGAGATTGGCGCCGGGGCCGTGCAGCCGCGCCGGGTCGATCGCGATGCCTTGCCGCGCCAGGTCGATCGGAAGCGCGATGCGGGTTTGCACGAATCCGCCAAGACCGTTGCCAAGCACTGCCACCAGCAGCACGACGAGGAACGCGGCGGAGCCAATAACGGCGCTCAGGCCGAGCAGCCGGAAGCACCATTCGGCACGGTACCGCCGGCGCAGGCGGCGCTGCATCGCGGCGCCCTTCCAGTCGGTCGGCGCGCGGGCGATCGGGTCGGCCGCGCTATTCATAGGCCTCGCGGTACCGCTTCACCACGCGCAGCGCGACGACGTTGAGCAGCAAGGTGACGAGGAACAGCACCAGCCCGAGCGCGAAGGCGGCGAGCGTCTTGGGGCTGTCGAACGCCGCTTCGCCGGTCAACAGGTCGACGATCTGCTTGGTCACGGTGGTCGCGCTGGCGAAGGGGTTGAGCGTCAGCGTGGCGAGGCCGGAGGCGGCCATCACCACGATCATCGTCTCGCCGATCGCGCGGCTGACGGCGAGCAGCACGCCACCCGCGACGCCGGGCAGGGCGGCGGGGAGCAGGACCTTGCGGATCGTCTCCGACGTCGTCGCGCCCATCGCCAGGCTGCCGTCGCGCATCGCGGTCGGCACCGCGGCAAGCGCATCGTCGGCCATCGACGAGACGAACGGGATGATCATCACCCCCATCACCAGGCCGGCGGCCAGCGCGCTCTCCGCCGAGGCCGAAGCGATGCCGAGCGTCAAGCCGAGCTGGCGCACCATCGGCGCGACGGTCAGCGCGGCGAAATAGCCGTAGACCACGGTCGGCACGCCGGCGAGGATCTCGAGTAACGGCTTGATCCAGCGCCGTGCGCGGGCGCTGGCATATTGAGTGAGGTAGATCGCGCTCATCAGCCCGAACGGAATGGCGACGAGCATCGCGATCACCGCGCCGATGAAGAAGGTACCCCAGAACAACGGCACCGCGCCGAGCGTCGCGCCTGGGTCGCGCGCGTCGATCACCTGCGGGCTCCAATGCGTGCCGAACAGGAAGTCGGTGACGGGCACCATGCGGAAGAAACGCAGCGATTCGAACAGCAGCGAGCCGATGATGCCGATCGTGGTGAGGATCGCGATCAGCGACGCCGCGAGCAGCGCCAGCATCACCACGCGCTCGACCCGCGCGCGGGCCGGGAAGCGGGGTCGTGCCCGCAGCCAGGCGAAGGTACCGCCGGCGATCGCCAGCAGCAGCGCGACGATCCCGCCGATCCAGTCGTACCGTCGCTGTGCTGACGTGTATGCCGGGGCGAGCTTTGCGGCGAGCGGGTTGAAGGCGCCGTAAGCGCGCCCGGCGCCTAGATCACGCGCTTCGGACAGGATCACGGCGCGTTCGAAGCGCGTGGTTGGCAGCTGCTGTGCGGTAGAGGTTTCGAGCACCACGTTGGTGACCAGCGCTGGGGAAATCGCCGTCCAAGCCACGATGAACAGCGCGGCTGGAAGCAAGGTCGCCAGTGCGACATAGCTGCCGTGATGGATCGGCAGGGCGACCAGCCGCTCGCCGGGCGCCCGGCGCGTCATCGCGGCGCGGGCGCGCCCGGTCAGCCAGCCGATCAGGCCGAGCATGGCGACGACGAAGATGAGCGCGATGCCCGACATCAGCGCAAACCCGTCGGGTCGAGCGGCGTCTCGCGCCGGATGATCTCGGCGGCGCGGGCACGGACATCGGCTGGCGCGGCGATCAGGCCCTTGCGCACCATCGGGCCTTCCGGCCCCCACAGGCCGGCAAAGGTGGCGAGGAACGGGCGCAGGCCGGGGATCGCGCCGAGATGGGCCTTCTTGACGTAGATGAACAAGGGGCGCGAGCCGGGGTAACGCCCCTCGGCGATCGTCTCATAGGTCGGCGCGATGCCGTCCAGCGGCAGCCCGTCGACCGTATCGCTGTTCTGCTCAAGATAGGAATAGCCGAAAATGCCCACCGCGTCGGGGTTGGCGCGCAGTTTCTGGACGATGAGATTGTCGTTCTCGCCGGCGTCGACATAGGCGCCGTCCTCGCGCACGGCGGTACAGATGGCGGCATAGCCATCGGGGTCGCTGTCGCGCTTCGCGCTCATTGCCGGAATGGCCCGTTCGCAACCGCGCGCGAGGATCAGGTGCGCGAAGGTGTCGCGCGTCCCGCTGGTCGCCGGCGGCCCATAGACCTGGATCGGTAGCGCCGGCAGGCTCGGGTCGACATCATGCCAGGTTTGCGCCTGATTGTGTCGCCCGCCCGGCCGCGCGGCGAGCGCACGGTAGAGGGTGAGGGGGCTGAGCGCGAGGCGGCGGCCGCCCTTGGCCTGGGCGAAGGCGATACCGTCGAGCCCAACCTGGATTTCGAGCAACGCGCCCGCGCCATTGGCCTTGCAACGGGCATATTCGGTTGCGGTGATGCGGCGGGAAGCATCGGCGATATCGGGATGGCCGGCGCCGATCCCCGCGCAGAACAGGCGCAGGCCCGCGCCGGTGCCAGTCGATTCGATCACCGGCGCCTTAACATCGGGGTTGCGGTCGACGAACTGCTCGGCAGCAAGGGTGGTGAAGGGAAACACCGTCGACGAGCCGACGACGCGGATCTGGTCGCGTGATCCCGCGCCGCCGCCACTGGCCTGATCCTCGCAACCGGCGAGCGCGAGCGCGCCGATCAGCGCGAGGAAACGAAACATGCGGACACTCCAGGTGGCGGAGTCGCCGGCCTAATGGAATCGGCCTAGCAGCACTGCCGCACAGTTGTGTGACGTTTTTGTTACCCTTTTGTGACAGCGCCCGCATGCGCAGGCAGCAGGATCGAAACCGTGGTGCCCTTGCCGACGGTACTGGCGATATCGAGCCGGCCGCGATGGCGCTCGACGACGTGCTTGACGATGGCGAGGCCGAGCCCCGTCCCGCCCGCCGCGCGGCTGCGGCCGGCGTCGACGCGGTAGAAGCGCTCGGTCAGCCGGGGGATGTGTTCGGGCGCGATGCCGTCGCCCTGGTCGGCGACGCTGAGGCGGATGATGCCGGTATTGCCCTGCTGCAACGCGACCGTCACCGGCGTCCCGGCGGCGCCATATTTCATCGCATTGCCGATCAGATTGTGCAGCACCTGGCTGAGCTGGACGCGGTCGCCGACCACTGCGGCGACGTCCGGCTCGATCTCGGTGACGATCTCGTTGGTGCGAACCTGTTCCGCGCCCTGCAATTCGCCGCGCACCTCTTCGATCAGCGCGGCGAGATCGACCGGCTGGTCGGGCAGGCGGTATTTCTCCGCCTCGATGCGGCTTAGCGAAATCAGGTCCTGGACCAGCCGCTGCATGCGCCGTGCCTCGTCGAACATGATCTTGAGGAAGCGCCCGCGCACCGCGCGGTCGGCGCCGGCCTGATCCTCGCCCAGCGTCTCGATATAACCGAGGATCGAGGCGAGCGGGGTGCGCAGTTCATGGCTGGCATTGGCGACGAAATCGACCCGCATGCGCTCGGCGGCATAGCTGCCGGTCTGGTCGACGAGGTGGACGATGCGTTCGCCGCCACTGGCGCGGGCAACACGCATTTGCCAGCGTTGGTCGAGCGTGCCCAGACCGACCAGATCGACCGGCCCCTGCGCCGCGCCGCCGACCGGATTGGCGAGCCGCTCGGCGGCGCCGGGGTGGCGGATGGCGAGGCGGACATCCTCGCCGACGATATGCCCGCCGAGCAGCTCGCGCGACGCGCTGTTGGCATGCGAAACGCGGCCGTCGGCGACGACCAGCACGGGCTCGCCGATCGCGTCGAGCATCTCGTCGATACTCGGCGAGAGCGCTGCGGCGGGCACGGGCGCGGCGGGGGCGAGCACATCGCCATATTCGCCAATCGCCACCACCAGCACCGCCGCGATGCCGCCGAACAGCGCGACCAGCATGGCCTGCGGGCCACTTCCGGTCGTCAGGGTGATCGCTGCGGCCATCAGGATGATGACCAGCGCGATGATCAGACGGCGGCGAAATCCCGGAAGCATGAATGCGCCTTTAGCCTAATCGTCGTTAACCCGGCCAGCCTTGCTTGCCAGCGCAGTGCGAATGTGAAAATGCTCAACTCATGAGCGAACAGGGTGAGCATGAGGGCAATCGCGGTCCGGCCACGACACGCCGCCGCGCGCTGATGCTGGGCGCGACGGGTGCCGCCGCAGTGGTGTCGATCCGCCCGGCGCTGGCGCAGACCGCCGCCTCGGTGGCGCATTGCGAGATTCCCGTGCCCGATGCCGGCCGCGCCGGCAGCTATGTCGCCGCCGACGGCACGTTGGTGCCCTCCGGAACGACGGGCGCCTTTCCCGGCCCCGGGCACCCGCTCAAGGGCGAGGACGTCAAGAACGCGCTGGCCGGCGGGCAATTGCCCGGCACGACGGCCGACCAGAGCCGCGCCTACACCAATTACATTCGCAAGCTGCAATCGGGCACCAGCGGCTTCACCTGCTTCGCGTCGTTGCAGATGCCGCGCGGCTGAGGCCTCGCTTGGCTGAACCTCATTTGGTTGAACCGATATTCCGCATGGCGCGCGCCGAGGCGCTGAGCATCGTCCATCTCGACAGTTTCATCGCGGTCTTTCACCGCAGTTCCGGGCTGACTCATCTGCTCGCTGCGCCGGCGCCCGAGATCATGGCGACGCTGGGTGAGGCCGGGCTGACCCGCACCGCGTTGGCCGACAGGCTGTCGGCCGATTTCGACCTGGCGGATATCGACGAGGCAGCGCTGGCGGAGCGTCTCGGCGAACTCGTCGCCTGCGGGCTCGTGGCGGCGGCATGAGACACGTCTTTTCGGTCAGGATCGGGCCGGTCGGTTTCCGTGTCGGCTCGGCCTGGCGCGCGCCCATCGAACAGCTCGAGACGCTGTACGCCGATTACCCCAGGCCGGAGGTGCCGGACTTCTCGGTCCGCCTGTTTCCCGCCCGGCCGTGGCGGCAATTCATCCGTCCCTCGGTCACGATCGGCGGCGACTTCATGCTGCCCGATGCCTTGCCGCTGCCGCTCGAACAGGGCCTGCTAGCCGCCGAGATGGGCATGAACCTGCAAATGGCGCTCGGCCAGCGGCGTTACCTGTTGCTCCACGCCTCGGTGGTCGAACGCGACGGCAAGGCGTTGTTGATGAGCGGCATATCGGGCGCGGGCAAATCGACGCTCTCGGCCTTGCTGTCGACGCGCGGCTGGCGCTTCATGGGCGATGAATTCGCGCTGATCGATCCGGAGACCGGGCTGCTCCACGCCTTTCCGCGCCTCGTCAGCCTGAAGAACGCGGCGATCGATGTCGTGACCAACGCGTTGCCCGATGCGCGTTTCGGGCCCTTGCTGGCGGGCACGCCCAAGGGTGATATCCGGCACCTCGTGCCCGATGCGGGCGCCGTCGCGGCAATGGACACGCCGGTGCCACCCGCTCTCCTGCTGTTCCCGAGCTATGGTTTCGAGGCGGACGAGCGCGTCGTGCCGCTGAGCGAGGTGTTCGTCCGCCTGACCCAGGCGTCGACCAACTATGTCGCGCTGGGCGAGCGCGGTTTCGACGCGCTGACGCGTCTGGTGAAGACGGTGCCGGCAAGGGCGATCGACTATCCCGATACCGACAGCGCCGTAAAACAGATCGAGAAATTGTGGGCCGCATTGTGAGCGACGGGTGGCTCCTTGCCCGGATGTTGCGCACGCCGGGCAATGCGCTGGGGCTGGATGCGGCCGGCTGGACCGCGCTCATCGCCATCGCGCGGGCCGAGCAGATGATCGGCACGCTCGCGTCGCGTCTGGAAGGGTTGAAGCTGCCCGGCGATGTCGCAGGCATCCTCGACGATGCCCGCGCCTCGGCGGCGCAAGGTCAGGTCGCTGCGCTGTGGGAGGTCGAAATGGCGCGGCGCGCGCTCGCGCCTCTCGGCGAGGCGGTGGTGTTGCTCAAAGGGGCGGCCTTCGCCGCAGCGGGCTTGCGCGCCGGGGAGGGGCGGTCGATCGGCGATCTCGATATTCTCGTGCCGCGGGCACGGATCGACGCGGTTGAGGCGGCCCTGCTCGCTGCCGGATGGGAATGGGTCAAACCCAATCCTTATGACGACGCCTATTACCGCCAGTGGATGCATGAACTGCCGCCGCTGATCCACCGCGATCGCGACCGGATGATCGACGTCCATCACACCATTCTGCCGCTCACTGCGCGCATCACGCCGGACGCGGCAAGCCTGTTATCGCGCTGCGAAGCGGTGGCGAACGGGTTGTTCGTGCTCTCGCCCAGCGACATGCTGGTTCATGCGGCCGCGCATCTGTTCGCCGACGGTGATCTTGCCGGGGGCATGCGCAACCTATGGGACGTGCACTGCCTGGCGGAGGAATATGGTACCGCCTGGCTGGCGGAGCGGGCGGCGCATCACGGCCTGGCGCGCGAGACCGGCCGCGCGTTGCGCCTCGCGGCGG
>NZ_JAQGLG010000130.1 GCF_028292965.1 Sphingomonas bacterium | reverse complement strand
CAGGAGCGGCGGACGCGGCACCGCACCGATCGACACGACCAGCGCGACCATCGAGATCAGCAACAGAGCGACGAACGCCGCCACGCCGAGCGCGAAACGCCGCCGCCGCCGACCCGATGCGTCGTAGAAGATGGGTGACGGTGTCATATCGCTGCGAAATATCCCCGACGCAGAAGCCGTTTCGCTATCCTGTTGGCGCGGTGGCGGCAACCGGAACGGCGCGTGACAAAGCTGTCATCATTGGGCCGCGATCGGCCTGTTTTCCCTGTTATCGGGCGGATAACAGGGAAAACGAAAAATTTTGCGGCCACGTCCAGCACATGGTCCGTGAAATTAACCTTTACGGACAATCTCTTGATCGTTTTCGCCGATCCAACAAAACAGAGTAGCGCTTGTCGCGGAACAGGGCGCGGTGGCGGTGGAACAGAGCGGATAACAAGGACCGGAACAGAGGCGCGGCGCACGGCGTGATTCAACGCCTGCGCGAAATCGGGTTTTAGGGTGGCCGGATGCAACATCACCGGAGACCTAATGTGGACGTGCATAATATTGAATCAGGCCGTGACCGCGACACCGAAGAATCGACCGCAGGCGCGCCCGTCGCAATCGGCCGCGGCAAGCCGCCGCCGGCGCATCGCTGGAGCAAGGGCCAGTCGGGCAACCCGGCCGGCCGGCCGCCCCGGCCCCGGCCCCGGCAAGGATCGCGGGGCGACCGCCTGCTCGGCGCGGACGAACCGACCCGGATGATGATCCTCGAAGAGGCCTATCAGCTCGTCACGATCAAGGAGAACGGCGTGGAATATGAGATGCCGCTGAGCCAGGCGATCTGGCGAGCAATGGGTCGCGCGGCGTTGAGCGGCAACCGGCAGGCGCAATATCGCTACACCAGGATCGTGCGCGAAATGGAACGCGAGCAACTCGCCGCGCAAGCCGCGCTTTATCATGCGCTGGAACGGGAGCATTACCGCCGTCTGCCCGGCGCCTCGTTCGCGGATGATCTTGTGTACGACGTGACGAGTGGGGCGGTGGTGGTGCGGGGGGATACGGCGTGAAGTTCGGAGGTGCGGCCAGTCTGCGCCCGAACTCAGCCGTTCGGAAGTGGCCCGCGCGATCCCGAAAACAGCCGTCCGTTCAGAGTGCGCGCTCCGGTACCGCAGATTGGTGCGGAGGCAAGCTGGAGCCATGCGGCATCTGGTAGTTGGCTATCACGCGAACCAAAATTGCGGCGTGAAAGGATGCGCTTCAGCGGATCAAGCGGCGGCTCGCTTTGGCATCAGTGTCTTCTCGTTCCGCATCATTCAGATATGAGGGCTCCATGTCGCGGTGCATCGCGGCCAGAGCCACTAGCGTTCCGCTTCGAACCCTGGGCTCCTGCTTTCGCAGGAGCACGGCAGTTTTCGC
Source organism: Sphingomonas bacterium (assembly GCF_028292965.1). Lineage (GTDB taxonomy): Bacteria > Pseudomonadota > Alphaproteobacteria > Sphingomonadales > Sphingomonadaceae > Sphingomonas. Next base: position 17,926 of record NZ_JAQGLG010000130.1, on the reverse strand, counting down.
GGTGCCGGTCAAACCGGCTCGCTCGCCGCACTTTGCCCGCCCTCCCCCGTGTCGGGCAGAAATTCGAGAATGTCGCCCGGCTGGCAGGACAGCGCGGCGCAGATCGCCTCGAGCGTCGAGAAGCGGATCGCGCGGGCCTTGCCGGTCTTGAGGATCGACAGGTTGACGATGGTAATGCCGACACGATCGGCAAGTTCGGTCAGGGTCATGCGGCGGGCGTGGAGCAGGTCGTCCAGCTTGACGGCGATCGCCATGTCACACCGTTCCTTCGAGATCGTCGCGCATGCGCGCACCTTCGGCGAACACCCGGGCGAGCACGAAGACGAGCAGCACGCCGAGCCAGCCACTGAGCGACCCACTGGCATCGAGATGCACAGGATGCGCCGGGGTCGAAATGCCCTTGTTGATCGCACCGACGACGACGCCGAGACATTGCAGCGCGAGCAGGACCCAGGCGATCGCCTGCAAGCGTTGCGCATTGGCGGCGACGAACGGATCGCCGGCGCGCACCGTCGCGACGATCGACAGCAGTCGCCTGAGCAGCAGATAGTTTAGCGGGGTGGCGATGATACCGATCACCGCGACCGCGCGCAGGCCCATGACCAGCCGGTCCGCATCGGGCGATGGGGCAAGGTTGAAGGAACTCATGATCCATTGCTCATTGGGCATGACCAGCAGCAGCGTGACGATCGCGGCGCCGAGCAGCCAGTTCAGCACGATGAGGATACGCAGGAGGATGTGGGTAATCGGCAGCGCGGCGGAATAAGGTTGGGACATCGGTGGCACTCCCATGACTTCAATATCGATAAACATCGATAAACGATAATATTCTTATCGATAATCGTCAATAGTGCGGTGTCGCGGCGGATGCGCGCGCTTGCCCTCGCCCCGATTGTCGCGCAGCTTGGCGGCGGCAGTGGCAACGATCGACTGCCGGAGAGAGGGGCGATGGGGCAGGAACATGAGGATGCGGTGATCGCGGCGATCGCCGCCGATCCGCGCTACGAGGCACTGGTGCGCGAGCGCGGCCGGCTGGGCTGGATATTGTCGGCGCTGATCTTCTTCTCCTTCGTCGGCTATCTCGCGGTGATCGCGTTCGACAAGGCGGCGCTGGCGCAGCCGATCGGCGACGGCGTGACCTCGGTCGGCATTCCGGTCGGGCTGGGGCTGATCGTGCTGACCATCGCGGTGACGGCGCTCTATGTGCGGCGCGCCAATGGCAGTTATGACACGCGGCTGGCCGAGATCCTCAAGGACCATCAGGCATGAGGCGCGCTTCTTTTGTCGGCGCGGTGTTACTCGCCCTGCTGCCCTCGGCCGCCTTCGCCCATGCGACGGCACCGACCGTGCAGCAACCGACCAACTGGGTCGCGATCAGCCTGTTTCTGGGCTTCGTCGCGCTGACGCTGGCGATCACCAAGCGCGCGGCGGCGCGGACCAAGACTGCTTCGGATTTCTACACCGCCGGGGGCGGCATTTCCGGTTTCCAGAACGGGTTGGCGATGGCCGGCGATTATATGTCGGCGGCGTCGTTCCTCGGCATCTCGGCGCAGATCTTCAAGGATGGCTATGACGGGCTGATCTATTCGACCGGCTTCCTCGTCGGCTGGCCGATCCTGCTGTTCCTGATGGCCGAGCGGCTGCGCAATCTCGGCAAATATACCTTTGCCGATGTGGCGTCGTACCGCTTCGCGCAGGCGCCGGTGCGGTGCTTCGCCGCGATCAGCACCTTGCTGGTGGTCAGCTTCTACCTGATCGCGCAGATGGTCGGCGCGGGGCAATTGATCAAATTGCTGTTCGGCCTGCCCTATAGTTACGCCGTGGTGATCGTCGGCGGGCTGATGATGCTTTACGTGCTGTTCGGCGGGATGCGCGCGACGACCTGGGTGCAGATCATCAAGGCGGTGATGCTGCTGGGCGGCGCGACCTTCATGGCGCTGATGGTGATGGCGCAGTTCGGCTTCTCGCTGGAGACGATGTTCGCGCGCGCCGTGGCGGCGAAGACGGCGATGGCCGCGTCGGCCGGCGATGCCCCGGACGTGGCCAAGGCCGGGCGATCGATCATGGGGCCGGGCAATGTCATCAAGGATCCGATCTCGGCGATTTCGTTCGGGCTGGCACTGATGCTGGGCACGGCGGGCCTGCCGCATATCCTGATGCGTTTCTTCACTGTTCCGGACGCGCGGCAGGCGCGCAAGTCGGTGCTGTGGGCGACGACGTGGATCGGCTATTTCTATGTGCTGACCTTCATCATCGGCTTCGGCGCGATCGTGCTGGTCGGAACTCGGCCCGATTATCTCGATGCGACCGGGGCGCTGCGTGGCGGAGGCAATATGGCAGCGCTGCATCTGGCGCATGCGATCGGCGGCAATGCGTTCCTCGGCTTCATCTCGGCGGTGGCGTTCGCGACGATCCTGGCGGTGGTCGCGGGGCTGACGCTGTCGGCAGCGTCGGCGGTGAGCCATGACCTGTACGCCACGGTGATCCGCAAGGGCGCGGCGACATCGGCGGAGGAGTTGCGCGTGTCGCGGCTGACGACGCTGACGATGGGCGTGCTGGCGGTGCTGCTGGGCCTCGTGTTCGAGAAGCAGAATGTCGCCTTCATGGTCAGCCTGGCCTTTGCGCTGGCCGCGTCGGGCAATTTCCCGGTGCTGATCCTGTCGCTGCTGTGGAGCGATTGCACCACCAAGGGCGCGGCGATCGGCGGGACGATCGGGCTGCTGACGGCGTTCGTGCTGACGGTGCTGTCGCCGGCGATCTGGGTGACGGTGCTGGGGTATAAGGAGGCGATCTTCCCTTATAGCTCGCCGGCGCTGTTTTCGGTGACGGCGGGGTTCGTGTCGATCTGGCTGATTTCGCTGCTCGACCGGTCGCCGCGCGCGGCGGTGGATCGGGAGGGTTATGCGGCGCAGCGGGTGCGGGCGGAGACCGGGGTCGGGGCGCACGGGGCCACTGACCATTGATCGCGGTTCCACGAAGCGAAGTCGAGCGCAGCAGGTGTCATGGCCGATCGATCAGAATCCGCTTCGCCGTCACGCTTCGCACCTGATCCCAGCGGATCCGGCCGCCACCACGCTTGCCCGCAAAGCGTTCCCGCAGGCTGCCAGGCCCATAGTCCAGCGTTTCAACCTGCCCATCGCGCGACCTGACCTCATGCACGACGCCGAGCCGCTCACCGGCGGCGTCGTGGATCGGTTTGCCGTAGAGATCCGCGAGTCGCATCACAGCGCCCCGACGCGCGGCACGTAGCGCCGCGCCCGATCTTCCGAACGCATCAATCCCAGCTGCCGCGCGGGGATCGCCAGCTTCACCATGCTGCCGATATGGGCGACCTGTGCCCAGGGCACACGCACCACGCGGTCCCCGGCGATGCGCCACACCACCCACAGCACCCAGCGCGGCAAGCGGTCGCGATAGGCGCCGGGGCCGACGAGGATCGCCTTGATGCGCAGCGGACCGCCGGCGGCACCCTCGAATTCGATCTCGTCGACGATGCCGCATTTCACGCCATCGGCATCGACGATCTGCAGATCGCGCACGCCGCCGACCAGTTTGAGGGAGCCATCGGGCTTCATTGCTGGCCGCCCGAGGTCAGCAGGAACAGCGGCAGCGCAGCCACCGCCGCGACGACGATCAGCGCGTAATAGCCCCAGCCCAGCGTCTTCGCGATCGCGCCATTGGTATGCTCGCGCATATAGGTGCGATCGCCGGCGAGCAGCAGCAGCGGGAGGTAGGTCAGCGGCAGGACCAGGATCGAGAAGACGACGGCATATTCGACCAGTTTCATCGGATCGACCCCGGTCAGCACGATCGCCAGCGAGACGATGAACACGGCCAGCCAGGTAAGGGTGAAGCGCGGCGCATCCCAGGGCTTCTCGTAGCGCCCCCATTCCCAGCCGAAATATTGCGCCAGGCTATAGGCATTGGCGAGGCAGGTCTCGACCGCGGCGCCACCGATCGCGAACAGCATGCCCAGCAGTGCGAGGAGCAGACCGGTACGGCCATAGGGTATGGCGGCCTCCATCGCGACCGTCCCGGGCATTTGCGGGTCGATATGGAGCGGGGCGAAGAGCTGCGCCGAGCTGGCGAGGAGCGAAATGGCCAGCAACGAACCAAGCGCAAAGCCGATAATGGTCGTGACGCGGTTGATGCCCAGATCCTTCGGCCCCCATTTTTCCTCGATGCCGCCGGACGAATAGAAATAGGTTTCGTACGGAAACATCACTGCGCTGACGATCGCCACGGCGAAGTAGGAAAAGCCGAGCAGTTCACGGCTGCTCAGGCCCGCCGGTATCTGCGGCAGGGCGCCCTGCGCGATCTGCGCCCAGGGCGGATGAATCGCGACGAGTGCCGCGGCGAAGACGATCATGAACAGGCCGAGCAAGCCGTATCCCCGCTCGATCCATTTGAACGGGAAGAACCAGACCGAAGCGACCAGCGTGACGGTCGCGGCGATAGCCATCAGCATATAGCGCGCACCGGTAAGCAGGTGCAGGACGAGCGCGAGGCCGCCTATCTCGGCCGCGCAGGTGATCAGGTTGCTGAGCAGCGAGGCGATAAGGGTCAACAGGCCCATTTTGAGCCCGAGCCGATGCCGCATCAGGTTGAACACCGGCTGCTTGGCGATCGCGGCGACCCGTCCGCTCATTTCGCCGAACACCATGATGCCGATGGTCGCGACGACGAACACCCAGATCAGCGCATAACCGAAACGCGAGCCGGCCTGGGCCGCAAAGACGAGCTCGCTGATGTCGACGAAGCCGCCAACAGCGGTCATGATACCGAGGGTCAGCTCGAGCAGCTTCATAGCTGTTTCTCGATCTGTAGCAGGCGCGCGACGCCGCGATCGAGCGTTGCCGCGTCCGAGCTGGGCGGGAGGGCGAGCAAGCGCGCGATCTCTACCGATGCGGGCGAGCGCGGATCGGCCATCGCGCGCCGTTGATCGGCAAGTTGCGCGCGGGCCTCACGACGCATCTGCTCGGCATAGACCGGCGTCAGGCGATGCTGCGCGGCGGCGCGGTTGATCAGGGCCCATTCGGCGACGATCGATCGCGCGGCCTTGATGCCCGGCAGATCGCTCGCCGTATCGGGCGGCGCGGCGGCGCCGACCAGGAACGCAATGACCGCCGCCACCGCGCCTCGTTCGGCGCCAACCACGAACTGCCGCGAAGGACGTCGCATATCCGCTCCCTGCCCCGGCGCACAGACCGGCACCGGAACGAACGCAACGCGCAAGCTCAGGGAAAGGGGCCGCGCTGGCCGTCAAAATCCCGGAGAGGTTAGCGGAAGAGCGGCGTTCAGTTCTCGTCGCCCATCCTGAGCGCGGCGATGAAGGCCTCTTGCGGGATGCTGACCGAGCCGTACTCGCGCATGCGCTTCTTGCCCTCTTTCTGCTTGTCGAGCAGCTTGCGCTTGCGGCTGGCGTCGCCGCCATAGCATTTCGCCGTCACGTCCTTGCGCATCGCGGCGATGGTCTCGCGGGCGATGACCTTGCCGCCGATCGCGGCCTGGATCGGAATCTTGAACAGATGGCGCGGGATGAGGTCCTTGAGGCGCTCGCACATGCCGCGGCCGCGTGATTCCGCGGTGCCGCGGTGGACGATCATGCTCAGCGCGTCGACCGGTTCGCTGTTGACCATGATGCTCATCTTGACGAGGTCGCCCTCGCGATAGCCGATCTGGTGATAGTCGAAGCTGGCATAACCGCGGCTGATGCTCTTCAGGCGATCGTAGAAATCGAACACCACCTCGTTGAGCGGCAGTTCGTAGGTCACCTGGGCGCGGCCGCCGACATAGGTCAGGTTCTTCTGGATGCCGCGGCGATCCTGGCAGAGCTTGAGGATGCTGCCGAGATATTCGTCGGGGCAATAGATCACCGCCTCGATCCACGGCTCGGCGATCGACGCAATCTTGCTGGGATCGGGCATGTCCGACGGGTTGTGCAGTTCGAGATGGCCGCCGCCATGGGTCAGCTCGATCTGATAGACCACCGACGGCGCGGTGGTGATCAGGTCGAGGTCATATTCGCGGGTCAGCCGCTCCTGGATGATTTCGAGGTGAAGCAGGCCGAGGAAACCGCAGCGGAAGCCGAAACCCAGCGCGGCGGAGCTTTCCATCTCGAAGGTGAAGCTGGCATCGTTGAGGCGCAGCCGCGAGATGCTCTCGCGCAGCTTCTCGAAATCGGCGGCGTCGACCGGGAACAAGCCGCAGAACACCACCGGCTGGACCAGCTTGAAGCCGGGCAGCGCCTCGGTCGCCGGGCGCTTGGCGTCGGTGATGGTGTCGCCGACCGCGGTCTGCGCCACTTCCTTGATCTGCGCGGTGATGAAGCCGATCTCGCCGGGTCCGAGCTCCGTGAGCTGCTCGATCTTGGGGCGAAAGCAACCGACGCGGTCGACGAGATGCTGGGTGCCCGTCGCCATGAACTTGATCTGCTGGCCCTTTTTGAGGACGCCGGCCATCACGCGGACGAGGATGACGACGCCGAGATAGGGGTCGTACCAGCTGTCGACCAGCATCGCCTTCAGGGGCGCTTCGGCATCGCCCTTGGGCGGCGGGATGCGGGTGACCACCGCCTCGAGCACGTCGGCGATGCCGATGCCCGACTTGGCCGAGGTCAGTACGGCGTTGGAGGCGTCGAGCCCGATGATCTCCTCGATCTCGGCCTTGACCTTGTCGGGGTCGGCGGCGGGCAGATCGATCTTGTTGATGACCGGAATGATCTCGTGATCATGCTCGATCGACTGGTAGACATTGGCGAGCGTCTGCGCCTCGACCCCCTGCGCGGCATCGACGACGAGCAGCGCGCCCTCGCAGGCGGCGAGGCTGCGGCTCACCTCATAGGCGAAATCGACATGGCCCGGCGTGTCCATCAGGTTGAGGACATAATCGAGCCCGTCATTGGCCTTATAGGCAAGGCGCACGGTCTGCGCCTTGATGGTGATGCCGCGCTCGCGCTCGATATCCATATTGTCGAGCACCTGCTCGCTCATCTCGCGCGCGGTGAGGCCGCCGGTCTGCTGGATGAGACGATCGGCGAGCGTCGACTTGCCATGGTCGATATGGGCGATGATCGAGAAGTTGCGGATACGGTCTAATGGGGTCGTCATGCGCGAAGCGCTTAGGGGGAGAGCGGCCTTCCCGCAATGGCTCGCCCACACCGGCCGGCGGATGTCCGTTCCATCCTAGTGTCGCAGTTCGCATGGTGCTAAAGCGTCCGTACACAGGTCGCAGGTCCATTGACGCCCACACCCGATAACGGGGTGGACGCCCATCACGGGGGTTTCCCATGCGTATCCTATTGTCCGCAACAGTTGCCGTCGCCGCCCTGCTGGCCGCCGCACCCGCCTCTGCCCAGGATCGCGGTTCGTCCGCCTATCAGGCACAAACCCGCGGCGAACGGCGCATTCCGGTCTGCACCAGGCAGCTCGGCACCATCGCGATCGTCGAACCCGACAAGCAATGGTGGCGTGAGCTCAACCTCGGCAGCCCCGAGGCGATCATCAAGATCTTCGTCCAACAGTCCGGCTGCTTCAAGCTGGTCAATCGCGGTGCCGCGATGGCCAGCCGCAACATGGAACGCGCCATGGCCGATCAAGGCGAGTTGCAGGCCGGCTCCAATCTCGGTCGCGGCCAGGTGCGCGCGGCGGATTATTTCCTTCAGCCCGATATCGTGACCGCCAACGCCCATTCGGGCGGCGGTGGTGGCGGCGCCATGCTCGGCGGCCTTCTGGGTCACGCTGGCGGCTTTCTCGGCGCGGCCGGCGCGATCGCCGGCGGTATCAACGTCAACAAGAAGGAAGCCAATGTCACCCTGTCGGTGGTCAATGCGCGCACCACCGAGGAAGAGGCGCTGGTCGAGGGCCATGCCCGCAAGTCCGATGTCAGCTTCGGCGGCGGCGGCGGGCTGTTCGGCGGCGGCGCCTTTGCGGGTGCTGCCGGCGGTGGCTATCAGGACACGGCGATCGGCCAGGTCATCGTGCTGGCCTATCTCGACGCCTATACCAAGCTGGTGACGCAGCTGGGCGGCCTGCCCGACAATGCCGCCGCGGCGGCACCGCAGGCGCAGCCCTGACATAATCACAGTGTTTCGTCGGGACGGGGCGGCAGGCGACTGCCGCCCTTTCTCGTTGGTGCCTGTCACGCTATTTTTGGTCGCAGCGCGGCGCAATGAAAACCGAAAAGCACTTTATCGGTACTCACGTCGGCGCGATACCTGTAACAAGCCGCGAAACACCCCGAGGAGAAGATGATGCGCGCCCGTATTGCCCTGTCGATGCTTACGGCGCTCGTCGCCACCACCGCCACCCCAGCCTTCGCCTCGCTGCCGGTCGGCGCGGTCGCACCCGACTTCACCACGCAAGTCGCTATCCACGGTAAGGATTCCCCCTTCACGCTGAAAAAGGCGCTGAAGAAGGGCCCGGTCGTGCTGTATTTCTTCCCCGCCGCCTTCACCTCGGGCTGCACGGCGGAGGCGCATGCCTTCGCGGAAGCAGCAGCCGAATTCAAGAAGCAGGGCGCGACGCTGGTCGGCCTGACCGCGGGCAATGCCGAGCGGATCCAGGAATTCACCAAGGTCGAATGCCGCGACAAGTTTCCCGTCGGTCTCGCCACGCCATCGACGATCAGCGGCTATGACGTGGCCCTGCCGCAAAAGGCCGGCTGGACCAACCGCACGTCTTACGTGATCGGCCGCAACGGCAAGATCGTCTATGTCCTGTCCGCGATGGAGCCGCTGGGCCACATCACGGGCACGCTGGACGCCGTGAAAGCGCTGAAGGCCCACAAGGGCTGAACGCGCACTAGGCGAGCCCGGCTTCCTCGATCGCCCTGAGGGCATTGTCGAGCCGGGCGTCCCCTGCCCCACCGACCAGCGCCCAGCGCAGGCCGCGCTGTTCGAGCTCGGCGCGCGACAGATCGAAGAAGTGCCGCCGCGCGTCCGGCGTGCCGAACATGCGCGTGCCGTCCTCGATCCAAGGCAGGTCGATGTCGAGCAGCAGGTAAAGATCGGCGGTGCCGGTCCATGTGTCGAACCATGGATCGCGTCGGCCGAATAGCATATCGGCCCACACCGCGGTCATCAGCGGATCGGTGTCGAGCAACAGCGGATCGAGTCCGCTGGTCTTCGCCGCCTGGGTCATGCGATCATGGGTCTGCGCGATGGTGACGAGATCGGCCATGGTGAAGTCGATGCCGTTCTTCTCGGCGAAGGTACGGCCATATTCGTCGATCACCGAACCGCCGAGCCGCCGCGCCAGTTGCGGGGCGAGCGTGGTCTTGCCGGTGCTTTCCGGCCCGTGCAGGCAGATGGTGCGGGTCATGCGAGCGCCGGCCGCTCCGCGCGGGTCCAACTGGCCAGCCCCCAGATCGAGAGGCCTAGCAGGATGACGTACAGCCCGGTGGTCAACCACAATCCCTTCACCGCATAGACGCCGATCGAGACCATATTGGCGACGATCCACAGCATCCAGTTCTCGCGCTTGCGCAGCGACATGAGGATCTGTGCGGCGATACTGGTCATTGCGATGGCGGCATCCCACCATGGCAGTGCGGCATCGGTGTAGCGGTGCATCGCCGTGCCCCATGCCGCAACGGCGACCGCGATGCCGCCGACCCACAACAGCCGCGTCCGCGTATCGAGTTCCTCGACCACGACCTCACCGGCCTCGGCCGCGGAACGCGTCCATTGCCGCCAGCCGTAAAGCTGCACCACGACGAAAAACCCCTGGAGCAGCATGTCGCTGTACAATTTCGTGGTGAAGAACACCCAGCCGTACAGCGCGGTGCCGACCAGGCCGAAGGCGTAGTTCCAGATGCTCCGGCGCGCGACCAGCCACACATTGACCAGGATGAGAAGTGAGGCGGCGGCCTCGAAGGGGGACATGGCAGCCCCCTACGGTCCTTGCCCTCGCTAGCCAAGCCGTTAGCATCAAGAAAAAGCTGGAGAGCGTCCTTGCGGCATATCGCGATCATCGGTTCGGGGCCGGCGGGTTATTATACCGCCGAGGCATGTCAGAAGCAGTTCGGCGAGGCGGTGCGGGTCGATATCATCGATCGCTTGCCGGTGCCCTATGGCCTGATCCGCACCGGCGTCGCGCCCGATCATCAGTCGATCAAGGGAGTGTCACGACGTTACGAGGCGGTGGCGCTGAGCGACAATGTCCGCTTCGTCGGCAATGTTCTGGTCGGGCAGGACGTCAGCATAGAAGAGTTGGTCGGGCTGTACGATGCGCTCGTGCTGGCGACCGGCGCGCCGGCCGATCGGCCGTTGGGCATTCCGGGGGACGACCTGCCCGGCGTGATCGGATCGGCGGCGTTCGTCGGCTGGTATAATGGCCATCCCGATTTCGCCGCGCTCAACCCGCCCTTGCACGGCCCCGGTGCGGTGGTGGTCGGGGCGGGCAATGTCGCGCTCGACGTGGCGCGGATTCTCGCCAAATCGGCCGAGGAATTCACGGGCTCGGATATCGTCGGCCACGCGCTCGATCATCTCGGCACCGCGACGCATGAGACGATCACCATCCTGTCGCGGCGCGGACCACACCAGATCGCGATGACGCCGAAAGAACTGGGCGAGCTCGGCCATCTCACCCGCGCGGTACCACGCGTGGAGCCGGGCGACCTGCCCTCGATCGATGCCGATGCCGCGCTCGAACCCGGCCTGCGCAAGTCGGTGACCCATTTGCGCGACTTCGCGAAGCCGCGCGACGGCGCTGCGATCACCGTCAGCTTCGATTTCTTCGCCAAGCCGGTGGCGATCGAAGGCAATGGCAAGGCCGAGCGCGTGATCGTCGAGCGTACCCGGATCGACGAATTCGGCCGCGCGGCGGACACCGGCGAAACCTATGTCATCCCGGCCAGCCTGGTGGTCAGTTGCATCGGCTATCGCACGCCGCCGATCCCCGGCGTGCCTTATGACGAGTCGCTCGGACGGTTCGCTAATGTCGAGGGACGAATCGGCCCCGGCCTCTATGCGGTCGGCTGGGCGCGGCGCGGGCCGAGCGGGACGATCGGCACCAATCGGCCGGACGGCTTCCTCGCCGCCGAGAATATCGCCAGCGATATCGGCGAGGGCGCGGACAAGGCGGGCCGCGCGGGGCTGGATACCCTGCTCGAGGCGCGCAAGGTCGATATCGTCACCTTCCGTGACTGGCAGAAGATCGAGGCAGCGGAGACGGCGCGGGCGCGACCGGGCGCGCCGCGGGAGAAATTCGCCAGTATCGCCGAAATGATGTCGGCGCTCGGTGGGTGAATTGGCGGCCCGCGCCGCCATATGAACCGGGGTGCTGCTTCGCGGAGGTGCCGGGGCCGACCTGCTCATCGCATTGTTGAAAGAGGTCGCTGCAATGGTCGGGGCGATAGGATTCGAACCTACGACCCCTGGACCCCGAGACCAGTGCGCTACCAGACTGCGCCACGCCCCGACACATTGCAGGGGGCTGCGCCTAGCCGCCGGGCACCCCCCTATCAAGTCAAAAATGCCGGGAGCGCCAAAGCGGTGCGATTCTCGACGGCTCCACCACGCCATATTCGCGGCACGGTGGCGGTGATCGGCAAGCCGTTCCAGTTGCCTCGCTGACGCTCGCGGCCTGCAAAGTGCGCACCAACGCCGGTGGCGAAATGCACCAGGCGGCGGCGCGCTTGCCCGAGACGATGAGCGGGTATCTCGCCGGGGGCTACATCAACGGCCGCAGCGCGCCGATGACGACCGCGCTTCCGGGTGGTGGCCGTGACAAGTTCGACGGCTTCTACATTGCCGGCGGCATCGAAACCGAGCTCGGCACTCACGCGGTGCTCGGCTTCTCGCTGTCCTATTCGAAGCTCGACGGCCAGACGGTGAACGCACCGCAGACCGCGCGCACCGAACTGATCCAGGGCAGCGTCTATGCCAAGGTCGAGACGCCGGGCGGCGTCACGCTCGACGGAATCATGAGCGGCGGTTCGTTGAAGGCGAGTACCGTGCGCGTCGTTAACGTGCTTGGCACGACCTACACGCTGACCGGCGAGAACACGGTGCCGGCGATCAGCGGCGAGATCGGCCTCGGCAAGAACTTCGCCGCGGGGAAGATCACCGTCACGCCGCGCATCTCGGCACGTGGTTCGCATATCGACCTGAGCAGCTTCACCGAGAGCGGGGGCGGCCCGGCGCTGCGTTATGCCCGCACCTCGCTCGACAGCCTGCAGGGCCGGGCCGGCATCGTCCTGTCGGGCGGTACGTCGATCAGGCCTCAGCTCTCGGGCTATTGGGTCCATGAGTTCACCCAGCAGGCGTTGTCGATCGGCGCGAACTTCGTCGGCGGCAACGGCCCGAACGCGATCTTCGCGCTGGGCGGCCGTGACCGCGACTGGGGCGAAATCTCGGGCGGCCTGACGGTCACCACGGGTAAGGTCGATCTGTCGGTCTCGGCCGACACGACGATCTCGCGCGACGACGTCTCCAACCAGAGCTATCGCGGGACGATCGCCTTCCACTTCTGATCGTTCGCGACCTGCGAACAGAAGGGCCGTTCCCCGAACCGGGGAGCGGCCCTTTTGCATGGCGGTTATAATGAACAAGAACAGCCAGAATAAAACACCCGGAGCGGCGCCATAACCGCGCGCACCGATCGGGTTTTTGCGGCACGAGCTGGCGTATCTTTTTTGCTCGCTGTGGGATTTGCGATCCAAATCGCGCGGCGATGAAAACTGTAACAGCAACTTGGAGAAATCAGCGCGCGGCGCAACCACAGGCGCATGCAGTCGATCACGGCGCACGTTCACGACTTGGCAATTATACGAATATTTGCACGAATATTTCGTGTTTTCATGACCACGCCGGATCGGTCGTGCTGCCGCTGTGCCGGACACGCGACCGTGCCGGAGGACATGCATCACCTGCGGCGCATCTTCGGAAGGGCGATCCGTTCGTCTCACACGCGCGGGCGTATCGCGCGTCGCGGCGCGATTGAATCAGGTCGCTCGACCGATCGGCACCGCGTCGTGAAACCGCCGCAGGTCGAGGCGCAACATGCCGGCTTCCTCCGATACCACGTCGACGAACTCGTGATCGACCAGCACGTCTTCGCGGCGATAACGCATGCCGCCGGTCGATTGCGTGGCAAGCAACGTGTCGAGACCGCTGACCGTCAGCGTGATCATGAAGCGCCCCTCCCCCGCCAGTGCGTCGAGCAACGGACTGTCGTCGTCCAGTAGATGGACCACCGTCCACGACAGACCCAGCGTCGGATTGCGGTCGCGGATCAGCGGCAGCGGCGTGAGGCGGCGGAAGGTGCGGTGGTCATCGGTTTCGACGCTTTCGAGCCAGGACAGCTGCGCCGCCGCATCGGCGAGCGGGCGCGAACGCATCATCGCGACGCGCAACATCAGGGCGCGGCGCCCCTCCAGCCGGCCGATCACCGCGATGCGGCTGAACAACAGGCTCTGACGCGGGCGAGAGAACCGCGCGAAGATCAGACCGGTCATCGTCGCGGAAAAGAACAGGCCGATCAGCACCTCGACCGCGGCAATGGCGTGACCGAGCCGCGTTGCCGGCGCCATCACGCCGTAACCGACCGTGGCAAGCGTATCGACCGAGAAGAAAAAGCCATCGACCAGCGAACCGGGCGCGGCGTTGTAGATCGCACCCGGGCACAGGGCATAGAGCGCGCCGAACAACAGGTTGATCGTCAGGAACACGCCGGAACTGAGGCCGATGAAGGTCGGCCAGCGCATCTCCATCACCCAATAATAGATATCGGCGAAGGGCGATGGCGTGCCGGTCTTGACTGCCTGGAAGCCGCCGAACTGGACATTCTGTTGTCGAGGTTTGTGCGCCATGCGCGCAACGTCGGTCAGGCGGCGAGCAACGTCAATGCAGGCTGGCTCAGCCGAGGGCGCGGACGACCATGCCTTCTTCGTTGCCGCCTTCACCGCGCGACCAGGCGATGAACGCCGCCTCGTCCATCGGCGGCGCCACGGCATAGCCCTGGATCACGTCGCAACCGATCACGCGCAGCACATCGGCCTGGTCCGGGCTTTCGATGCCTTCGGCGACGGCCTCGCAACCCAGCCCGTGGATCAGGCCGATCACGGCATGGGCGATGGTGCGGGCATCGCTATTGTCGACGATATGCTCGATCAAGCTGCGGTCGAGCTTGACGCGGTCGACCGGCAAATCGCGCAGCCGGGCGAGGTTGGAATAGCCGGTGCCGAAATCGTCGATCGCGATGGTCGCCCCATCGGCGCGCAGCGCCGCGATCGCCTCGACCACCTCGGTGCTGCAATGCATCGCCAGCGTCTCGGTAATCTCGAGCTCGAGCAGATGCGCCGGTGCGCTGGCATCGTGCATCGCGGCACGCAGCCGGCGGAAGAAACTGGCATGGTCGAGTTGGCGTTGCGAGACGTTGATGGCGAGCCGCTGCTCGATCCCCATGCGGCCCCAGCGGGCGATGGTGTCGGCGACGGTGGCGATGACCCATTCGCCGATCTCGACGATCAGGCCGGTTTCTTCGGCGCGCTGGATGAAGGTACCGGGCAAGCGCATGCCGTCGCGCGGGTGACGCCAGCGCAGCAGCGCTTCGGCGGCGACGATGCGGCCACCAGGCAGGCTGATCTGCGGCTGGAAGACGAGCGCGAACTGGTCGCCCTCGATCGCCTCGCGCAGATCGCATTCGAGCTGCGCGCGCTCGGCGATTTCGGCGGCGAGCGCCTCCGTGAAATGCTCGGCCCGGCCCCGGCCGGTCGCCTTGGCGTGGTACATCGCGGCGTCGGCGGCGCGCATCAGATCGGTCAGCGTCTCGCCGTGCAGCGGGCGCATCGCGATGCCGATCGAAGCGCCGATCGCAATATCGGTGCCGAGCACGTCGAACGTCTCGCCCAGCGCGAACAGCACGCCGCGGCCGATCCGCGCGGCTTCCGCCGAATCGCGGATGCCGGCGAAGAACATGGTGAATTCGTCGCCCGCCAGTCGGCCGATCAGCGGCACGACGGTGGGATGGTCGGCGATCACGCGATCGGCGACCGCGCGCAACCGGTTGGCGACCATGCCGAGCAGCATATCGCCCATAGCGTGGCCCATGGTGTCGTTGACCGCCTTGAAGCGATCGAGGTCGATGAACAGCAAGGTGGCGTTGGTGCCCGGGCCGAGATCGCTCAGCATGCGCTCGCAGCTGCGCCGGAAATGCGTGCGGTTGGGCAATGCGGTGACCGGGTCGAACAGCGCCAGCCGCTGAACGCTTTCGAGATTGCTGTTCAACTGGTTGAACAAGCTGTGCATCGCGACGGCGAGCTGCGGCACGTTTTCGGCGATTTCCTCAGGGATATCGCTTTCGAGATCACCTTGTGCCGCGCGCGACAGGCGCGCGATGGCGGCGTCGATGGCGGAGGCGGTTGAGGCGATGGCGCGTTCGGCCGAGGCCCAGCACATCGCGGCGCAGACGAGTGCCGGGATGAGCGCGCGGGCCATGTTGCCAGCGTCGATGCGGCCGCTGGACGTCGCGACGAGGGCGAGGATGAAGGCCAATGCCCCCGCCCCCATGGCGAACCCAATCGCACGACTCTTGAGCGACACGCCTTCCATCGACCTGAAGATGGCCCCCTCTGGCACACCGTCCGGACAGCTCCGAACCTGGCATGCAGACTGCCAGCAATAGGTTAAGACTTTGAGCGCCGCAGGACGATATACAGGGCCCCTGCCCCACCATGACGCGGATGCGCGCCGCGCACAGCGGCGATCGCGCCGCTATGGCGCGAACCGTTCAGCCAGTCGCCGACCGCAGCCCGGATCGCGCCGCGTCCGTGGGGTCGCTCGCTGTCGGCGCGCGGGGGTCGGCCGGTGACGAGCAAGATCACGCGGTCACCCGCGGCAATGGCCTGGGCCAGCGCGCCGTCGAGCAGGCGATAAGCGGTGTCGAGCGTATGGCCGTGCAGATCGATGGTGCAATCGGGCTCGACCACGCCGCGCGACAATTTGCGGTCCCAGCCGCCATCGAGCGTGACACCCACGGCGGGCCGCACCTTGGCCGCCGGCTTGGGCGCGGCCGTCGGTGGTGCGGCCAGCACCACCTTCAGCGGCTTGGCTTTTTTGGCGGGAAGTATCTGCGCAGCGACCGGAGCGATGGCGGCGGGCGCGCGTCCGGGTTCGATCGGCCGTACGCTTGCCATGACCCGCGCCCACAGCGCGGCCTCCTCAGGGGCGAGGCGTCGTCCCGCCACCCGGTCCCTCCGCCTGCAACCGAGCCAGCGTGCCTGTCGGCAGCAAGAGGAACGCGGTGCCATGCGCCGACATGCCGCCGGCGATGGCCACCGCTTCGTCGCCCGCGCCCCAGAAGGTATCGATGCGATTGGCGCCCTTGATCGCGCCGCCGGTATCCTGCGCGACCCACAGCCCGCTGGCATCGGCGCGGTCCATCGACAGGAACACCGGCGCGCCGAGCGGGATGAACTTGATGTCGGCCGCGACGGTGACGCGCGCGTTGACCGGCAGGTTGAGCGCGCCGAGCGGCGGGCCGTTCAACTCGCGAAAGAACACATAACTCTTGTTCTCGCGCATGATGTCGCGGCCTTCGGCGGGATGCGCGCGCAGCCATTCACCGATGCCCTGCATCGAGGCCTTGCCTGGGGCGAGCAGGCCGCGTTGCCGCATCAGCGCGCCGATGCCGGTATAGTCGCGGCCGTTCTGCGTTTCGTAGCCGATACGCATCGTGCCGCCGTCAGGCAGGCGCAGGATGCCGGAGCCCTGGATCTCGAGGAAGAACATCTCGATCGGGTCGGCTGCCCAGGCGATGATCGGCGCATGGCGATCGAGCACGCCGCGCTCGATGTCGGCGCGATCATAATAAGGGACGAACTTGTTGCCCGCGACCCGCCCGCGGATTTTCTTGCCCTTGAGATCGTTGCTGAACTGGCTGAGGTCGACATCGACCAGATCGTCGGGCCGGCCATAAACAGGCACGTCGTAACCGGTGCGACGAACGCGCGAGCCGGCGATTTCGGGTACGTAATAGCCAGTCGCGAAGGCCTTGCCGTCCCCGACCTGCACGCTTTCGAACCATTGTGCGAAGAAAGCGCGCGCCGCGCCGGAATCGGCGGTGGCGGCGGCATCGCAGGCGGGCTGCCAGTCGGTCGTGCGGGTGAGGCCCGATGTGTCGGTACGGCGCAACAACGCGGGGCAGGACTGACGGAAGGCGGCGAGCGCACGGTTCGCAGCAGCATCACCGATCGGCAGTGAGTAGATCGGCGGTCCGGCAACGAGTCCCGCCGCCGCCGCGGTGCCCGCGCCCGGTGCGGTCGTCCCGGTGACCGGTGCCAGCGGCGTTGCAGCGGTCGGCTGGCGCACCGGCACGACCGGCGGACGATAAGACGGCGTCGCCGGCGGCGGCACGATCCGCGCGCCGCATGCGCTCAGCAGCAAGGCAAGGCCGACGATCCCCCAGCGCCGCATGGGCGTCTCAGTCCTCGTCGGTATCGACGAGCTTCCAGTTCGGGTCGCCGCTCTTCAGCGGGCGCGCGAAGGTCCAGGTCTCGTGGGTTTCGACCGCGTCGCTCAGCGAGCCGGCAATGACGGTGCCTTCGGCATCGCGCGTGACGGCGGCGATATCGGCGTCGAAGCGCACCGAAATGCGCGCGACCTTGGCTTCGACCGAGGCATCGATGATCATCGCGCGCTCGATCGACACCAGACGGTTATCGAGCACATGGCCCGCACTGGTCCGTTCCGCGATGGACGTCGCGAAGGCTTGGAGCACATCGTGGTCGACCAAGTCGGCAAGGGCTTCCTCATCGCCCTTCCAATAGGCTTCGAGGATCATGCGATAGGCCGCCTGCGCGCCCTTGACGAACTGCGTGACGTCGAAGCCCGGTTCGGCCGCGATGATCGTACGGAGCCCGGCCTGGGCTCGCGTCTCGATGTTGCGGTTGGCCGTATCGCGCGGCTCCGGCAGGGACTCGA
>NZ_JAQGLG010000113.1 GCF_028292965.1 Sphingomonas bacterium | reverse complement strand
CATGAATGGCGGCACGACGCTGCGGCTCGATCATAAAGACACACGCGTCGCGTCGCTCGATGCCGGCGAGGCCGTGTTCACCGTCCATCATGACAGCGGCAAGCCGTTCACGCTGCACTCGCGTGACCTTGCGGTGCAAGATGTCGGCACGGTGTTCGATGTCGTGCGCAACGACAAGCGGCTCTATGTCGCGGTGGCCGAGGGCGCCGTGTCGTTCCAGCCCGGGCGCGATGCGCTTCTGCTCAAGGCCGGCGACGCGCTGGTCGCGCGACAGGATATCAACCAGGTCGCGCGGGTACCGGTCGCGATCGATGCGGTGGGCGGCTGGCGCAGCGGACGCCTGACCTTCAACGGCACGCCGCTCGCCGAAGTGGCGGCAGCGATCCGGCGCACCAACGGCGCAATCATCCGATTTGATACTGACTTGTCGACCCGGCCCTTTACCGGCATGGTTCGCCTGACCGGCGAGGCGACCAAGGATGTCCCGCATATCGCCAAGCTGGTCGGTGCAGGGTGGCGTCGCGATGGCGAGCGGTGGGTTATCTCGCCTGAAGGCAAGGCCGACAAATAAGCGCTTCATTGCCGCACTGATCGCGCTCGCCGCGCCGACGGCAGCGCAGGCGTCCGATTCGCCGATCGCGATCACCGCAACGACGCTCGATATCGCGCTCACCTCGCTTGCGCGACAGACCGGCAGCGACATCATCAGCACCGAGCCCGGCCTGAGCCGCATCCGCGTCAGGCCGATCCAGGGCCGCATGTCGGTGCGCGACGCGCTGGATCGCCTGCTCGATGGTTCGGGATACCGTGCGCTGGCTGTCGACGGGCGTAGCTTCCGCATCGTCCGCGACCAGCGCAAGGCGCCCGTCATACGCCCCGTGCGCACCCGCACCCCGCTGTCGGGCGACGCCGGCACCGAGGTAGTGGTCACGGCGAGCAAGCAGCGCGTGCCGCTGATGCGCTACCCCGGCACGCTGACCACGGTGACCGGCCTGGCCGGGCCCGGCGGCACCACCGTGACGCCCGATCTGGACAGCACCGCACAAGCCGTCCCGGTACTGCAAAGCACCGCGCTCGGCGCCGGGCGCAACAAGATCTTCATTCGCGGCGTCGCCGACAGCAGCTTCAATGGCGCCACCCAATCGACCGCCAGCATCTATTTCGGCGACGTCCAGCTGGCCTATTCCGGGCCCGAACCCGACCTCAGGCTCTACGACATGAAGTCGGTCGATGTGCTCGAAGGGCCGCAGGGCACGCTCTACGGCGCGGGCGCGATCGGCGGGATCATCCGGCTGACCCCCGCCCCGGTCGAACTCGAACGCGTAAGCGGCGCGGTCGAAGGGGGCGTCTCGGCCACCTCGCACGGCAGGCCGGGTTTCGATGTCAGCGGCAGGGTCAATGTGCCGATCGCCGATCAGCTTTTCGGCATCCGCGCTATCGCCTATCGCGTGCGAGACGGCGGCTATGTCGACGATGTCGGACAAGGGCGGGCCAACGTCAATCGCACCGACACGGTCGGCGGGCGGCTGGCCGCGCGGCTCGATCCCGGCGGCGGATGGCAGCTCGACACCAGCGTCCTTGCGCAGCGCATCGACGGTCGCGACGCCTCCTATGTGGAGGGAGGCGCGATGATGCGCAGCACGGCCCAGGCGCAGCCCTATTTCAATCGCTTCATGCTCGGCCGCGTGGTGCTGACCAAGAACTGGGACAGCGGGCTGCAATTGCTGTCGGCGACCGGGGTGAGCGACGTCCATTCGAGCGATCTGTTCGACGCGACGCCGCCGGGCTTTCCGGTGCTGCTGGTCTACCGCACCGACGATGCACGCCTGTTGCTGACGCATGAGACGCGCCTGTCACGCTCATCGGCGGGCGGCAACAGCTGGGTGATCGGGCTGACGCTGCTGCGCAACCGCGACGTCGAGGCGCGGGTATCGGGCTTTGCCGACGACCCGACCGACATCATCGGCGTGACCAACGTCACGCAGAGCGCCTCGCTGTTCGGCGAAGGCACCATCGCCTTCACGCACAATCTCTCGGCGACGCTCGGTGCGCGCCTGACCTATGCGCGGGTCGACAGCGAGCCATCCACCCAGCCGACCGCGGGCAGCTTCATCCGCGGCCGTTCCACCCGGCGCTTCGATCCGACCTTTGCCATCTCCTGGCACCTCGCCCCTCGCTTCGCGGTGTTCGGGCGCATCCAGACCGGTTATCGCACCGGCGGTCTCGCCGTCGCGCGCGGCGTCGGCCGGGTTGCCGACTTCAATTCGGACTCGATCATCGTCGGCGAGATCGGTTTTCGCCGCCTGCATGACGGCCCCACCGGCATCACCTTTTCGGGCAGCGCGTCGTTCGCGCACTGGGTCGATATCCAGGCCGATCTGCTGAACCGGCGCGGCGCGCCCTACACGACCAATTTCGGCAATGCCCGCATCTTCACGCTGGAGGGCAATGTCGATTACGTACCGATTGCCGGCCTGCATGCCACGGCGTCGTTCCTCTATACCTCCAACACCGTCAGCGGCCCGCTCGCCGATCTGTCGCTGCCGCAAAATCGCCGCTTGCCGGAAACCCCGCCCTTGGCGGGCAATGTCGCGCTGACCTATAAATGGTCGGCCGGCGCGGATGCGACATGGAACGCCGGGGGCGATGCCAATTATGTCGGCCGTTCGGTGCTCGGCACCGGCGACGTGCTCGATATCAGCCAGGGGAAATATCTCGTGCTCGGCGTACATGGCGGTTGGGAACGGCAGGGCCTCGCCGTCACGCTGGGTGTGGAGAATTTGACCAACCGGTCGAACAACCGCTTCGCTTATGGCAACCCGTTCACCTTTATCTCGCGCGCCCAGGCGACGCCGTTGCGGCCGGTGACGGTGCGGCTTGGCGTGTCACGGTCGTGGTGATCTGAAAACCCTGTCCCGGCGCAGATAAACGATTAGCCGGTAATCGTCGCGCGCCGTGCTGAACACCGGGCGATAGTCGCGCGCCAATGCACCATCGACCAGCGCGCGGCTCGCCTCGTTCCATTCGGCCAGCGGTTCGCTGCCGCGCACGATCACCGGGGGGCGATGGCTGAGGATGCGGCGCACCTCGCCGGCCTCGTCGATCCCGGTCGCGCCTTGTTCCGGCGCATAGGCCAGCGTCGAGGGGAAGGCATAGGCGGTCGGCACACAAACATGGGCGAGCAGATAGGTGATCGAATCGCCGGTGAAGACATAGGGGCATTCGCCGCCGCTATTGGCCTCGACCACGTGCGCCAGCTGGTATGCGCCGGCGGCGTCGCTGTTGCGGATGACGGTGCGCACGACGAGCAGGGTCAGGCCGATGCCCAGCGTCGCAACGATCGCCCGGCCGTGGCGCGAGAAGGTGACGGACGCGAGCAGGGTCAGCGGGGCGATCAGCGGCAGGGCATAATGGTCGAAGAAGGTGCCTAGTATGAGGTAACCGAGAACCGCGGCACCAAGCCAGCCGAACGCCAGCGTCCGCAACTCGTCACGCCGCCGCCAGGCCAATGCGACGCACACCGTCAGCGGCAGCAGCAGCGCATTGGTGCCGAGCAGGCGCCGCGCGATCAGGTCGGGCGGATAGGCATAATGCGAGCGCTGGAAGATCGATTCGAAATTGGCGAACCAGAAAGCCTGAAAGACCGCCGGCCCGTGCGTCCAATAGAGCGCGATCACCAGTGCCGTCGGTCCCACGCCGAGCGCCACCCATAGCAAAGCCGCGCCGACCATCGCCGGCCAGGAAGCGTCGGCGCGGCGGAGATACCAGAGATGGGCGAGGCCGAAGAAGGCGCCCTCGATCGCCGGGGTATATTTGGTCTGGATCGCGAGGCCCGCGAGCAGGCAGGCGGCGGCGCCGTTCAAGACGATGCCGCGCACGTCGCTGCGCGACGCCAGCGCGGGGAGGCGCAGGGTCAGTACCGCCGCGGCGGTCACGAACAGATTGTAGAACACCGGCGACTGGCCGCCACGGCCGCTGAGCAACGGCAGCCAGATGATATAGGCCGCACCGGCGACGAAGGCGGCGAGGTGCGAGGCGCCGAGGCGTCGCGCGCCATGCTGCACCAGCCGCGCAGTCGCGGCGGCGAACAGCGTCGCGACCAGTTGATAGGCGAGGATGCCATCGCCCGGCAGCAGCCGGATCGCGGCGAAGATCGCGAACAGGCCGATCGGCTTGCGATCCCATATATCGACATAGGGCAAAGCGCCGTGCAGCAGCCGGTCGCCGACGAGCAGATAATATTGCTCGTCGACATGGATCACCGGATTGCCGAAATCGACCGCGCGCACGGCCAGCGCGATCACCAGCAGCAACGCCGCGACCATGCTCTCCGACGATAACTTAATGCGCCCCATCGCCGCCGCCTTGCCACAGGCGCAGGCGGATTGTCGCCTGTTATGCCGAGGTGGTTTTCAGCCGACCTTCTCAAGAAGTCGTCATGTTGAGACGAGTCGGCGCCTACCTCGTTCAAACAAGTACCACCCCGGCGAAGGCCGGGGCCCAACTGGGGAACGGTTGTAAACGGGGGCTGCGTCCGGTTACTTCTGCCTTCCCAACTGGGCCCGGGCCTGCGCCGGGGTGGCGTTGTCCTTGTTGAACACGACAAGAGCCAACGAGGTCAGGGTGACGGTTGGCGAAAGCCGTTCGACCTCTCGCCCGCCTCTCTCACGCCATGACGTTGCGCCCGCGTGCCACGGTGGCGGTATGGCCGACCTTTGCGGCCGCGTTGGATGCCGTGACGGTATCGACCATCACCCAGTCGCACGACACACGATCGGGCGTCAGCGTCACCGCCATGTAACCGCGCCGGCTGGTGTCGCACCATTTGAGCTCGGGATTGGCGGCGACCAGCGCGGCGGCGATCACCTTCGGGTCGACATGGGTCGAGGATTCATAGCCCGGCGAGGTCACGCTGTGGCCGGCGAACTCGACACCGGCGGGCTTGCCGTCCTGGCCGAGATCATAGGCCCAGCCATTATGGCTGTCGCCGGACAGGACGACGAGATTGGCGCCCATCGCCTGGGACGAGCGCAGGAAGCGCGCCCGCGCGGCGGGATAGCCGCCCCAATCGTCATAGTTGAACGGCAGGCCCAGTTTGGCCGCGGCGATACCGCGCAGGGTGTAATTCCGCGACCGCTCCGAGGCCTTGGGGTCGAGCCAGCCGATCGCGGCTTCCGGCATGACCATGTTGCCGAGGATGGTGCCGAAGCCGACAACTTGCCAGCGCTGCCCGGTACGGACCGAGCCGCGCATGGCATGGGCCAGCCAGTTCTCCTGCTGCGAGCCCATCATCGTCACTGCCGGGTCCACCCATGCGCCATCGCGAAATGCCTTCAGCGCGGCGCCGGGATCGGCCTGTTTGAACAGCGGCGCGATGTCGCGTTGCTCGGTCCGTGCGAGCAGACGCGTCTCGGTACGGAACAAGGTCGCGAGCGTGCCAATGTCATAGGCTTTCCACGGCTCGTCGGAGACCGGCATCCATTCGCGATACGCCTGGATCGCGGCGGCGCGGCGCGGGTTCCACTCGCCTTCGGTGTCGGGCTGGTGGTTCTGCGCGCCGCCTTCCCAGCTGTCATTGGCTGATTCGTGATCGTCCCATTGCACGATCACCGGCAGCAGCCGGTGGAGCTTCTGCAAATCGGGATCGGCGCGGTAGCTGGCATAGCGCAGGCGGTAATCGGTCAGGTGGATCAGTTCGGTCGCCGGTTCGGGCAGGCGCGCGCCGACGACCTCATCGGGCGCGGGATAGTGACCGTTGTCATATTCGTAGAAATAGTCGCCGAGATGCACGGCGAGATCGAGATCGTCGCGCGCCGCGGCATGCGCATAGGCGTTGAAATAGCCGAATGGCATGTTCGAACACGAAAAGATCGCCGCGCGGAACCGCGCCGTATCGCCTTCGGGGAGGGTGCGCGTGCGGCCGACCGGCGACATCGTGCCGTCGGGCGCGACGAAGCGGTAATGATAGGTGCGCCCCGGCAACAGGCCGGCGACGGTGATCTTGGCGGTGTGATCGCGCCACGGGCCGGTGATCTGCGCACCGCCGGCGACGACATGGGCGAAGTCGGGCGTTTCGGCGATCTCGGCGCGCAACTCGACCGCGCCGCCATCGGTGGGGACGTAGCGCGTCCACAGCAGCATCGAATCGCTGGCCGGTTCGCCGCTCGCGACACTGTGGGTGAAGCCGCGTGCGGCATTGACCGCGGGGGTCTGGGCGAAGCCGGGAATGGCGAAGGCGCCGAGGCCGAGTGTGCCGGTCAACAATAGCGAGCGGCGGTCGATAGCGAGGGTCATTGTGTTCTCCCTTGTCCCGGGGGGGGGCTGCTTGCGCTCGTTATATGGCGGGTTCGTGACGTTGCCTGGCGTTGTGCAAGAAGAAGGGATTTGTTCACGCGGAGACGCGGAGACGCGGAGACGCGGAGACGCGGAGAC
>NZ_JAQGLG010000023.1 GCF_028292965.1 Sphingomonas bacterium | reverse complement strand
GCCCCGCCGATCCGTCAGCGCGGTCGAGCCGTTGCGGCGGAACAGGGTCGGCAGCCAGCCGGGCAGATCGCCGCCGATCATGTCGCCGTCGGCGCTGTATGCCGCCCAGCGCGCGACGAGCTGGGCGAGGATCGCGGCGCGGCCGGCGAACCCGCCCTGCAACGCATCCTCGAGGTTGAGCAGGCAGAGATAGTTCTCGCGGCCCTTGCGCGTGACGACCTTGGCGCGGCGCTCGGCGGGGTCCGGGAACAGGCGCACCGTCTCCTGGGCGAGCTGGCGTTGCAGCGCCTTGGTGAAGGTCGACACCCATACCGCGCCGCCGGCCTGCTCGGCCCACAGCGAGGCGGGGGCGAGGTAACCGAGCGTCTTGCCGATGCCGGTGCCGGCCTCGGCCAGCACGAGATTGGGCGCGTCGCGCATCATGCGCGGGGCAAAGGCCTCGATCGCCGCCTCGGCATAGGCGCGCTGGCCGGGGCGCTGCTCGGCGCCCGCGCCGACGAGGCGGGCGAGGCGCTCGGCGGTCTGCACGGGGTCGATGGCGACGGTGCGCGGCGCCGGGCGCGGGGCGCTCTCCGACCATTCGGTCAGCTTGGTGAACAGCCAGCGTTCCTGCGTGGCGGGCTTGGCGACGCGGTCGATCAGCGGCATCGACCACGGCCAGCGCAGGCGGAACAGCGACTGCAGCGAGGTCCAGGCACCCTCGCGCTCGGGCCAGTCGCCCTTGGGCACATCGAGCAGCGCGGCGGTGGCGCGGAGCAGGAAGGGAGCGACCTCCTCGTCGCGGGTCGGCACGTCGAGCCCGGTGGCGCGGGCAAGGCCGCGCGGCGTCGGCACCATGAAGCGCGCCGGGAAGAGGAAGGCGAACAGCTCGAGCAGGTCGAGCCCCGACAGCTCGGCATGGCCGAGCCGCTGCCCGATCAGCGGCGCGCCGAGCATGATCATCGGCGTGTCGGCGGCAAGCCGGATCGCCTCGCCGCGCCCGACCGTGCGGCAGCTGCCATCGGGCTGCGCGATCCAGATGCCGCCATGGCTGGCGTGGAGCGCGGGGTAGGGAAGCGGGGGCATCGGGTTACCTTAGCGAAGTCGGAACATCAGGGGAACGGGGTGTGCGGGGGTGTGGGTGAAATTCCCTGCCGGCAGGGAATTGGCAGGGAATTTTTGTGTTTTTTCGGGGGGTGGTGGCAGGGAATTTCCGATGCGGTGATGGGCGCGGATGCGTGAGAAAGAAGAAGATGATTTGTTCGCGCGGAGACGCGGAGGCGCGGAGATTTCGTTTGTGGGGGCGTTGTGACTGAGCCTCACGCGCTCGTGAGTGGGCAAGTTCTTCATGCGCTTCGCGCGGCCTTCCCCCACACCGTTCGTTTCGAGCGAAGTCGAGAAACAGTGGGAGGGGACAGGCTTCTCGACTTCGCTCGAAGCGAACGGGAGTTGGGGGATGATCGCTCGCTGGTTTTGTCACGTTCGCTCACTGCTGCGGTGCCGGGTGGGGCCGGCGTCGGGAGCATCTTCGCCGATGTGGCGGCGGGGTTGAATCGCGCACGAACTTCTCCGTCACCCCGGACTTGTTCCGGGGTCCATCGTGCCGCGTTACCGAGGGCTGATGCGTCAGCGGGACGGTGGATGCCGGAACAAGTCCGGCATGACGGAAGCAGGGGTGTGCGGCCGATCCCGTCCCCAAGGTTGCAAAAGCGGCCGCCTTCGCGCAGTCGCTGCGCCATCATGACCGACACCGCTCTTCGCGCCGCTGCACTCGACTCCAAGGCCTGGCCTTATGAGGAGGCGCGCAAGCTCCTCAAGCGTTATCCGGACGGGAAGCCGGGGAACGTGCCGGTGCTGTTCGAGACGGGGTACGGCCCGTCGGGCCTGCCGCATATCGGCACGTTCAACGAGGTGCTGCGCACGACGATGGTGCGCAACGCCTTCCATGCGCGGAGCGATACGCCGACCCGGCTGGTGGAGTTCAGCGACGATATGGACGGCCTGCGCAAGGTGCCCGACAACGTGCCCAACAAGGCGATGCTGACCGAATGGCTCGGCAAGCCGCTGAGCCGCATCCCCGACCCGTTCGGCAAGTATGAGAGCTTCGCCGCGCACAACAATGCGATGCTGCGCGACTTTCTCGATCGCTATGGCTTCGATTACGAGTTCATGTCGTCGACCACCGAATATGCCTCGGGCCGGTTCGATGCGACGCTGAAGCTGATCCTGGAACGCTATGCCGCGATCATGGACGTGATGCTGCCGACGCTGCGTGCCGAGCGCGCCGCGACCTATTCGCCGGTGCTGCCGGTATCCCCAAAATCGGGGATCGTGCTGCAGGTGCCGGTCGAGGTGGTCGATGCCGCGACCGGCATGATCGCCTTCAAGGACGAGGGCGAGCGGATCGAGCAGAGCGTGTTCGGCGGCCAGGCCAAGCTGCAATGGAAGGTCGACTGGGCGATGCGCTGGACCGCGCTCGGCGTCGATTACGAGATGTCGGGCAAGGACCTGATCGACAGCGTCACCCAGGCATCGAAGATCACCCGCGTGCTCGGCGCCCGCCCGCCCGAGGGGCTGACCTACGAGATGTTCCTCGACGAGAAGGGCGAGAAGATCTCCAAGTCGAAGGGCAATGGGCTGAGCCTGGAGCAATGGCTGACCTATGGCCCGGAGGAGAGCCTGGCCTTCTACATCTATCGCGAGCCGAAAAAGGCCAAGTCGCTGCACATGGGCGTGATCCCGCGGGCGGTGGACGATTACTGGCAGTTCCGCGGCAATTATGCCGGCCAGGAGCTGAAGGAAAAGCTCGGCAACCCGGTGCACCATATCCATGACGGCAAGCTGCCGACGGGCGAGCTGCCGGTAACGTTCGGCCTGCTGCTCAACCTGGTCGGGGTGATGGGCGATGCGACCAAGGAGCAGGTATGGGGCTATCTCGGCAATTACGTTGTCGATGCCACGCCGGAGCGCTTTCCCGAGCTCGACCGGCTGATCGACCGCGCGCTGGCCTATGGCCGCGACTTCGTCGCCCCGACGCTGAAGCGCCGCGCGCCGGAGGGCGTGGAGATGGCGGCGCTGGAGAAGCTCGACGCCGAACTGGCCGCGCTGCCGGCGGATGCGGACGCCGAGACGATCCAGAACATCGTCTATGAGATCGGCAAGAGTGAATTCGGGGACCTTGGTGGCTTCGAGAATCTGCGCGACTGGTTCAAGGCGCTGTACGAGACGCTGCTGGGGACGAGCCAGGGGCCGCGCATGGGGAGCTTTATCGCGCTGTATGGCGTGGCGAATACGCGGGGGCTGATTGCGGGGGCTTTGGGGCGGTAGGGTTGCGACCAAGGAATCGCATCTTTCGTCGGCTCTGCCTCAGCCCTGTCCCTCTACTTATGTCATAGCGATTCCTGAGAGCTGCCTCTGTTCAGGCATGAGCCGGCTCGCCCTCACCGCCCTCTCTTTCGGAAGCCACAGCCCCAACAACGCAGATTTTTGGCAGGATCGTCTTCTATAGCGAAGGCGGCCTCTGCGCGGCGCCGTCTGGTCCAGGTCCGGGGCGGCGGATGTAACTACCCCCGTTCACATGCGCGTCTCTCACGGCTATGTGCGTCACACGTCGATCGCCCAGCGCCATTCCGGTTGGAAAGCCTGCGCGATCAATGCCATCCAATCCTTGTAGGGAGCGGCGCGTGAGTAAGCGTAAATCACAGGCGAAGGTTTCGACGGGCGTCGCCGGACTGGACCAGATCCTTCGCGGAGGCCTTCCGGCATCCAATCTTTATATCATGCAGGGTGCGCCCGGCGCAGGCAAGACGACGGCCGCGCTGCAATTCCTCCGCGCCGGCGTCGAGGCGGGCGAACGGTGCATCTATGTGAGCCTCTCCCAAACGGCGGCGGAACTGACAGCGATCGCGCAATCGCACGACTGGACGCTCGACGGCATCCGCATAGAGGAATTGTCGGCGTCGGACGCGCTGAACGGCGCGGCGGACCAGACGATCTTCCAGACCGCCGAACTGCGGCTGGACGAGACCCGCCAGGCCATCGAGCAGGCGATCGAGGAGCATAAGCCCCAGCGGCTCGTCTATGATTCATTGCTGGAGATCCGGCTGATAACCGGCGACACGCCGCGCTTTCGTCGCGAGCTGCTCGGCTTCAAGACCTTCCTCGCCCAGCGCAATGTCGTCGCCCTGCTGCTCGATACCCAGTCCAGCGAGGCTGCGACCAGCGGCGAGGAGGTCGAAGGCATCGCCCACGGCGTCATCCGATTCGACAAGTCGCTCGAGGATTATGGTTCGGTGCGTCGGCGCATCGAGGTCAGCAAGATGCGGGGCGTGCCGATCGCGGATGGCTATCATGACATGGCGATCCGCGAGGGCGAAGGCGTCGTGGTCTTTCCGCGCATCATTCCCGGAGACGCGGTGGATGCGCGCAAACCCCAGTTGATCAAGTCTGGGGTCGATACGCTCGACGACATGTTCGGCGGCGGACAGGAATCGGGCACGACCACGCTCGTCATCGGCCAAGCCGGGACCGGCAAGTCGACCATGGCGTCACTTTACGCGACCGCAGCGCTCAAGCGCGGTGAGCATGTCGCTTTGTTCCTGTTCGAGGAGCGGCTGGAAACTTTCTTCAGGCGATCCGAAGGTCTCGGCATGGACGTCAGGCAGTTCCATCAGGACGGCCAGCTGATCATCCGCGATTTCAACCCCAACGAGATTTCACCCGGGGAGTTTGCCCAGATCGTCCAGTCGATCGTCACCGAGTTCAAGACCCGGGTCGTCGTCATCGACAGCTTCACGGGCTATCTCAATTCGCTACCGCACCGCGAGAAGGCGGTGCGCGACATTCAGTCGCTTCTCAAATACCTCGCGCGATCAGGCGTTCTGACCATGCTGATCGTGGCCCAGCACGGGCTGCTGGGCCAGAATGTTGGAATCGATGTCGATGTCAGCTTCCTCGGCGACACGGTTTTGCTGCTGCGCATCTCCGAGGACGAGGGCCACCTGCGCCGCAACATCGCCGTCGTGAAAAAGCGCCACGGTCCCCATGATCTCGATGTCCACGAGCTCTTCATCAAGAGTACGGGCATCACCGTTGTCCCGTTCAATCCTCTTCCGACGGCATGAGCGACCCCAATGGGGACGAACCGGGCGCGCTCGACCAGGTTCTGATCCTCGCACCGTACCGACGGGACGCCGAGTATCTGGGTCAGCTCCTCAACGAGTATGAGATCGCCGTTGCCCATTGCACGGCGACCGATCTGGCCGCGCATCTCGCGGCCGGCCCCGGTGTGCTCGTGACCACCCACGAAGCGTTGACCCCGGCGCTGATCGCTGTGATCGCCGAACATCTCCACGATCAGCCGCCCTGGTCCGAGATGCCCATCGTCGTATTGCTCGACCGCGCCTCGCCGAACGCGCGCATCCGGGTGGCGCTGGAGGCGGCCTGGCCAAGATCGCGCCAGCTCTTCTACCAGCGCCCGCTGGCGCCCGTCGAACTTGTCAGCGGCGTCCAGTCGGCGCTGCTGGCGCGATTGCGCCAGCGCGACGTGCGCGACCATATCGATCGCGAGGTCGAACTTCGCCGCGAGCTCAATCACCGGGTCAAGAACATCCTTGCGAGCGTGTCTTCGATCTTCGAAATGACCAGCCGCGGAGCCGCAGACGTCGAAGCGCTGGGCGAGGATTTTCGCGCGCGGCTGCACGCCCTTGCAAGGGTGCATTCTGCAGTCTTCGAAGCCCAAGGCGAGTCGATCTCCATCGCCGAGGTCGCCGCGCTCACGTTCGACCCCTATCGCCAGGCAGGGGTCAGCCGGATCGAAGTGCACGGACCGCCGGTGACGCTGACCAGAGATGCCGGCACGACCCTGGCACTGTGCCTGCACGAATTGACCACCAATGCGATCAAATATGGCGCGCTCTCGCGGCCGAAAGGCCGGGTGACGTTCCAATGGCAGGTCGACGCCGACCTCCGCCCGAATCTGTCGATGGAGTGGCAGGAGGACGGCGGTCCCTCAGTCGTCGCGCCGTCACGTAGCGGCTATGGCACGCGGTATCTGCGTTCCGCACTCGGCAGTCTGTTCGGCAACAAACCCGATATCGATTTTGCGGCCGGCGGACTGAGGTGCACGGTCACGGGACCGCTTTCGCGTGTCGCCGGGGAGCCGCAAGGCTGACCGCACGTTTGCAGCGGATGACGCTCCCAAAGAGTTCCCTTGCACCACCGCTTCGCCTCTATTGCATCGAGGATAATGCGTTGATCGTGTTCCACCTCGAACAGTTGATCGAGGATACTGGCCACCTATTCGTCGGCTCCGCCGACAGCTTCGCCCAGCTCAAAGCCGATCTTGAAGTCGACGACATCGATGGCGCGCTTGTCGATATCGATCTCGCCGATGGCGCCACCGGGCCGCAGATCGTCGCCTGGCTGAAGGAGCGTGGTGTTCCGTCTCTCTTCGTGACCGGGCAGGAAGCCATTGCCGCCAGCTATCCCGAACTGGCCCGAGGCGTCATCGTGAAGCCAATCTCTCCCGCCGAGTTCGCGAACAAGATCGAGCTTCTCAAAGGATAACCGGGCTTGTTCGTCACGCTGCCGGCGCCTGGCCGACGCGCCGACGAAACGAGAAGCCGTGGCTCCATGCAATCTACATATTTGTGCGTCGTGTCGATGCGCGTTGATTTTGTGCAGCCAAGGATCGCACGCTTCACCCCCGGCTCGAAGGTGGGTGCGACGTCGAGGCGTGAGTAAACGGGAAAGCGCTTGCGGCACGACGGCTCTCCTTTCCTGTCGCTCCTTTACGTCGGCACTATGCCCGGAGAAAAAAGCTTCGGAACCGTCGTCCTGGCGGTCACGGTGACAATCTGCCGGACGCGCCCCACCGTTCGATGACCTCGCATGGTTCTCTTGAGTCGATGCCACGCGGCGAGAAGGGCGGCTTTAAGTAGCCAGGACGACGAAACTGCTGGGCGCCAAACGGCGAATTGTCGCCCGTACCTCAACCCTACCGCTTCGTCTCCGAAACAAACAAAAACGAATAGTCCGCCGCATAAGGCGCCGCCGCCCCTGCCGCCGGCTTCGCCACCATGCGCAAGCCATGCGGCCCGGTCGCCGCCAGCAATTGCGGCGAGGCGATCGGCGCGTAGACGTGGCAGTCCATGCAAGCATTCGAAGTCTGCTGGAACGATTCCAGCGTGGTGTTGGCGACGATCTGGGTCGGGCCGCCGGCGGCGCCCTGGGGCGTCGGGGTGCCCATGGTCAGCGGCGTCTTCAGGCCGGGGCCCGGGACCGGCTTGGCGATGCCGGCGGTCGGCCATTGCACGTCGACCAGCCGATAATAATTGAACACCGATTTGGGCGGCAGCATGTTCCAGACATAGGCGGTGACGCTGTTCGCCGTGGCGCCGACGGGGTTGATGCGGGTGATCTGCATCGGCGCGGTGTACGGATCGCACGGCGTGCCGGCCGGGCCGCACGGCGTCGGCGGGGCGTTGTGCTTGCAGGCATAGACCTTGTCGTTGCCCGGGTTGCAGGTCGGATTGAAGAAGGTGAAGCCCGGTGACGGTTTCTGGTTGGGGTTGGCCGGCAGCGCGGGCGGGGTGAAGCCGCCGCCGGCCGCCTCGTCGGGGCTGTTGTCGATCTGCTCGAAGGTCGCCCATACCCAGGGCAGGCGCGGGAAGCGCTTGCGGATGATGTGCAGCCCGGTCAGCCCGACGGTGACGGTGCGGACCTTCTTGGTGGTCGGGTCGAGGATCTCGGCCTGGGCGGTCTTGTAGCGATAATTGAGCGAACCGTCGGCGGGCAGCGGCGTCCAGGCCGCCTTGACCTCCATCGCGCCGACATGCTGGCCGAAGCTGTGGGTGCTGCCAGTGCAATCCGTGTCGTCCCAGCCAGCACCATTGCCGGCGGGGAAATTGATGCCGCCGCGCAGCACCGTGCCGGGCGGGTAAGGCGGCTTGAGCGGCGGGAAGCTGTCCGACACGGGCTTGCCGGGCTGCTGCGCGCAGGCGAGCTGGCCGGCGGCGGTGGTCAGGTCGAAATTGGCCTGGGTGATGAATTCGAACTCGTCCTGGTTCATCATCACCTCATAATAGGTGACGTCGCCGCGCTGATTGGTCAGCCAATGGTCGCCGCTGCCGGCCTGGTCGATGGCCGAGAGATCGATATTGTTGAGTTTCGAGAGGCGGACGAGCGATTTCACGCCCGGGCGTTTGGCTTGCCACATCCCCTTGAGCGGGGCCTTGCCGCCGAACACGTTGCTGGCCTCGAGATAGCTCTCCCACACCTTTGGGCCATTGTCGCCGGGCGTGCCGAAGCTGGCCCAGTCGGCGGCGGGATCGGGGAAGCCGGGCTTGGCCGGATCGGCGCGCCAGTTGAGCGCGATGAAGGCGGACCAGGCCGAGCAATCGACCTCGGCCTGGTTGTTGCCGGGGTTGCTCGGCAGCGCAGAGGTCTGGGTCGGGGCGAGTTGACCGCAGGGGCTGGCGAGCGGGGTCGCAGTGGCGATAGCGTTGCCCGCGGGGGATGCGGGCTTGCAGCCGGCGAGGCCGGCGGCGGCGAGCGCGGTGGTGGAAAGGGTGACGAACCAGATGCGGCCGTCGCGGTGCAGGCGTGATGTCATGACCTTGCTCTCCCCCTGTGCCGCGCCCCTTGCGGCAACCGCCCCGGCACTTTGCGCCGGACGTGTTTCATCGCTGGAAGAGTGAAGGATTGCCCTGCGGAAACAATAGCGAAGCGGATGGATTCGACGGTCGCCGCGGGTGTTGATCCTTTCCCGCTTGCTGTTACAAAAAGCGCGCAAACGGGGGTTGGCGACATGCCATATCGACACGCTTATCTTTGGATATTGGCGCTGGTTCCGCTGATCGGGCTGGCATTCTGGCCGAGCTATCTCGGTCGTCTTGGTGCGGTGTCGTGGGTATTGCACGCCCACGGCATCACCGCCGCCTTGTGGGTGGTGCTGACCGCCGTACAGAGCTGGTCGATCGAGCGGAGCGCGCGGCCTCTGCACCGGGCGGCGGGGCGGATCAGCCTGGGGCTGTTTCCGGTCTTCTGGGTCAGCGGATTGCTAATCGTGCAAGTGATGGCGGCGGGCTTCGTGTCGCACGACAATATATTCCACCAGACATTCGGCGCGCGACTGACGCCGGTCGATATAGCGACAAGCGTCGTCGTGCTCTTTCTCTATTACGTTGCGGTGAGCCGACGGCGCGTGGTGCAGGTGCATGCGGCGGCGATGCTGGCGATCCCGCTGTTCCTGCTGCCGCCGATCTTCGTGCGGGTGTTCCAGATCGCCGGGCCGCTGGCGATCCGCGGGCCAGATCAATTCTACAAGTTCGGTTATGGGCTGCAGCTGTCGAACCTGATCTCGATCGCCCTGGCGATGACGCTTTATCTGCGGCGACGGAAGACGGCGTGGCCGTTCCTCGTCGCGGCCGGCGCTATCGCCGTGCAAAGCGTGCTGTTCGAAACGCTGGGGAAGAGCGGTGCGTGGGAAGCCGCGATGCCCGGCGTCGGCGCGATAACGACCGGTGCGATCATCGGCTTCGGACTGGCGATTTCCGGTGTGGTGGTGTGGCTGGCGTGGACCAGCGCGCCTGACAGACCGCAGCGGGCCGCGATGGCGGGTGCGCCCGGCTGACATCTGACATATCGCACCGGCACCTCCGACGATCCGGACGACGCGCCCGTGATCGGTTTTCCGATAAACACTGACCAAGTTTAATCGATTTACCCAATCTCCCCCCGCGCCTAGCCTCCAGCCAAACCAAGCACAGGAGAGCG
This sequence comes from Sphingomonas bacterium, assembly GCF_028292965.1. GTDB lineage: Bacteria > Pseudomonadota > Alphaproteobacteria > Sphingomonadales > Sphingomonadaceae > Sphingomonas. Next base: position 3,254 of record NZ_JAQGLG010000023.1, on the reverse strand, counting down.
AAGCATGGACGCGAAGACAGGCGAAATGGGTTGCCCGATGGGCCAGCCGAACACGGTGCGGTCGCTGCTGGGGCGCACCAACCGCGATTGGTGGCCCGAGGCGCTGCCGCTCGAGGTACTCAACCAGGGCGGCACCTCGCCCGACCCGATGGGCGCCGATTTCGATTATGCCGAAGCGTTCAACACGATCGATTACACCGCGCTCAAGGCCGACCTGACCGCGCTGATGACCGACAGCCAGCCCTGGTGGCCGGCCGATTACGGCAATTATGGCGGGCTGTTCATCCGCATGGCGTGGCATGCCGCGGGCACCTATCGCACCGCAGACGGGCGCGGCGGGGCCAATAGCGGGCAACAGCGTTTCGCGCCGCTCAATTCCTGGCCGGACAATGGCAATCTCGACAAGGCACGGCGGCTGTTGTGGCCGATCAAGCGCAAATACGGCAAGCAGATCAGCTGGGCCGATCTGTTCATCCTGGCCGGCAATGTCGCGATCGAATCGATGGGCGGCCCCATCTTCGGCTTCGGCGGCGGGCGGCGCGACGTGTTCGAGCCCGAGCGCGACATCTATTGGGGCAGCGAGGAGCAGTTCGTCGGACACCCCGACAACAAGACGCGCATCCTGCCCGAGGAAGAGCTGGAGCTGGAGCATCCGCTGGCGGCGATCCAGATGGGGCTGATCTACGTCAACCCCGAAGGGCCGGGCGGCGTGCCCGACGCGTTGCAATCGGCGCGCGACATCAAGGAGACGTTCGAGCGCATGGCGATGAACCATGAGGAGACCGTCGCGCTGACCGCCGGTGGCCATACTTTCGGCAAGGCGCATGGCGCGGGCGATGCGAGCCTGGTCGGCGCGGCGCCGGAAGGGGGCGACATTTCGCTGCAGGGGCTGGGCTGGTCGAACGCGTTTGAAAGCGGGATCGGCGCGCATACCATCACCAGCGGCATCGAGGGGTCATGGGTGAACACGCCGACGGAATGGTCGGAGAATTACTTCCGGCTGCTGCTCGATTACGAATATGAGCTGGTGCGCAGCCCGGCGGGCGCCAAGCAGTGGCAGCCGATCGACCAGAAGCCCGAGGACATGGCGCCGGCGGCGCACGACCCGTCGCAGCGCGTGCCGACGATGATGACCACGGCCGACATGGCGCTGAAGGTCGACCCGGAGTTCCGCGTGATCTCCGAGAAGTTCCGCAACGACCATGAGGCGTTCAAGGATGCGTTCGCGCGCGCCTGGTTCAAGCTGACGCACCGCGACATGGGGCCGAAGGTGCGGTATCTCGGGCCGGAAGTGCCAGCGGAGGATTTGATCTGGCAGGATCCGGTGCCGGCCGGCACCACGCCCTCCGACGCGGATGTGGCGGCGTTCAAGGCGAAGATCCTGGATGCGGGGTTCAGCGTCGGCCAGCTGGTCAAGGCGGCTTGGGCATCGGCCTCGACCTATCGCCGGACCGACCATCGCGGCGGTGCCAATGGGGCGCGTATCCGGCTCGACCCGCAGCGCGGCTGGGCGGTGAACGAGCCGGAGGAGCTCGGGCGGATCCTGGCGAAGATCGACGAGTTGCGCGGATCGCTGTCGATGGCCGATGCGATCGTGCTGGCCGGCACGGCGGCGGTGGAGAAGGCGGCGAAGGATGCCGGCTTCGACGTCGCGGTGCCGTTCACCGGTGGGCGCGGCGACGCGACGCAGGACTGGACCGATGCCGAGAGCTTTGCGGTGATGGAGCCGGTGGCGGACGGTTTCCGCAACTATCTCAAGACCAAGCATAGTGTGAAGACCGAGGAGTTGCTGCTCGACCGCGCATCGCTGCTCGGCCTGTCGGTGCCGGAGATGACGGTGCTGCTGGGTGGGCTGCGCGTGCTCGGGGCCAACCATAAGGACGCGCCGGAGGGGGTGTTCACCACGCGCAAGGGGCAGCTGACCAACGACTTCTTCGTCAATCTGCTCGACAGCGGCACCTTCTGGGAAGTGGTCGACGACAGCGGCGACGAGGAATTCATCGGCTTTGACCGTGGCGGGAAGCAGGAGAAGTGGCGAGCGAGTCGCACCGACCTCATTTTCGGGTCGAACAGCCAGCTCCGCGCCGTCGCCGAAGTCTATGCCGAGAAGGGCCATGAGGAAAAGTTCGTCCGCGACTTCGTGAGCGCCTGGACGAAGGTCATGAACGCAGACCGCTTCGACGTGCCGCAGAACCGCAACAGCGTCGAGCCAATAGGAATCGCCGAGCCGGCTATCGCGAAATAGCGCCGGATTCCAGCGGGCGTTCAGCCGCGGGGATGACGTCGCGCGCGATCTGGCGGAGGGTCTCGGCGAGCAGCTCGAATTCCTGCTCGCGCGGGCTCGACTGGCGCCAGATCAGCGCGATCCGGCGAAATCCGTGCTCGGATTCGAGCGGCCGGGCGTCGATCCCCGTGCCTTCGAGAATCCCCGCCTCGATCGCCATTTCGGGGACGAAGGTGAGGCCGAGGCCGTTGTCGACCATCTGCACCAGCGTGTGCAGCGAAGTGCCCATCATCGCCGCCTCGGCGCGAAGCTCCGGCCGGTTGCAGGCGGACAAGGCATGGTCCTTCAGGCAATGGCCGTCTTCGAGCATCAGAAGCCGGTTCTCGTCGATCGCCGCGGCGGCGATGCTCGACCCGGGCGGCGCTTCGCCCGGCGGGTAAGCGACGAACAGCCGGTCGTCGAACAAGGCGGCCTCGTCGACGCCGCCGCCGCAGGCGAAGGGCAGGGCCAAGAGGACGCAGTCGAGTTGCCCGCGGTGGAGCGCTTCGCAGGCTTGGTGACTGGTCTCCTCGCGCAGGAACAACTTGAGGTCGGGCCATTGCCGGCGGAGCCGCGGCAGCATCGCCGGCAGAAGGAAGGGGGCGATGGTGGGGATGACCCCCATGCGCAGCTCGCCGTGCAGCGGCTGGCCCTGCGCCCGCGCCATGTCGGCCAGTTCCTCGCCTTCGCGCAGCAGGCGCACTGCCTTGTCCGCGATTTTCTGCCCGAGCGGGGTGAAGCGGACGACGCGGCGCGTGCGCTCGACCAGCGTGACGCCAAGCAGGTTCTCAAGCTCGCGGAGACCCGCGGAAAGTGTCGACTGAGTGACGAAGCAAGCCTCCGCCGCTTTGCCGAAATGGCCGTGCTGGCGAAGCGCGATCAGATATTGCAGCTGCTTGATCGTGGGGAGATGGACTGTCATCGATTTTTCCAATCAGTCCGATCGGTATAAGCGACTTGAACGATTGGAGCCAGCGTCCTAGATGCTGCA
>NZ_JAQGLG010000016.1 GCF_028292965.1 Sphingomonas bacterium | reverse complement strand
GGCGAGATCGCGGCCGAAGCCCTGGGTCTCGGCGCGAATCGTCTGCATCATGTCGGTAAAGCCTTCGACCTGCATCTGGGTCTGGGCGACCAGGCCATCGGCGGCCGATGGAGCGGCGGCATGCGCTGCGCCGACCTCACCGCCGAGCGACTCGATGTCGCGCGACGAGAGGCGGATACCGCCCTCGGTCATCGCCGCGACCGATTGCGCGACCACGCCCTTGGGATCGCTCAGCACACAAAAGGCGAAAGCATAGTGGCGCGGGTCGGGGCTGAGCCGATGCTGGTTGAGGAACACGCCGATCGCGTTGTAGAGATGCGCACCCGCATCCTCTATCTTCGCCATGCGTGCCACGGATGCTGCGGCCATCTGGTCCCTGACTCCCCATACCGCATACCCCAAGCATGCGGTCGATCGCCCCCTTCATCGCTTTCGATTAAATCGTAATGGCTAAAATCCGGTGACCATAGCTGTCAGAAAGGGTTCACACCGGGCCTTTTTATCGCGTGAACGCGATGCCGGCACGAAGGTGCGTCGCGCGCTTGTTATAGTCGATCATCGCCTCGCCATAGCCGGTATAGGCCTGGCCGAAGAGATAGAGATGCGGCAGCGCGTCGCTGATCCGTGCCAGCGGGAAGGACAGGAACGCCTCGGCCGAACCCTTGCCGGTGCCCGGATTGCCGCGCGCGGTCACTGCCAATTTGAGGCCGCCCCGCTGGCCGAGCGACACACCCAGGGAGGTATAGCCCCAATAGCGATCGATGTCGGGCGCGATCCCCTGATCGCCGAAATAGAACCACGCCATCGGCGTCAGGTCGACGCGCCAGCCGCCACCCAGATCGAACGCCTTGGCCGCGCGCACGAACACGCGGTTGACATCGATCGAGTTGGTCGGCCCGCCGCCATTGCTGTCGTGGCGATAGCCCCCGCCGACCACCGCGTTGCCGCCGAGCGGCACGTCGACGAACAGCTCCGGGCTGTAGCCCGTGGCGCGGATCGGCCCCGACGGTCGGTCGAGCGCCCAGAAGATCGTCTGGGTATAAGCGAAGTCGACATGCGGGCCGTCATCGTGGCCGAGCAGGCGGAAGTCGAAGCTGAACTGCAGCTTGGCGCCGGCGTCGCCGCCACCCATCACGCCATAGGTCGGGGCATAGGGATGGAGGCGGTCGAAAAAGCCGCTGGTCGTGCCGCGCGAGGTGCGGCTCGGCTGCTCGGCCACGACCGATGGCGCAGCGGCGGGCGGTGCCGCGGCGGCCATTGCCGCTGCCGGCGGCGTGGCCGCGGCGAGGCGATAGGTGACGCGGGCAAAGGCGCCGGGTGCGACCGGGCCCTCGCCGTCGGGCGCCGCGATCAGGCGGAGCCGGGTGCCGTCCTTCGCCACGACTTCCAGTTCGGCCGGCCCCTGCGCCGGGGCGAGTGTGGTGCCCTGGTTGAGCAGGAACACCTCGACCCGGGCCCGTGCCGCCTCGGCCGAGGCGGGCGGATCGAGCAGCGGGCGGAGTTGCGCCGCAGCCGGAGCGGCAACGCAGGTCAGTGCGCCGGCAACCGCGATGTTCGACAAGGTCCGCATGAACTCACCCCCCGGCACAGCCTCTGGCGTCGCTTTGGCAGGACGGCTAGGCGCGTGCAATGCGCGTAACCCAGACCGATCGCGATTTCGCGAACCAGCTCGCCGATGCCGCCGGAGCGGTGATCCGTCCCTATTTTCGTGCCTCCCATGGCCTCGAGACCAAGGACGACGCCTCGCCCGTCACGCTGGCCGACCGCGAGGCGGAAGCCGTGATGCGCAAGCTGATCGAGGCACGTTTTCCCGACGACGCGATCATCGGTGAGGAATATGGCGTGCGCGAGGGCACCAGCGGCCGTGCCTGGGTGCTCGACCCCGTGGACGGCACGCGCAGTTTCATCGCCGGCCGGCCGATCTTCGGTACGCTGATCGCGCTGGTCATGGAGGGCTGGCCGATGCTCGGCGTGATCGACCAGCCGATCCTCAACGAGCGCTGGCTGGGCAGCGTCGGCCAGCCGACCACGCTGAACGGACAGCCGACCACCACCCGCGCCTGCCGCGAGCTCAAGGACGCATTGCTCGCGACCACCTCGCCCGCGCTGTTCGGCGACGACCAGCTCCATGCCTTCGAACATCTCGACGGCGCGGTGCGCAGCACGGTGCTGGGCGGCGACTGTTATAATTATGGCTGCGTCGCCTCGGGTTGGCTCGACGTCGTCGTCGAGTCCGGGCTCAAGATCCACGACTTTGCCGCCCTCGTACCGGTGGTCGAGGGTGCCGGCGGGCGGATGTGCGACTGGCAGGGCGACCCGCTGACCGCCGACAGCATCGGCGAGGTCGTCGCGGCGGGCGACCCGGCGCGGATCGAGGACATTCTCGAGGCGCTGGCCTGTCGCGGGCACTGAGGCCGCGCCTCTGTTATGCACGGACGTAATTTTTTCGCGATCGACGACATTACAACTTTGTGGTTTTCTTTCAGAGGTTTGGTTGGAGCCCTCGCGTAAAATAACAGAAGAAATAACAAGTGCGGAACAGAGACCGGATCAGGGCCGTAACAGAAAGCCATAACAGAGACGGAACAGAGGCGCGGCGGCGCATAACAGAGGCGGCCGGCATGCGGTGGCACGCCGGCATTTCATCGAATCGACCATGAGAAAGAGCGGTGACGATCATGGCGGATCGGTGGGGTTTTTGAATCGCGATCGTCCGGCATGGGACCAAGAAGAGATTTGTTCGCGCGGAGGCGCGGAGGCGCGGAGAGGTTTTCCTTGGGGGCCAGCATCACGCGCCAAACCAACGTCACCACCGGCGAGCCGGCGGTGCAGGCCGCGCGGCTACCGCGAGCGCAACATCTCCGCGTCTCCGCGCGAACCTAATCCTTGCGCCTTCGCGCATCACTTCTTAGCCGGCGTCCCATGGCCGACATCGTCGCGCGGTTTGCCTTTGGTGGTGCGCTGGGCGCGCGCGGTGGCGCCGGTCAGGACCGGGCCGCATTGCGCGCTCTTGGCGTCGCCGACATCGATGAAGGCGAGGATGGCGGCGAGCGGGCTGGCGACGACGCCCAGGCCGACACCGACGCCGGCGCGGGTAAGCAGCTCAGGGCTGATCACGTTGATCCCCGGCTTGGCGAAATAGCCGTTCACGCCGACCGGCGACTGGCCCGAGAACAGGCTGAAGGTCTTGGCATCGGCGCGGAGCGCAAAATCGAGCGACTCGTTCCTGAAGTTGAACCCGCCGCGGCCGGTGATGACGTTCTTTTTGGTGTCGATCAGGATCGGGTCGGCAGCCGCCACCCCGTTTCGCACGGTGAAGGCGATCAGCCCGCAATTGATCGCCACCGGCTCCTTGAGCTTCTTCTCGAACATCTTCTGCACGAACACGCCGATGTCGAGCTCGGACAGCTGGATGTTGCGCGTCCACATGGTGCCGGCGGGAATGATGATCGCGATGCGACCATTGGACGTGGACAGCGAATCGTGGACGGTGTCGCCCTCACCGGTGAGCTGCACGCGCGCCTTGATCGTGCCGGTGGTGCCGGATTGGTCGACACCATAACCGGCGAGCAGCCGGCCCATCGGCGTCGGCGACAGGCGGATGTCGTAGTCGGTGTGGACCAGCGGGCGGCGCGCATTGATCGCGATGTCGGACGAGACATGGCCGCCCGCCATATCGAAGGTCAGCGGCGTGAGTTTCAACAGGCTGTTTTCGAGCGTGAGCGTGAGGTCGACATTGGACACCGGCAGGTTGCGGGCGCGGATGGCGCGCACGGTATAGTGCAGATCGGCGTCGAAATTCTTCAGCGCCTCGACGCGCAACGGGGCATCCGGCAGCAGGCGCGGCGTGCCGCCGACGTTGCGCACTACGGCCGCCTTGCCCTTTGCGGCGACGGCATCGGGATTATAGCCGATGAACGGCGCGATATCGATGATGTCGAGGCTGCGTGTCGCGAGCGTCGCGGTCAGTTTCAGTCGCGGCTCGGCATTGGCGACGGTGAGTTTGCCGGCAAGATCGCTGTCGCCGAACCGGCCGTGCAATCTGGTGAAGCGATATTCGTCCCCGGTCTTGGTCATGTTGGCGTGGAGCACATAGGCGCGCGTATCGGGCACCGCGACACCCAGGATGGCGAACATGTCCTCGATATTGTGCCCGCGCGCGGAAACCTGGAGATCGGCGCCTTCGAGCTGGGTCGGCGCGTCGAGCGTGCCCGAAACGTCGAACACGGTATGCGACGCATCGGCATGGAGCTGGAGCTGGTTCTTGCCGCCGGCGGCGGTCGCGTTAGGGGTGAGCAACGCACCCGACACGGTGAAGGGGGTACCGCGCGCGGTACCGGTGCCGGTGAAGCGCAACGCATTGGCGAAGCGCGTGTCGGTGGCGCGGATCGTCTGGAAAGCGAGATCGGCCGACAGCTTCAGCTGCGGGTCGATGTAGCGCAGCGTCGTGCCCGCGACCATCGCCGCGCGGATGGTCGGCATGTCGAATGGCTTGCCGGGCTGGTCGCTGAACGTCCAGCTGTTGCGCTTGCGGTCCTTCGACCATTCGAGATCGAGCGCGCCATCGACGATGCCGAGCCATCGCACCCGGCGATTGCCGAAGATCAGCGGAAAGGTCGAGATGCGCGTGTCGATGCGCTTCGCCTCGAACAGATTGGGCTTCGAGGCCCAGTCGGGATTGGAGATCGTCATCCCCTCGGCGACGAAGTGGATGTTGATCGGATCGAAATAAAGCTGGAAGTCGCCCGCGACCTTGACCTGGCGGTGGGTCTGGGCCGCGACGGTGCGCTCGAACGGGTGGCGCAGGAAGCGCCCTTTGGTGATGTACAATATCAGCCAGGCGAGGAAGATCAACGCGACCAGGCCGAGCACGATGTTGCGCGCGATTCGCCACCAGTTGCGGCGGGGCGTAACCGGGGCAGGCGAATCGGCGGGCGGCGACGCCACCACGGGCGCCGCTTCGTCCGCCGGATCATCGGCCCGCGGCGGGGAAGTCAGCGTATCCATCGCCGCCATAACCCGGGAGACGCCACTAAGGTTGCATTTCCGCCTTGTCGCCGCTATGCGCCGCCGCTTCCGACGCGATTGCTCGTGAAAAACTGCCCGGCCAGTGTGGGCTGCCGCGGCTGTTCGAGGTGATTGCCGAACCGAAAGGACAAAAATGCCCAAGCTCAAGACGAAGAGCGGTGTGAAGAAACGCTTCACGATGACCGCCACCGGCAAGCTGAAACACGGTGTGGCCGGCAAGCGCCATCGCCTGATCAGCCACAACGCCAAGTACATCCGCCAGAATCGCGGCACGTCGCTCGTGTCCGATCCCGATACCAAGACGGTGAAGGCCTGGGCGCCTTACGGTCTGAAGTAAGAAAGAGGATTAGGACATGGCACGCGTCAAACGTGGTGTAACCACCAAGGCCAAGCACAACCGCATCCTGGATGCGGCCAAGGGCTATTATGGCCGCCGCAAGAACACGATCCGCATCGCCCGCCAGGCGGTGGAGAAGGCCGGGCAATACGCCTATCGCGACCGCAAGGTTAAGAAGCGGACGTTCCGCGGCCTGTGGATCCAGCGCATCAACGCCGGCGTTCGCGCCGAAGGGCTGACCTACAGCCAGTTCATGCACGGGCTGAAGCTCGCCGGCATCGAACTGGACCGGAAGGTCCTGGCCGACATCGCCATGCATGAGGAGGCGGTGTTTACCGCCATCATCGCGCAGGCGAAGGCGGCTCTGCCCCAGGCCGCCTGAGGCGACCTGTTGCGCGTTTAGATTTGGGGCGTCGGTGGTAAGCCACCGGCGCCCTTTTCTTTTTAGCGGCCGGACGGAAGGAAGGGATGCGCGATGTGGCGATACCTTCCCCTACCCGTCACCCCGGACTTGTTCCGGAGTCCAAGGTCCCGCACACGCACCAGCCGCTTCTGACGCGGCACGGTGGACCCCGGAACAAGTCCGGGGTGACGGAGGGTTGATTGGTTACGCTATACCCGATGACCGACCTCGATTTCGCTTGGCTGCTCGACGAAGCGCCACGCGCCGACGGCCTGCGTCAATGTGACGGCGGCATCGCGCCCGCCCAAGTGTCCGCGATGCTCCGCGGCATCACCGCCGGACTCGCCGAAAACGATGCCCGCCCGCTCGCCTGGCTCATCACCCAGGGCGAGGAGGTGGTCGGCATGACCAGCTTCACCAAGCGCGACGCCGATGGCCGCTACGAGATCGGCTATGGCGTCGCGCCGGCGCATGAAGGACGCGGTGTGATGACCGCAGCGATCGCCGCATTGCTGCCAATCCTCAGCGCCGATGGACATCGCGGCTTGACCGCCGCGACCAGCGTGGACAATCCGGGCTCGCAGCGCGTGCTCGAAAAGAATGGTTTCGTGCACCAAGGCACGCGTGACGACCCCGAGGACGGACCGCTCAATCTCTGGGCGATCGATCTCACCACAGACGGAAGGCCCTGATGACCGATCTCGACCAGTTGCGCGACGACTTGCTCGCCGCCGTCGACAGCGCGACCACGCCCGAGGCCATCGAGAGCTTGCGCGTGTCCGCGCTCGGCAAGGCCGGCAGCGTCACCGGGCTGCTCAAGACCCTGGGCGGCATGTCGCCCGAGGAGCGCCAGGTGCAGGGGCCGCGTATCCACGCCTTGCGCGAGGCGGTGACCGCCGCGATCGGCGGGCGCAAGGCATCATTGGAGCGCGCAGGGCTCGACGCGCGGCTGGCGCGCGAGACGCTCGACATGACGCTGCCCGCCGCCGCACCGCTCGCCGGAACGGTGCATCCGGTCAGCCAGGTGATGGACGAGCTGGCGGAGATCTTCGCCGATCTCGGCTTTGCGGTCGCCACCGGCCCGGAGATCGAGGACGACTGGCATAACTTCACCGCGCTGAACATTCCCGAGACGCATCCGGCGCGGGCGATGCACGACACCTTCTACTTCCCCGACGGCGAGGATCGGGGGAAGAAGATGCTGCTGCGCACGCATACGTCTCCGGTGCAGATCCGCACGATGATCAATCAGAAGCCGCCGATCCGCATCATCGCGCCGGGGCGTACCTATCGTTCGGACAGCGACGCGACGCACACGCCGATGTTCCATCAGGTCGAGGGGCTGGTGATCGACAAGGGCATTACGCTCGGCCATCTCAAATGGACGCTGGAGACCTTCCTCAAGGCGTTCTTCGAGCGCGACGACGTCGTGCTGCGGCTGCGGCCGAGCTATTTCCCCTTTACCGAACCTTCGGCGGAGGTCGATGTCGGTTACACGATGGTCAACGGCAAGCGCGTGATCGGCGGGTCGGACGGGTGGATGGAGGTGCTCGGCTCGGGCATGGTCCATCCCAAGGTGATCGCCGCCTGCGGGCTCGATCCGGAGGAGTGGCAGGGCTTTGCGTTCGGCTGCGGCATCGATCGGCTGGCGATGCTCAAATATGGCATGGACGATCTGCGCGCGTTCTTCGACGGCGATATCCGCTGGCTGAAACATTATGGCTTCTCGACGCTCGATGTGCCGACCTTGTCGGGGGGCGTTGGGGCATGATTATCATCACCCGTCGTCATCCCAGCGCACGCTGGAATCTCCGCGTGGCGCGCGTCGCCCTCACCCCTCATGAGACCCCAGCTTCCGCTGGGGTGACGGATTGTCTGGTATGAAGTTCACGCTGAACTGGCTCAAGGAGCATCTCGACACCGAGGCTTCGCTCGATGTGATCGTCGAGGCGCTGACGCGCGTCGGCCTTGAGGTCGAGGGTGTGGAGAATCCCGGCGAGAAGCTGGCGGCGTTTCGCATCGCACGCGTACTGAGCGCCGAGCGTCACCCGCAGGCGGACAAGCTGCAGGTATTGTCGGTCGATGCCGGTGACGGCCCGCTGCAGGTGGTCTGCGGAGCGCCCAATGCGCGTGCCGGGCTGGTCGGTGTGTTCGGCATGCCGGGGGCGACGGTGCCCTCGAACGGCATGGTGCTGAAGGTCGCCGAAATCCGCGGCGTCGAATCGAACGGCATGATGTGCTCGACGCGCGAACTGGAGCTGGGCGACGACCATGACGGCATTATCGAGCTGCCCGCCGATGCGCCGGTCGGTACGCCCTACCCGTCCTATGCCGGGCTCGACGATCCGGTGATCGACGTGTCGGTCACGCCCAACAAGCAGGATTGCATGGGCGTGCGCGGTATCGCCCGCGATCTTGCCGCAGCGGGACTCGGCACGCTGAAACCGCTGGCGCAGGTCTATCGCGCCGATGCGATCGTGCCGGTGGCGGGCGATGGCCCGGCCCCGGACGTGCGCACCGATGACCCCGAGGGCTGCCCGGCCTTCTATGCGCAGGGCGTGTCGGGGGTGACCAACAAGGCGGCGCCGGAATGGATGCGGCGCTTCCTCACCGCGATCGGGCAGAAGCCGATTTCGGCTTTGGTCGACATCACCAATTTCGTCTCGGTCGATCTCGGCCGGCCGCTGCATGTCTATGACAAGGCGAAGCTCGTCGGCGGGCTGGTCGCGCGCAAGGCAAAGCCGGGCGAGCAGGTGCTGGCACTCAACGGCAAGACCTATACGCTCGACGAGACGATGACGGTGATCGCCGACGACGTGGCGGTGCACGATATCGGCGGCATCATGGGCGGCGAGCATAGCGGCGTGTCGGAAGGTACGGCCGACGTGCTCATCGAATGCGCCTTCTTCGACCCCGACCATATCGCGCGCACGGGGCAGAAGCTGGCGCTGACCAGCGATGCGCGCCAGCGCTTCGAGCGCGGCGTCGATCCGGCGTTCCTCGACGACGGCCTCGCCATCGCGACGAAGCTGGTGGTCGACCATTGCGGCGGCACGCCGAGCGCGATCACCCGCGCCGGTCAGCCGCCCTTGACTCCCAGGGTCGTGGCCTATGATCCGGCGCGCGCCGAGACGCTGGGTGGCTTGGCCGTCCCGCCGGCGCGGCAGAAGGACATTCTCGAACGGCTCGGCTTCACCGTCGATGGCGCATGGAACGTTACCGTGCCGAGCTGGCGCCGCGACGTCGATGGCTCGGCCGACCTGGTCGAGGAAGTGATCCGCATCGAGGGCATCGACAAGGTGCCGTCGGTGCCGCTCGACCGCATCCCCGGCGTGGCCAAGCCAACCGCGACGCCCGAGCAGAAGCTGGAGCGCCGCGCCCGCCGTGCCGCCGCCGCGCGCGGCCTCAACGAGGCGGTGACGTGGAGCATCCTGTCCGAGGCCGAAGCCGCGCCGTTCGGCGGCGGGACGTGGAGCCTCGCCAACCCGATCAGCGAGGACCTCAAGGTAATGCGGCCCTCGTTGTTGCCGGGGCTGCTGTCAGCCGCGGCGCGCAATCTCAAGCGCGGCGCCGATGGCGTGCGGCTGTTCGAGATCGGGCGGCGTTATCTGGCGGATGCCGAGCGGCCGACGCTCGGTGTGGTGCTAGCCGGCGAGCGCAACGCCAAAAGCTGGGCGAGCGGCAAGGCGACGCCGTTCGACGCGTTCGACGCCAAGGCCGAGGCACTGGCACTGCTTGCCGCTGCGGGGGCACCGGTCGACAATCTCCAGGTGATGGGTGAGGCGGGCGATGCCTGGCATCCCGGCCAGTCGGGCACGCTGCGGTTGGGTCCGAAGACGGTGCTGGCGGCGTTCGGCATGGTCCATCCGCTGACAGCGAAGGCCTATGATCTCGATGGGCCGATCGCGGCGGTCGAGCTGTATCTCGACGCGATCCCGCCGAAACGGGCAAGCGGCTTCATGCGGCCCGCTTATACCCCGCCGGCGTTGCAGGCGGTGAAGCGCGACTTCGCCTTCACCGTACCCGCCGATCTCCCCGCTGACGCGCTGGTCCGCGCGGCGCGCGGCGCCGACAAGGCGGCGATTGTGGGCGCGCGCCTGTTCGACCTGTTCGAACGCGACGGCGTGCGCTCGATGGCGGTCGAGGTGACGCTGCAGGCGAGCGAGAAGAGCTTCACCGACGAGGAGTTGAAGGCGGTGGCCGACAAGGTCGTCGCGGCGGCGGCGAAGCTGGGCGCGGTGTTGCGGGGGTGAGACGGCTGGGTTGTCGTAGCCGATGCTGGCAGCGACGACCTTGCCCGCCGAGTGTTGAAGCGCCATCATCGCAATCGATGCGCTCGCTATCGCCGCTTTTGTTTTTAGTCTTGTTGTGCGCCTGCGAACGGCGCGTCGATATCGTGCACGCGCAACGAGACCCGGACGTTAATATCATCGATGGCGTGTCGGGCCGGATCGATCGAGTGGCGCAGTTACGAGTCGAGATAACGCAAGACAGCTTCAGAATGTTGGCGGGGCGAAGCTCGCCTGTGAATTTCATCCTGTACCGCTGTGAAGATCCTGATGGACGGCGAACGGACACGAAGCTGTCCGTCGGAGGAACTCTGATCCGTGGCTTGCACCGAGACTGGCCCACTCAATCGCAATGGAGGGCGATCGAGAAAGCCGACATGCCGTCCGGTGGAGCGCCGGTGACGATTTTAGTCCAACACACCGCTGACCTTTTGGATGGTGAGGGAGGTTACTTGTGCGGACATTTCGAACGGGACTTCATTTTTGATCCGTTTGGCACCGCCAAACTAAGTTCACGCATCCGTTTTCCCAGAATTCGGAATGCGACGCGCGCAATGATCCTCGATTGACGAAGCTGTCTTTGAATGAATTTTCGACAGCAGGTGTCGATTCCGATTCTAGTGACGTGCGAAATCCCCAATCATTTCGATTGCGCGTCCGGCAAAAATTATCCGACGGAGGCCGGGATCCAGCTACGGGCGTTCCGTAACTGGGCCCCGGCCTTCGCCGGGGAAGGGAAAGTGTTGTTGCGCTGGCGGTCGAGCCGTCAGCTGTTCAAGCCGCCACCCGTGCGCGGGCCGATCACCAGGCCCGGGCTCGCCGGCGCGCGACCGATCTCCGCCACCGGCACGACAGGCGCGCCTGCCGATGGTTCCGATAGCGGGATCGCCTGCCCGCTCTCGGCCGAGACGAACGCGATCAGTGCCTTTTCCAGCGGGTCGAAACCGCCATCGGCATCGATGCGTGCCTTGAGCCATGACAGTTCATCCGGCGTGATCGCCTGGTCGGCGGCGACGGCGGCCATGTGGTCGACCTGGGGCGGCCGCGCCGCGAACGCCTGGAGGAAGCCGCCGGTCAGGCCGCTCTGCCCCATGCGCATGAGGAAACCCCCGACACTGACATGGGTATCGTTCATGAACGCGTCTAGATGCGCGGCCTGTTCGCGCGCCAACGGGCGATAGTCGCTGTGCGCCATGAGATGGTTGCCCACCGCCTGAACGAAGAAATTCTGCCACTCGGGCGCATTGGCTGCGCCGAGCGTGGCGTCCTTGAGCGCGAACAACATATCGGCCTCTGCCGCGCTGATCATGGCCGGGCCGTCGCTCGCCTGAGCGTAGAGCAGGCGGCGCAGCAGCGCGACCTCGGTGGCGTTGATCGAGCCGGGATCGAGCGCGCCGCCATCGCGGGTCGGGCCGGTGCCGCTGAGCACGGCGCCGCAGATCTGCGCCAGCGCATAGGATTTGAGGCTATCCGGCGCGTTGGTCGCGCTTTCGAGGATTTCGACCAGCAGTTCGAGCTCGCCGAGCGTGTCGACCCTGCCGTCGCTGTCGGTGCACTGGATCAGCCACGCGGCCTTGGCCTCGTCGACATAACCGACCGGCGCCTGCTGATCGACGACATAATTTTTCATCGCCTCGACGAAGAAATCGACCCATTCGCGCGCCGACGACTTCACCGCGGCGTTGAGATCGAAGATCGCCTCGGCCTCGGCCGGGTCGATCGCGCCATCGGGCCAGACGATGCGGCGCACCGCCAGCGTATCCTCGGCGGTGATCGTCGTGCCGGCTTTCAGCCGGGCCGCCAGATCGGACATCGCTACGGTCATCGGGCATTCCTCATCAGTGCGGCAGGAGGAATATCGTGGATCGCTTAACACGAGATTAGGGCGCCGAGCCCGCTTCGGCGGCAAGATTCGGAAGTGCACGAGACGCGGGTTACGCTAAGGCTCGCGCATGACCGATCACGATTTCGCCGCCATGTCCCGCGCCGCCGAGGCCGCCCTCGCCTATCGCCAAGATGTGGCGGCGGCGGAGCGCACGCCGGTGGCCAGCTACGCCGCGATGCTCGACGCGTTTGCCGGGCCGCTGCCGGAGACGGGCGGCGATGGCGAGGCGATCATCGCCGAGCTGGTCGCGCGTGCCACGCCGGGCATTCGCGCCTCGACCGGTGCGCGCTTTTTCGGCTGGGTGATCGGGCAATCGCATCCGACCGGCGTGGCGGCCGACTGGCTGACCTCGGCCTGGGGACAGAATGCCGCCAATCTCTCCGCCGCGCCGGCCGCTTCGGCGATCGAGGCGGTGGCGGCGGGGTGGCTGCTCGACCTGCTCGGCTTGCCGAAGGACGCCTCGGTCGGCTTCGTCACCGGGGCGACGGTGGCCAATTTCGTGTGCCTTGCCGCCGCGCGCAGCGAGGTGCTGCGCCGCGCCGGCTGGGACGTCGAGGCCGATGGCATGTTCGGCGCGCCGCCGATCACCGTGCTGATCGGGGCGGATGCGCATGCCACGGTGTTTTCGGGACTCAAATATCTCGGCCTTGGCGCAAGCCGTGTGAAGACGGTCGCGACCGACGATGCCGGGCGGATGCTGCCGACCGCATTTTCCGCCGCGCTGGGCGCGGCCGATGGCCCGGTGATCGCCATCGCCCAGGCCGGGCAGATCAACACCGGGGCGAGTGACCCGTTCGCCGAGATCGCGCCGATGGCGTGCGAGGCGGATGCCTGGCTGCATGTCGACGGCGCGTTCGGGCTGTGGGCGCAGGTCTGCCCGTCGCGCGCGCACCTGACGCGCGGCGTCGAGCTGGCCGACAGCTGGGCGACCGATGGGCATAAGTGGCTCCAGACGCCCTATGATTCGGGCTTCGCCATCGTCCGCGATGCCGAAGCGCATCGGCGCGCCATGGCGATCTCGGCCAGCTATCTGCCGCCGGCCGAGGGCGCCGAACGCGACCCTTCCGCCTATGTCCCCGAACTGTCGCGGCGCGCGCGCGGTTTTCCGGCCTGGGCGATGATCCGCCAGCTCGGCCGCGCCGGGATCGCCGAGATGGTCGAGCGGCATTGCCTTGTCGCAACCGACATGGCGACGCGGATCGTCGCCGAGCCGGGCGTGCGGCTGATCATGGTGCCGGAACTCAACCAATTCATGCTGCGCTTCGGCGACAGCGACGATGCCACAAGGGCGACCATCGCGCGGGTGCAGGAGGATGCGGTGGCCTATATCGGCGGGGCGGAATGGCGCGGCGAATGGGTGATGCGTGTGTCGGTCACGTCGGGCGCGACGACGATCGGCGAGGGGCGTATCGCCGCCGAGGCGGTGATCGCAGCATGGCGTGCCGTTTCGTGACTGAGGCCTTGATCGAGATTGCCGGCGACGGACTGAGCGCAGCGATCAACCCGTTCGGCGCCGAGCTCACTTGGCTCCGCGACGGCGAGGGCCGCGATCTGATGACCGATGCCGATCCGGCCTTCTGGACCGGCCACGCGCCGATCCTGTTCCCGATCGTCGGGCGGCTGAACGGCGATGTGCTGCGCATCGACGGGGTGGAATATCCGATGAAGCAGCATGGATTCGCGCGGCGGATGGCCTTTGCGGTAACCGCGCACGAGGCGGACCATGCGAACTTCCGGTTGACCGACAGCCCCGAGACGCGCGCGGCCTATCCCTTTCCGTTCGTGCTGGAGATCGGTTTTGCCATCGAAGGCGCCACGCTGATGATGCGGGCGACGATCACCAATCCCGGCGCCGTGCCGCTGCCGGCGAGCTTCGGCTGGCACCCGGCTTTCGCCTGGCCACTGCCTTATGGTCATTTGAAGGAGGCGCACCGCGTGACCTTTTCGACGGACGAACCGGACCCGCTATGGGAGGTCGCCGACGGGCTGATCGTGGCGGCGCGCCCGCCGTCGCCGCTGGAGGGGCGCGTGCTGTCGCTCGACGATTCGCTGTTCGAGCATGACGCGCTGATCTGGGACCCGGTGCGGTCGGATCGTGTCAGCTATGGCGCACCGCATGGGCCTGCGCTCGAGGTGACGTTTCCCGACACGCCGCAGCTCGGCATCTGGACCAAGCCGGGCGCGCGCTTCCTGTGCATCGAGCCATGGCATGGTCATGCCGACCCCCAGGGCTTTGCCGGCGAATTCCGCGACAAACCTGGAATCTTCGAGATTGCGCCCGGCGATGACTGGCAGTGTTCAGTAAGCGTGACCTTGCGCGACTAAACGGCTAGGGCCGGCGCGCAATGACGACCATCTCCGACCGCCGCACCTTCGCGATCATCTCCCACCCCGACGCCGGCAAGACAACGCTGACCGAGAAGCTGCTCTATTTCGGCGGCGCGATCCATCTCGCCGGCGAGGTCAAGGCACGCGGGCAGAACCGTCGTGCGCGCTCCGACTGGATGAAGATCGAGCAGCAGCGCGGCATCTCGGTCACCTCTTCGGTGATGACGTTCGAGCGGGAGGGCATCACCTTCAACCTGCTCGACACGCCGGGCCATGAGGATTTCAGCGAAGACACCTATCGCACGCTGACCGCGGTCGATTCGGCGGTGATGGTGATCGACGCGGCGCGCGGCATCGAGGCGCAGACGCGCAAATTGTTCGAGGTGTGCCGGCTGCGTTCGGTGCCGATCATCACCTTCGTCAACAAGGTCGATCGCGAGGGGCGCGACGCGTTCGAGCTGCTCGACGAGATTGCCGATATGCTCGCGCTCGACGTCACCGCGATGAGCTGGCCGGTCGGCATGGGTAGCGATTTCGAGGGGGTGTACGATCTCCACGCCAACACGCTGAGCCAGCCCGTGGGGCCGTCGCGCGAGTTCATGGGCAAGGCAGTGGCCTTTACCGGGCTCGACGACCCGAAGCTGGCGGCGACGATCTCCGAAAAGGGCCTGGCGACGCTGCGCGAGGAGGCCGAACTGGCGCTGGGCGGCTACGCTCATTTCGATGTCGAGGCCTATCGCCATGGTGACCTGACCCCGGTCTATTTCGGCTCGGCGCTGAAGGATTTCGGCGTCGCCGAACTGATCGACGCGCTCGCGCGCCATGCCCCGCCGCCGCGCCCGCAGCCGGCCGAGCCGGCGCCGATCTCGCCCGAATACCCCGAGGTGACGGGCTTCGTGTTCAAGGTGCAGGCGAACATGGACCCGCAGCACCGCGACCGCATCGCCTTCATGCGGCTGTGCTCGGGGGTGTTCAAGCGCGGTATGAAGCTGACTCCGACGGGGCATGGCAAACCGATCGCGATCCACTCGCCGATCCTGTTCTTCGCGCAGAACCGCGAACTGGCCGACGAGGCCTTTCCGGGCGACATCTTCGGCATCCCCAATCCCGGCACGCTCAGGGTGGGCGATACGCTGAGCGAGCGGGCGGATGTGCGCTTCACCGGCCTGCCCAATTTCGCGCCGGAAATCCTGCGCCGCGTCGCCTTGAAGGACCCGACCAAGACCAAGCAGCTGCGCAAGGCGCTGGACGACATGGCCGAGGAGGGCGTGACGCAGGTCTTCTATCCCGATATCGGCGCCAACTGGATCGTCGGCGTGGTCGGTCAGCTGCAGCTCGAGGTGCTGCTGTCGCGGCTCGAGGCCGAGTATAAGGTCGATGCCGGGCTGGAGATGGCGCCCTATGAAACCGCGCGCTGGCTGTCGGCCGACACGCCGGCCGAGTTGAAGGCCTTCACCGATCTGCACAAGGGACAGATGGCCAAGGACCGTGACGGCAACCCCGTGCTGATGGCCAAGTCGGCCTGGGAGGTCGGTTATCTGGTCGAGCGCTACCCCAAGGTGAAGTTCGCCGCGACGCGCGAGCGCTAGTCGACCCAGTCGTTCCTGAGCGGCTTCGACGCTAGCCACATCAGCACGCCCGCGAGCAGGTACAGCGACAGCCCGCCGAGCATCGAATAGCGCAAGGCCTCATCGCCGAACCGCGCGGTGAGACCGTCGGACACCGCACCGAGCGCGAAGCTGCCTGCACCGAGTCCGATCAGATTGTTGATCAGCAGGAAGCTTGCCGAGGCAGTGGCGCGCATATGCGCGGGCACGAGATGCTGTACCGCCGTGACGACCGGCGCGAGCCACAGATAGACGAGCGCCTGCGGAATCAGGAAGAACAGGAACGCCGCGACGGTCGAGGTCGACATGATGCCGGCGGCGAACAGCGGCACCGCGATAAGGAAGGCGATCGCCGGGGCGCGGGCATAGATGGCGCGGTCGCGGCCGCCGAAGCGGTCACCGATCACGCCGCCGAGGAGGATGCCGGGCACCCCGCCGATCAGCAGCACCGCGCCGTAGAATTGTGCCGTCTGAACGAGATCGAGATGGAAGCTGCGCTTGAGCAGCGAGGGTAGCCAGAAGGCCAGGCCGTAACCGAGCATCGAGCTTGACGCGGCGCCCAGCGCGAGCAGCCAGAAACTCGGCTTGGCGGCGAGTATGGCGAACACCCGGCCGACCGGCGCCCGGCCGGCCGCCGGCGCATCTCGCACCGGCTCGCGCACGACCAGCCGGAACAGTGGGGCGAGCAGCACGCCCGCGCCGCCGACGACGAAGAAGGCGGTGCGCCAGTCGACCCGCGCGGCGATATAGCCGCCGAGCATCACGCCCGCCGCCGAACCGAGCGGAATGCCGAGCGAATAGACCGCCAGCGCCCGCGCCCGGCTGCGCGGGGGGAACATGTCGGCGATCACCGCATAGGAAGGCGCGATGCCGCCCGCCTCGCCGATGCCGACGCCGATGCGCGCGGCAAACAGCTGGCCGAAGCTGGTGGCGAGGCCGCACACGCCGGTGAACAGGCTCCATACCGCGAGGCTGAGCGTGATCACCCAGGTGCGGCTGGTGCGGTCGGCCAGCCAGGCCAGCGGGATAGCCAGCGTCGAATAGAGCAGTGCGAAGGCCAGGCC
>NZ_JAQGLG010000134.1 GCF_028292965.1 Sphingomonas bacterium | reverse complement strand
CGCGACCGCAAATCATCAGAATAAGGTTTGCCCATCCATGCCGACCTCCAGCCCAGCCAGCACCTTGAATCACAAAATCACCTCAGTGGGAATCCGCTGATTCAACACGGTCGAATTCAACTCTAGGTAGCGATTGGACCGGCGGATCTCATCGAGCAGCGCCACCCCTTGAGGGGGTAAAGGCACAACGTGCTCAGACCGCATCTTCATGCGCTCCGGCGGGATCCGCCAGAGCGGTTCCGAGGTATCCAGCCCTTCAAATTCGGACCACTCGGCAAAGCGCGTTTCCTGCGTCCGCACCATCGTCAAGATCGTCCAACGCAGCGCCAGGTGACTGAGCCGATCACCCCATCCTTGTTCAGCTTCACGAAGAATGCGGGCAGATCCTTGATCGCAACCTTGGCGAGATGCTCGATCTCCCGCAGCGCATCAAGCATCTGGCGCGGGGTGATGCTGCCGATCGGTTCGCGCCCGATGACGGGAAAGATGTCTGCCTTCATCCGCCGCATGATCACGCCAGCGTAACGCGGTGACCAACCCAGCAGGCGCGTTTCGTACCATTCAAGGGCGACCGCTTCGAAACTGTCGTCAGCCCCCCGGCCGGCGGCCTTCGCTGCGGCCTCAGCGACTGCCTGCGGCTGCGCTGTCGGCTTCATTCCAAGCACGAGTTGCGCCTTGATCGCCTCGCGCCAGTTGCGCGCATCTCGCAGCGCCACGTCAGGATAGGAACCGCCTAAAAGGAACTTCTGCTTCCCGTCGATCCGGCAGGCGATGCGCCAGTACTTCCGACCGTTCGGCTGGACGATGACGAACAACCCGCCGCCATCCGAACGCTTGTACGGTTTGGCTTGAGGTTTCAGGTTCTTCAGGGCGATATCGGTCAGCATCCAGCGCTACTCCGCACGGAGCCACTTTGTTGGCTCAGTGTTGGCTCATTGTTGGTTTGAGCCAACAAACTGGCCATAATCGCGGCGGGCTGCAAGGCCAGCACTTGGGACGCGATGAAACGCTAAACAACTGAAATACAATGATTATGCTTGGGAGAGTGAGACGCTGGAGGAGGTCCTCGGACCTCCTCGGAAAGCGTTTTGGTCGGGGCGACAGGATTCGAACCTGCGACCCCCACACCCCCAGTGTGATGCGCTACCAGGCTGCGCTACGCCCCGACCGAGGGAGGCGCCTCTAAGCCGGGCGCGCGGCGGATGCAAGGCGGTTGAGTCTGTTTCGGTCAGGGCTGCGCCGTGATTCGACAATAGCGTACCAATGCCAGAAGGCGCACCGTGTTGCGTGCCCGCCGCGATGATGGTAGCGCGCGCCGCTTGCAGGGCGGGGGCTTTCCCGTCGCCCTATCCAGCCATTCAGGACGTCCATGTTCGCCACCCCAGCTTATGCCCAGGCCGCCGGCGCCACTGCTTCCGGCGGCGGTTTCGGGATCTTCCTTCAGGCCTTCTGGCCGATCCTCGTGCTTTTCCCGCTGTTCTACTTCCTGATCCTGCGTCCGCAGCAGCGTCGGCAGAAGCTGCACCAGACGGCGATCCTCGGCGTCAAGAAGGGCGATTCGGTGGTCACCGCCGGCGGCCTGATGGGCAAGGCGACCAAGGTCGAGGACGCGGTGGTCGAGGTGGAGATCGCCAATGGCGTAAAGGTGCGCGTGGTCAAGGCGACGATCGCCGAGGTGACCCCGCTCGGGTCCAAGCCGGCGAACGATTGATCCGATGCTCGATTTTCCCCGCTCGAAAATCATCGCCATCGTCGGGGTGCTCGTCGCCCTGATGCTGCTCGCGGTGCCGAGCTTCTTCCCCGAACGCATCACCAACAGCTGGCCGGCGCATCCGCGCGTCAGCCTCGGGCTCGATCTGGCCGGCGGGAGCCGCCTGCTGCTCGAGGCGGACGTCAACGCGCTGATCGCGCAGCGGCTCGAGGCGATGCACGACCAGATCGCCAACGGCATGGACAATGCCAGCCCGAAGATCGCGATCGGCGACATCTCGGTGGCCGACGGTCAGCTGAGCTTCATGGTGCGCGACCCCAGCCAGATCGATGCCGCGCGCGAGGTGCTCAACAACCTGACCAAGGGCGTGGGCCTGACCGGCCAGCGCGATTGGGACATCAGCGTCATCAACTCGACCAACTTCGTGGTCAAGCCGACCAAGGCCGGCATCGACGAGGCGGTGAAGGTGGCGATGAGCGCGGCGATCAGCGTGATCGAGAAGCGCATCAACGGCTTCGGCACCAAGGAGCCCACGATCGTCGCCGAGGGCTCTAGCCGCATCGCGGTCGAGGTTCCCGGGCTGAAGAACCCAAAGGAGCTGAAGGAAGCGCTGCGCAGCACCGCCAAGCTCGAGTTCAAGATGGTTGCCGACACCGTCGTCCAGCCGGGTCAGGCGCTGCCGCTCGGCACCCAGCTGCTGCCCTATGCCGAGGGTGGCAAGGGTGCGACGATTCTGGTCAAGCGGCGCGCGATCCTAACCGGCGGCGATCTTGCCAGCGCCTCGGCGGGCAAGAAGCAGGAAGACAATCGCGATATCGTCAACTTCTCGTTCAATACCGCGGGGGGCAGGACGTTCGCACGCATCACCCAGGACAATGTCGGCAAGCGCTTCGCCGTGGTGCTGGACGACGTGGTGATTTCGGCGCCGAGCATCAACACGCCGATTCTCGGCGGCAGCGGCTATATCGAGGGCAGCTTCACCGCGGAAACCGCCAACACGCTGGCGGTGGAACTCAATTCCGGCGCGCTGCCGATCAACCTCAAGGTGATCGAGGAACGCACCATCGGTCCGGGCCTCGGCGCCGAATCGATCAGGGCCGGCATCACCGCCTCGATCATCGCGGTCGTCCTGGTGATGCTGTTCATGTTCGTGACCTATGGTCGGTTCGGGCTCTATGCCAACCTCGCCGTGATCATCAACGTGGTGATCATCATCGGCGTGATGGCGCTGCTCGGCAGCGCGCTGACGCTGCCCGGCATCGCCGGCTTCGTGCTGACCATCGGTACCGCGGTCGACGCCAACGTGCTGATCAACGAGCGCATCCGCGAGGAGCGGCGGCGCGGGCGCAACGTCGTCCAGGCGGTCGAGCTCGGCTACAAGGAAGCCAGCCGCACGATCTTCGAGGCCAATATGACGCACGCCATTTCCGGCGTCATCATGTTCGCCCTGGGATCGGGCCCGGTGCGCGGTTTCGCCGCCGTGCTGCTGATCGGCATCTGCACCTCGGTGTTCACCGCGGTCGTCTTCACGCGCATGCTCGTCGCGCTCTGGATCCGCCGGAACCGACCGAGCGACATCAACATTTGATCGGCTGACCCATGCGCCTGCTCAAGATCGTCCCCGACAATACCAATATCGCCTTCGTCAGCTTACGTAGCTGGGCGTTCGGGCTGACCCTGCTGCTCAGCATCGCCGCGATCGGCGTGACCTTTGCCCGTGGCCTTAACCTCGGCGTCGATTTCGTCGGCGGCATCATGATCGAGGAGAAGTTCACCACCGCGCCCGACGCCGAAAAGGTACGTGTCCTGATCGAAAAGCTCGGCGTTGGTACGGCTTCGACGCTGGCGATCGACGACGGCACGAGCATGTCGATCCGCCTGCCCCGCCCGGAGAGCAGCGACCCGGCCGCGACCACCAGGGTGGTCGACAAGGTGCAGAGCGCGCTGTCGCAGGCCTTCCCCGGCGCGACGCTGTCGAAGCAGGATGCGGTGTCGGGCAAGGTGTCGGGCGAGCTGTTGTGGAAGGGCGGCTTGGCGGTCGCGCTGGCCATTCTCGGCATCGGCCTGTTCGCGATCTTCCGTTTCGAGTGGCAGTTCGGCGTGTCGACCGTGGTCGCCATCGTCCACGATCTGTTGATGACGCTCGGCTTCTTCGCCATCACCCGGTTCGAGGTCGACCTGACCATCGTCGCGGCGGTGCTGACGATCATCGGTTATTCGATCAACGACAAGATCGTCATCGACGACCGTATCCGCGAGAATATGCGGCGCTATCGCAAGATGGAGATGCCGGGGATCATCGACCTGTCGGTCAACGAGACGCTGCCGCGCACGGTGATGACCTCGCTGACCATCCTGCTCGCGCTGATCGCAATGCTGATCTTCGGCGGGCACGTGCTGCGCGGCTTCACCGCGGCGATGATACTGGGCATCATCGTCGGCACCTATTCGTCGATCTACGTCTCGTCCTCGCTACTGATCACGCTCGGCCTGCGTGCCGATCCCAAGGCGGAAGACGAGAAGAAGCCCGCGGGCCGTGATGGACGGATGTCGTACAAGGACGTGCCGTAAGCGCATATTCTTCCGTCACCCCGGACTTGTTCCGGGGTCCACGGTGCCGCACTTTTGAACGCAAGAACCACTGATCGCGCGCTTGCCGCTTGGTGGACCCCGGAACAAGTCCGGGGTGACGGGAAGCAGGAGGCACCCCAATGCGCATGGACCGTTCCGACGCTCTGGGGCCGATCGTCTCGGGTTTTTCGGGTGGCGGGTACCGGATCGACGACAATGTCTATCACGCGCTGCTGATCACGCCCCAGCGCGCCGATGGCTGGGAACCGCCGGCGCTCGACGCGCTGACCGCCGACGATCTCGCGCCGATCCTCGATCTCGCGCCCGTGCCCGAGTTCATCCTGCTCGGCACCGGTGCGGCGTTGATCCGCCCCGCCCCGGCGCTGATCCATGCGATCGAGACGCGCGGCATCGGCGTCGAGGCGATGGACAGCCGCGCCGCCGCGCGCGCCTGGGCGGTGCTGCGCGGCGAGGGGCGCTGGATCGCCGGGGCGCTCTACCCGCTATGACGACGCCGTCGGTGCTGTTCGTGTGCCTTGGCAACATTTGCCGCTCGCCGCTGGCCGAGGCGGCGCTGCGTGCCGAGGCCGCGCGCGCCGGTGTCGAGATCGTGGTGGATTCGGCCGGGACCGGCAACTGGCATGCCGGCGATGCGCCCGACCGCCGCGCCCAGGCGACTGCACTGCGCCATGGCAGCGACATATCGGGCTACACCGCGCGGCAGGTGACCCGCGCCGACTTCGGCCGTTTCAGCCATATCTTCGCGCTCGATACCGAGAACCTGGCCGATTTGCAGGCGATCGCCCCGGCGGATGCGACCGCCGAACTGGGGTTGCTGCTCGACCTCCTCCCCGATCGCGTCGGTGAAGGCGTGATCGATCCCTATTATGGCGATGCCGACGGCTTCGAGGCGACCTGGTCCGACGTCAGCGCCGCGGCGCGGGCGCTGGTCGCGCGCCTCACCGCGTAAAAGCACTTATAATCGCGCCGCCGGGCGCTATCCTGCGCGAAAAGCGAACGTGGGAGAGAATGAATGAAGCTGCTGGCTGCCCTCGCCATGGCGACTTTCGCCTTGCCCACCACCGCGCAGACCGCACCCGCGGCGCCGGTGTCCGCCAGCCCCTCCCCCACCCCGGATTACCGGCAGGACGCCAGCTGGCTCTGCCGCCCCGGGCGCAGCGATGCCTGTGCAGCCAATCAGGACGCTACGGTAATCGCCGCCGACGGTACCCGCAGCATCGAGACATTCGCCGCGGACAAGCACCCGAAGTTCGACTGCTTCTACGTCTACCCGACGGTGTCGCTCGACCCGACGCCCAACAGCGACATGACTGTCGGCCCCGACGAAACGATGGTCGCCGCCTTCCAGGCCGCACGCTTCACCAAGCATTGCCGGGTGTTCGCACCGATGTACCGCCAGGTCACGCTGAGCGCGCTCAGGGCGCTGCTGCAGGGCAATGCGGTGACGGCGGACCGGGCGATGGCCTATGCCGATGTGAAGGCGGCGTGGGACGATTACCTCAAGCGCGACAACCACAAGCGCGGCGTAGTGCTGATCGGGCATAGCCAGGGGTCGGGCATCATCAAGGCGCTGCTCGCCCAAGCGATCGAGGGGACGCCGGCGGCGAAGCTGCTGATCTCGGCGATGATCCCCGGGACCAATGTCGCGGTGCCGGCCGGGCAGGTCGTCGGCGGCGACCTGAAGAGCACGCCTTTGTGCCAGTCCGCCGACCAGACCGGCTGTGTGGTGGCCTATGTCACCTTCCGCGCCGATGCCCCGCCGCCGGCCAACAGCCGCTTCGGCACCGTGCCCCAGTCCGGCATGGTCGCGGCCTGCGTCAACCCCGCCGCGCTCCTTGGCGGACAAGGCGGCACTGTGGTGACGGACGCGTATCTCGGCGCGCGCGGCGCCGGGCTGGCCAGCTTGCCGATGGGCGCATGGACGCGCGACGCCGCACCGGTGACGACGCCGTTCGTCAAGGTGCCGGGGCTGATCTCGGCGGCGTGCACCGAGACCGGGCCGTTCCATTATCTCGCGGTGACCGTCAACGCGGACCCGGCCGACCCGCGCACCGACACGATCGTCGGCGACGTTGTGGTCGGCGGGGTGACGTTAAAGGACTGGGGAATGCATCTTGTCGACATGCCGGTGGAGATGGGGAACCTGGTCGAGCTAAGCGACCGCCAGGCCCGAGCCTGGGCGAAACGGCACTAAGGGGGGAAGTATATGACGATCGTCCGCAGCATCGGCGCGGTCCTTGCGGGCGTCGTTACGGTGGTCGTGCTGTCCAACGGCACCGACTATGTGCTCGAACATTCGGTGCTGCCGGCGATGGCCACCCCGGCCGCGTCGCCGGGGTTGCTGGCGCTCGCACTGGTCTATCGGGTGATCTACGGCGCGATCGGTGGCTATGTGACGGCACGGCTCGCCCCCGGGCAGCCGATGACGCACGCGGTGATCCTCGGCGCGATCGGCACATTGCTGGGGGTGCTGGGCATCTTCGCGATGTGGAGCTTCGGCAACCACTGGTACCCGATCGCGCTGGCCGTGCTGGCGATCCCGCAATCATGGGCGGGTGCGCGGCTGGCGGGCGCACGGTAGCGGTGATGTAACAGGGGCGCAGCTCCCTGTTACTCCCTGCTCCGCGGCGAGAACTCCCTGCTAACTCCCTGCTAACTCCCTGCTATTCCCTGTTTGCGCGTAAAGTTTTTTTGCTCCCTGTCCCGGTATGGCAGGAGGCGTGACGCGCGGCGCTTTTATCCTGCGTCTTCAATGTGTTCGTCTCGCGCTCCCTGCTATCTCGAGCAGGGAGAGAACAGGGAGCGCAAAGCGGCGCCCGGCGGCGAGGCCGGGACATTTTTTCTGATCGACGATGTCAAAGAGCCGAGGCGAGCTTTCGCGCGCGCGCAGCAGGACATTGGACGATTCTGCGAAAGGGTTGAATCACATCACGCCGGCACGGCATCCCTGACGAGCGGTAGCCACAGCGCGACGACCGTGCCCGTGCCGTGCTCGCTGCGGCACGAGAATGTGCCGCCTACCGCGTCCGCCCTTGCCGCCATGTTGGCGAGCCCGTTGCCCGGCGACACGGCCTCCGCATCGAAACCGTCGCCGCCATCGACGATCTCGATCAGGATGCCGGCGCGGCCGTCATCGTCACGCGCATCGCACCTGACCTCGATCGTGCGGGCACCGGCGTGGGACAGCGCGTTGCCGATCGCCTCCTGGAAGATGCGCAGGATATGGAGCGCGCCGATGGGGTCGAGCCACGGCAGCGGCGGCGCGCGATTGACCTTCCACACGAAGGCCACGCCGGCACCCTTCAACTCGCGCTCCATCCTGTGGCGCAGGCTGGCGAGCAGGCCGACGACATCGCCGCCGACCGGCTCGAGCGAGTCGACGCCGATCCGCAGGTCGGTCAGCGAGCGCGACAGGGTGGCGATCGTTTCGGGCGAGTCGTTGCGGTGACGGGCGGTGGCCAGCGCGGTGACCAGGCTGGAACCGATGCCGTCATGGATATCGCGCATGATGCGCTCGCGCTCGCGGTCGACCGCGGAAGCGATGTGCAGCTTGGCGCGGTCGGCCTCACTGCGTTCGAGGGTCGCGGTGACATCGGCGACGCGCGCCTCCAGCTTGATGTTGACGTCCTCGACATCGACCAGCGCATCCTGCAGCCGGGCGGTGAGGGCGATGTCGAAGGCAAGGAAGATCGCCAGCCCGCCATAGGGCTGCAGGAAGAAGCCGGCGCCGTTATAGATGTTGAACGAGTAGGTCATGTCGTGGAACCCGCCGACCAGCGCCGCCGCGATCGCCGCGAACATCAGCCAGTGATCGGTCCGGCGGCTCGCCAGGCAGGCCTGCAACATGGCGGCGACCATCAGGACGGAAATGGGGATCGTCAGGAGGAACGCCGGCAGCTCGCTCAAGCCCTGCGCCAGCAACACATGACGCGCCACGATCTCGACCCCGCACAGGCCGAACATCGTCCAGCGCAGCAACGCGGCCCTGGGTAGGGCGAAATAGGACGTGGCGAAGGCGAACACCGCCGTCATCACCAGGAAGATCGAGTCGGTCGATGCCTGCCAGAAGAGTTCCGGGGCGACCGGCGAACCTTGCGCGAAATAATGCAGGTTGCGGAACAGCCACACCACCCCGACCAGTGCCAGCCAGCCATAGACATGGTCGCCGGGCCGCCGCGCCCAGAAGGACAGCACGCCGACCGTCAGGATCAGCAGATAGCCGCTGACGATCTGCGGCATGACGTTGCCGATGAAATACTGGCGGTCGGCGGCCGAGCGGATCGCGGCGTCGGGCCCGATGCGGATGACCCCCAGCCCGAGCAGGTTCGGCGGCGACGTCTCGACCTGGAAAGCGATCTGGTTGAGGCCGGGGCGCAGCATCGACGGCGGCAGCGACACGAACAGCGGGTGGTTCCACCCGAACATCCCGTCGCCGCTCCCGTCGCGCGATCGATAGAGCAACGCACCGTTGAGGTAGACGACGAAATCGTCGCGTATCATGTCGCAGTTCAGCGCCAGCGCTCGTTCTCCAAAGGGCGCGCGGTCGAACGCGACGCGGGCCCAGAAGCCGGACGGATCGCTGCGGTGCGTGCGCGCCGCCGACAGCAGCGTGAAATCGGGCAGCGTGCCCCGCGACCAGCCTGTGGCGGGTATCGCCGAGGCATCCGCGAACGAGATATCGGCATGATCGAAGACCAGCACCGGCGCCGCCTGGCCCGATGCCCGCGCGGAAACGGCGCTGCCGCCGCTCGCGAAATCGGGCCGGAGGGATATCAGCGTCGCGATCACGATGAAGGCGGCAAGGGCGACGACCAGGCCAAAGCGGATCATCCGCCCATCAATGCGCATTCATGATTCCGCGGCTGGACGCCTCGAACACCGCCTCGGAGCGCGACCTCACTTCGAGCTTACGGTAGATATTCTTGACGTGGGTGCCGACGGTCATCTTCGAGATGGCCAGCAATTCGCCGATCTCGGGGTTGCTGAAACCGCGCGCCAGCAGGTTGAGGATCTCCAGCTCGCGCGGCGACAGCCCTTCCTGCGCGGATGTCTGTGCGACAGGCTGGCTCGGCTGGAACTGGACCAGCAATTGCCGCGCGATGATCGGGCTGATCGGTGAGCCGCCCTTCCTGATATCGCGAATGTCATCGACGCAGTCGGCGAAATGCTCGTCCTTGAGCAGATAGCCGCGCGCGCCGGCCTTGATGCTGTCGAGCACCCGGGCCTGATCGGCGAACACCGTGATGACGAGAATGTCCGCCGCCGGATGGCGCGCTGCCGACGCCCTGATCAACGACAGGCCGCTGCCGTCAGGCAGGCCGAGATCGCACAGCAGGACGTCATAGCCCCCGGCCGCGACCAGCTTCATGCCCGACGCGACGTTGTGCGCCACGCCCACGATCTCGATGTCATCGGCGGGGTCGATCGCGGATTGCAGCAGGCCGACGGTCGGCGGATCATCTTCGACGATGACAACGCGGACCAACGCCTGTCCCCCATTTGACGCGAGACGCGCTCGCCGCACGGCCCCGCCCCCAGGGCCGTTGCGCAGCAATGGACGCTTTCCCGAAGGAAGTCACCCGCCGCGCCTACCTTAATCGCGGTATGTCGCGGCGCGCGCAGGGCGGCTAGTCGGGCCACCATTCGCGCACTTCGACAGGCGCTGCGGATCAAACGGGGACGGGTGGAGCGATCCACCGATGGGGACGATCATGACCAGCCGCCTTTTCGGGCCGCCATGCGGCAGCCGACCCCGGTGGCGACGCAAACGCCTGTCCAACCCCCGCATCCGGGCGGTCGCTGTCGCGCACTATCAGGAGAAGATACGATGACGATGCGTCACATGCGCAAGAAGCTGCTGTTCGTCGCGGTGCTGCTAGGCACGACCTCGATCGCCGCGCCAGCGACGGCCGACACCGTCGTCGCGACAGGCAAGGCCCATATCGACATGGCCACGGCATCCGGCCCGCTGCCCGTCGCCAACAGCCGCAGCGCGGGCTCGATCGAGCAGATCACGATCGTGTTCGTCGGGGCCGACGGCGTGGCGGTGCCCGACCTGCCGCTGTCGGTGAAGACCAGCAGCAACGCGCTGCTGACCGTCACGCCGACCGCCCAGCCCGGCATCTATACGCTCGCCGCGCCATCCAACACGACCGGCGGCAATGCCACGCTGATCGCGACCGTGATGCTCAACGGCGCGACCTATATGGGTGGGCGGAACTTCGCCATCACCGCCGCGGCGGCAGGCCCCGCGCCCGCGCCCACCCCGACGCCGACACCGGCACCCAGCGCGTCCGGCGTCTCGACCATGATCCGCGCGGCCACGCCGACGCTCGCCGCCGACCAGTCGGGTTGTGCCGCAGTCAATTATTACGATGTGGGGCCGGGCAAGGCCTTCGCCGCGCTCGGCCAGCTGCCGTGGAGCAAGCTCAAGGGCTGCGACACGGTGCGGATCTACCCCAAGGCCGGCAATGCGCCGTACAACGAGATGATCCTGGTATCGGGCGGGACCGACGTGGCACCGGCCGCGCCCAACCGCTTCCTGCGCGTCCTCGGCATGCCCGACCCGGTGAGCGGCGCACTGCCGATCATCGACGGCACCAACGCGACGCAGGTCGAGACGCTGCCGGGCCAGGCGCCGCGGTCGCTGCAATATCACGACAATGGCAACAACCGCGCGCTGCACAGGCTCGGGATCGTGATGGTCGGGCCGCAGCTGGGCTATGGCTATAACAACGGGCCGGCCGGCTATATCGCGATCGAGAATCTCGACATACGCAACGCGCGCTACGACCAGCCTTTTACCGACGGCCTGACTGGCGCAGCGGACAAATATGGCAGCTTTGCCACCTGTCTCTATGTCGAGGCGGCCGCCCATTTCGTGGTCAAGGGCAACATCCTGCACGACTGCAGCAACGGGCTGTTCATCAACTCGAAGAATGGCGGGCTGCAGGAACTGTCGCAGGACGTGCTGATCGAGAACAACCGCTTCTACAACAACAGCAACCCACCGATCGCCGGCGTGACCAACGGCTATCACGAGCATCATAGCTACACCGAAGCGCGGGACATCATCTATCAGTATAATTATTTCGGCGACAATATACCCGGCGCGTTCGGCGACTGCATCAAGGATCGCTCGTCCGGCTTGATCATCCGCTACAACACGCTGGCGTCGAATTGCTCGACCAGGTTCAACCTGGAGGATTCCACCGGTGGCGGTGCGCTGATCAGCGGCGATGCCGGCTATGCCACGACCTATGTGTACGGCAATGTCATCGATGTCGCCGCCACCTCGACCAACAATTATCTGGCATATTATGGCGGCGATAGCGGCCAGACGAGCACGTACCGCCAG
Source organism: Sphingomonas bacterium (assembly GCF_028292965.1). GTDB lineage: Bacteria > Pseudomonadota > Alphaproteobacteria > Sphingomonadales > Sphingomonadaceae > Sphingomonas. The sequence continues at coordinate 3,988 of NZ_JAQGLG010000134.1, read as the reverse complement.
GGCGTGCTGTATTTCTACAACAACACGATGGTCGTCGCCGGTGACGGCAACAGCCCCTATCCCGATACGCTGCTGTTCTTCCTGACCCAGCCCAATGCCGTGGCGGAAGTGTGGAACAACGTCTTCTACGCCGCGCCTGTCACGCCAGGCCACCAGGGCAAGGCGATGGCAATGGCCTATGCCGGGTCGGGTACCGTCAATCTGGTGCGCAACTGGATGTCGCCGTCTGTGGCGGCGACATGGCTCGGACATCCGGCGCCGGCCAAGGTGACCGGATGGGCCGCGAACATCATCTCGGCCGGTTCGCCGCTGTTCCAGAACCAGAGCCAGCACCTCTACGCACCCGCGCCGGGCTCGCCGCTGATCGACGCCGGTACGTCACTGGCGTCGCTGAAGCCGGGCATGACGCCACTGTGGCTGCCGGCAACGCAGACGCCGGCGCTGCATGTCGCGCGGACAAGCGATGGCCAGATCGACATCGGCGCCTATGAATATTGATTCCCGCGTCGCGGCTTCGGATCACCGCTGACGGCTCTGCGCGCGTTGCGCGGAGCCGGGGTGGGTAACCGCCGCCGCCAGTTGACCTGTGCCGCCTGTGAAGCGGGATACGCTCGGTTCGAATCCGGCCGATCACCCCAAATTTCCGCACCCACCCCCGTCGATCGCGACACCTGACCGGGCGAGCACTTCTCCTGCGCGCGGCGACACGTTACCAACAGCGCATGAGCAATATCGTCGTCGCCGCGCTGCAGATCGGATCGGACCATCGCGGCACCGCCGCCACGCTCGATCACCTGCTGAGCTTCGAACAGCGCATCGCCGCGTCCGGCGCGAAGCTGGTCGTGATGCCCGAGGCGTTGCTCGGCGGTTACCCCAAGGGTCAGGATTTCGGCACGCGGCTCGGCTATCGCATGCCCGAGGGGCGCGAGGCGTTCGCGCGTTATTACGACGACGCCATCGACCTTGACGGGCCGGAGGTTGCCGCGCTGTCCGGATTGAGCAGCCGGACCGGCGCGACTTTGGTCGTCGGGGTGATCGAGCGTGCCGGGTCCTCGCTGTTCTGCACCGCGCTGTTCATCGAGCCGGAACAGGGGCTGGTCGCCAAACATCGCAAGCTGATGCCGACCGGCACCGAGCGGCTGATCTGGGCGCAGGGCGATGGATCGACCATGCCGGTGGTGGCGAGTCAGGCGGGCAAGATCGGCGCGGCGATCTGCTGGGAAAACAACATGCCGCTGTTCCGCACCGCAATGTACGCCAAGGGCGTGGAGATCTGGTGCGCGCCGACGGTCGACGAGCGCGATGTCTGGCGCAGTTCGATGCGCCATATCGCACATGAGGGGCGCTGTTTCGTGATCAGCAGCTGCCAGGTCCAGCCATCACCGCGCGCGCTGGGCATCGCGGTCGAGCAATGGGCCGACGACCGGCCGCTGATCGGCGGCGGCAGTATGATCGTCGGGCCGTTAGGCGATGTGCTGGCCGGCCCGATGGAAAGCGAGGCCGGCCTGCTGACGGCCGAGATCGACCCGCGCGACGTGATCCGCGCGCGTTACGATCTCGACGTGGTCGGGCATTATGCGCGGCCGGACGTGTTCAGCCTGTCGGTGGACGAGCGGCCGCGTGCCACGGTGTTGGTGCGCGGTGATGACGACGCGGGATAAGGGGCGTCACTCGCGAGCCGTTGTTCGATGTGCCTTACGCTAGACGATAAGATCCGTTCCGGTTCCTTCGGCAGATTGCCAATGCTCACACCGCATCTTATGTGTCGCACTCGGGGGGGATTTCATGAAGAATTTCTATGCGAGTAGCGCGATTCTCGCGCTGTGCCTGGCTGGGTGCGGCGGCGGTGGATCGACGGGTGGCGGCACGACGGTGGTGTCCGCGCCGGCGCCCTCACCAAGTCCCTCGCCCTCGCCGAGCCCGTCGCCGACACCCACGCCGGCAGCCAGCTACAAGAAGTTCACCGAGCTTACGGGCGACCAGAATTTCAAGACCGCCTGCTCGTCCTTCATCTTCAGCGGTTCACCACCGGCGATCACCCCGACAACCGCCTTCGGTGGCGGCCTGGGCATGATCTACACCGCGTCGACGGGCAATTACTCGCTGGCCGGTGACGGGATATTGCGCAACTTTGGCCCGGCCGACGCTGTGACGCCGATTCCCGCCGGCGCCTCCGCAGCCTATATGCAGAACAATGGTGGCGCGACCGAGCGGTTCACCATCGGTGCGCCGACCGCCGGTGGTGTCGCGCTCGATTATGGGCGCGGCTTTTCGCTGACCGTGCAGAAGCCGCCGATGACCAATTATAATTGCGTCTTCGGCGTGCCCACGCTGGTCACCGACGTTCCCGCCGCGACCAGCGTGTCGTTCGGCAACACGTCGATCGCCGGCGTCCTCTATGCGCTCCCGCCATCGGCCACCCAGAATGCCTATACGCTCAACGACAGCGTGGTGACGCTGTCGGTCAATCTCGTCACCGGTGTCGTCAATGTTACCGTCCATCTGATCGGGACGCTGCAAACACCGGGCGGCCCCACCGCGACGGGGGTCGAGCTGGACACGATCACCGGCACCGGGACGATCGATCCGACCACCGGCTCCTATACCGGGACGTTCAGCGACGCCGGTGGCGTGATGCCCGCATCGTCCTTCGGCGGCTGGTTCTTCGGCCCGCAGGGCAAGGAGGCGGCGTTCGCCTATTCCTTCATGCGCGTGGATTCGCGGGGCGCGCAGCAAACCTCATCCGGCAAGATCTTCGCGATCCAATGAAGCCGCCGCTCTACCCCAGCATCGCCTCGGTCATATCCCACAGCCGCGCCGCGCCTTCGTCGCTGTACGCCCAGGGCTGAACATGGGCCCAGCGCGGGCTGTCGGCGCCGGCGAGCTGGGCGACGTCGCAATCCTCGCAATAGAGGCCGCCGCGTCCGTCGAGTTGCGGGCTGAGCGCGCACCACAGGCTGGTCGCGGCGCCCTGTTCCGGCGTCTTGAACAGCGCGGCGGCGGCCGGGGGGACGCTGCCGTCGGGCAGCTTCCAGCCGAGCGCGACCATCTCCTCTTCGGCGAGGTGGCGCTGGAGCGGTGTGAAGATGCCGCCGGGATGGACCGAGAAGGCGCGCACGCCCTCGCCTTGCCAGCGCGTGTCGACGCCGATCGCGAACAGCGCGTCGGCGGTCTTGGCCTGGCCATAGGCGGTCCATTTTTCATATTCGTGGCGTTCGAAATGGGGGTCGTCCCACAATATGTCGCTGCGCGCATGGCCGATCGAGGACAACGCCACGACGCGCGCGCCGTTCGCCGATTTGAGGTTGCGCTCCAGCCCGACGGTCAGCGCGAAATGGCCGAGATGCAGACAGCGAACTGATATTCCCAGGCCTTGCCGACGCGCGCCAGCGGGCAGGCCATGAAGCCGGCATTGTTGATCAGGCCGTGGAGCGGCTTGCCATTCGCGGCATAATCGGCGGCGAAGCGGCGCACGCTGGCGATATCGGCAAGGTCCATATCGGCGATGACGACCTGCCCGGCGACATCGGCCAGCGCCGCCTCTGCCTTTCCGCGGTCGCGGACGGGCACGGTAACATGCCCGCCGACCCTGGCCAGCGCGCGGACGGTTTCCAGGCCGATGCCCGAGCCGCCGCCGGTGACGATATAGTTGCGGCCGGTGAGGTCGGTGTGGCCGACGATGTCGCGCGCGGTGGTCTTGAAGCCGAAGCCGGAGTTGATCGGATGCTGGTCCTGTGCCGCCATTGCTTGCCTCCCCATAGTGTCCGGCTTCGCGTCCAACAATTGCTAGTATGACGAAGCGTGGATGGAATGGCGACGGCCCCCAATAGCGTCACGCGTGGAGGTCGCACTCCAACGCGAGATCGTGTCCCACCTCGTGGTGTAGCTTCGCCGGCGCGGGCACGACGATCTTCCGGCTTGGCCGGATTGATCATGCGGCCATTGCTGGCAGCGTGACGATCGGATCATCGCTCAACTGCGCGACACT
>NZ_JAQGLG010000131.1 GCF_028292965.1 Sphingomonas bacterium | reverse complement strand
GGTCTGGAATTCGAGTTCCGCCAGCGCCCGTTCGAGACCCGGATCATCCGGCCGGCCCTCGACGTCGCAATAGAATTCGGTCGCCGCGAAGCTGGCACCGCGCTGATAGCTTTCCAGCTTGGTCATGTTGACGCCGTTGGTCGCAAAGCCGCCCATCGCCTTGTAGAGCGCCGCGGGAATGTTCTTCACCTCGAAGATCAGCGTCGTCATCCACGCCCCGTCGCCCAGCGCCTGATGCCCAGCGCGCGCCAGCACGACGAAACGGGTAGTATTGTCGACCGCGTCGGCGATGCCCTCGCCGAGAATATCGAGGCCGTAGATTTCCGCCGCGGCGCGCGGCGCCAGCGCAGCGATCGCCGGGTCGCCTTTTTCCGCCACGAGGGCCGCGGCACCGGCGGTATCGGAATAGGCCACGGGCTCGATCCCATGCGCACGCAGCCAGTGCCGGCACTGGCCCAATGCCTGGGGATGGCTCGTCGCCTGCTTCACGCCGTCAAGCGGCCCCAGCCCCATCAGCGCATATTGGATCGGCAGGAAATGCTCGCCGGTGATCGACAGCCCCGATTCGGGCAGCAGGAAATGAATGTCGGCGACGCGGCCATGCAGTGAATTCTCGATCGGGATCATCGCGCAATCGGCGCGCCCGTCGCGCACTGCATCGATCGCGTCGGCGAAGTCGAAACAGGGCAGCGGCAGGCAATCGGGAAATGCTTCCAGCGCCGCGATATGCGAATTGGCGCCCGGTGCGCCCTGGAACGCGACGGCGCGATCCGGTGCGGCCGCAGCCTGTTCGATCATCCGCGCCACGATCGGGCGCGCCGGCGCGGCAAAACTTTCCATGGGCGGCGCGCTTAGCCACCCCTTTGCCAAGGCACAAGCGCGGCTTGCGATGGCGCGAGACCCTGCCTAAAGGGAACCGACTTTCCGACAGGGGCTTCTGACCATCATGGACAATCGGACGAACACGATCGCGGGCTGGGTTCTGGCAGCATGCGGTGCAGCGCTGGGGCTGTCGATCGTGGGTGGCATGTGGCTTCACTCCGAAAAGCCCGACAAGCCGGGCTATCCGCTCGAGGGCGCGGTCGAGGCCGGTGGCGGCGCCGCTACGCCCGATGTGCCGATCGCGACGCTGCTTGCCACCGCCGATCCGGCCAAGGGCGCCGAAGTGTTCAAGAAATGCGCCGCCTGCCACACCATCGACCAAGGCGCGCCCAACGGCATCGGCCCGAACCTCTATGCCACGGTCGGCGAGGCGATCGCCCAGGGCAAGGGCGGTTATGCCTTCTCCGACGCGCTCAAGGCAAACGGCGGCAAGTGGGATTTCGACGCGCTCAACGCCTGGCTGACCAGCCCGAGCAAGTTCGCCAATGGCACCAAGATGACCTTTGCCGGCCTGCCGAAGGAACAGGATCGCGCGAACGTGATCGTCTATCTCAACTCGATGGGTTCGAACCTGCCGCTGCCAGCGGCGCCAGCCGCCAAGCCTGCTGAACTGGCTCTGCCGAACGGCCCGGCCGGCCGGCCGGCCAACGAGACCAGCAAGGCGCCCGTCGCGCCGGGCGTGCTGGGCAATGCCACGACGCCGGCCTCGGGCGCGCCATCGGTCGACCCCGCCGCGAAGAAGTAACAATTACCCGTCACCCCGGACCTGTTCCGGGTCCACGGTGCCGCGCGAGAGGCGGCCAACATGTTCGCGGGACGGTGGATGCCGGAACAAGTCCGGCAGGACGAAAAGGTATCCGGCCGCGCGAACCCGGCCGGATCCCCGAAGCCTTACGCGATCGGCAAACCCTCGACCGGCGCGTCGCGGTAGAAGTTCTTGACGACCTCCCACCCTTCCTCGGCGGTTTCGACGAAGGTGAAGATGCCGAGGTCACGCTTGGAGATCACGCCCTCCTCGACCAGCGCCTCGAAATTGACCACCCGGTTCCAGAAGTCGCGGCCATAGAGCAGCACCGGGATAGGCTTGATCTTGCCGGTCTGGATCAGCGTCAGCAGCTCGAACAGTTCGTCGAACGTGCCGAAGCCGCCGGGGAACGCCGCCAGCGCGCGGGCGTGGAGCAGGAAGTGCATCTTCCTGAGCGCGAAATAGTGGAACTGGAAGCTCAGCGACGGCGTGACATAGGGGTTGGGCGCCTGCTCGTGCGGCAGCACGATGTTGAGCCCGATCGTCTCGTGTCCGGCCTCGACCGCACCGCGATTCGCCGCTTCCATGATCGACGGACCACCGCCCGAGCACACCACGAACTGGCGCTTGCCATTCTCGTCAATCGGAAAGGCGCTGACCAGCTGGGCAAGCTCATAGGCGACGTCGTAATATTTCGACTTGTCGACCAGGCTCTGCGCGATGCGGCGCGACTCGTCATCGGTCGCCAGCTCGAGCAGCGCCTGCGCCTTGGCCGGCTCGGGAATGCGCGCCGAGCCGTACATCACGAAGGTCGAGGCGATATTGGCTTCGTCGAGCAGCAATTGCGGCTTGAGCAATTCGAGCTGAAAGCGGACCGGGCGCAGGTCCTCGCGCAGCAGGAAGTCCATGTCCTGAAAGGCGAGCCGATAGGCCGGATCGGAGGTCTGCGGGGTGTGGATGCCGGTCTTGGCGGACTCGGCATCCTGGCGGGCGCGCGGGAACACCCGCGACGGAACATGTGTATCACTCATTTGGACAGGCGTTAGCGCAAAGCGCGGCGCGCTCCAAGCGTAGCTCAATGGCAGAAGTGCTTGTGGTCATCCTCGAGGTGGAGGTGGTTATAGTGCGCGCTGTTGTAATCCGGGCTCAGCACCGTGCCGAAGCGCTTGCAGGCGGAGCTGTGGATCGCCTGAAAAAAGTCGTGAATGCGAGGGTCGGACGACCGCCAGCCCCGCTCCACGGTGATTCGCCGTCCGTCCTGCAGCACGAAGCCCGAGATATCGACGGCATTGGCGATTGCGTGGCCGGAGAGCTTCTCCACGCCCGGCACGCCGACCACGTTGCGGCAGGCATAGCTGCCCATGCTCTCGACCCGCACCAATTCGCTGCCGAGGATTCGCCAGGCCGCCGGCGCCACGGCGTGGCGCGTCCAGCCGATGAACCCCTCGGCCAGGCCGCAGCGCATCGCCTTGAGGTTGGTGACCGGTACGCCGATGTCGATCAATTGCACCGCCCCGATCACCTGACAGCCCCCGCCATAGTCGCGATCGACCATCGGGCTGAACCGCACATCCTCGCGCGACAGATCGGCGAAGCACGCCTGGGTTTCGCGGCTGGTCGGCAGGTTGAGCGTGATCGGGCGTGATCCCGCCGGGCGGGGCGGCGGCGAATAATCATCGTGCCCGCCGCAGCCGGCAAGCAGCACCAATATCGCGAGAAGGGCGCCGCGTTTCATGACTGCGACGCTATGCCGACATGGTTAACAAATCCTTACCAAAGCGACCAATCGTGCTGCGCCGCAGCGGAATTGGTTGACAGCGCGCCGGACATCTTTAGGGGCGGCGCCGGGCCACGCGGTCCCAACGCCGCGCGTGCTCTCTGTAAGGAGAGACTAAATGACTGACTTGACTGCCCGCCCCGGGGCCAAACCGGCGCGTCCGTACTTCTCTTCCGGCCCGTGCGCGAAACCGCCCGGCTGGTCCCCCGAAAAACTCGATACCGCCGTCCTTGGCCGCTCGCATCGCTCGAAGCTCGGCAAGACGCGTCTGCAATATGCCATCGACCTGATGCGCGAGATGCTGGCGCTGCCCGATAGCCACCGCATCGGCATTGTCCCCGGTTCCGATACCGGCGCGTTCGAGATGGCGATGTGGACGATGCTCGGCGCGAAGCCGGTTACGACGCTGGCCTGGGAGAGCTTCGGCGAAGGCTGGGTCACTGACGCAGTCAAGCAACTCAAGATCGATCCGACCATCGTCCGCGCCGATTACGGCGCCCTGCCCGATCTGGCGCAGGTCGACTGGTCGAACGACGTGCTGTTCACCTGGAACGGCACCACCTCGGGCGTCCGGGTGCCGAATGGCGACTGGATCGCCGAGGACCGCGAAGGGCTAAGCTTCGCCGATGCGACCAGCGCGGTGTTTGCCTATGACCTCCCCTGGGACAAGATCGATGTCGCGACTTTCTCGTGGCAGAAGGTGCTGGGCGGCGAAGGCGGCCACGGCGTCCTGATCCTCGGCCCGCGCGCGGTCGAGCGGCTGGAAAGCTACGCCCCGGCTTGGCCGCTGCCCAAGGTCTTCCGCCTCGTCTCCAAGGGCAAGCTCGCCGAAGGCGTGTTCAAGGGCGAGACGATCAACACCCCGTCGATGCTCGCGGTCGAGGACGCAATCTTCGCACTGGAGTGGGCAAAGCAGATCGGCGGCGCAAAGGGCCTGATCGGCCGCAGCGACGCCAATGCTGCCGCGCTCGACAAGATCGTCGCCGAGCGCTCGTGGCTCGGACACCTCGCCACCGATGAGACCAGCCGCTCGAAGACCAGTGTCTGCCTGACGGTCGAGGGTGCCGACGAGGCGCTGATCAAGAAGATGGCCTCGCTGCTCGAAGCCGAGCACGCCGCCTATGACGTGGCCGGCTATCGCGACGCCCCGCCGGGCCTGCGTATCTGGTGCGGCGCCACCGTCGATACGGCCGACATCGTCGCGCTCGGCCCTTGGCTCGACTGGGCCTACGCCTCGGCCAAGGCCGCTTAACTTCTTACACGTGCTCCTGCGAAAGCAGGAGCCCAGGGCCACAGGCGGCCCACTTCATAACTCTGGGCTCCTGCTTTCGCAGGAGCACTGAAAGCAAAGGCTTTTCACCATGCCCAAAGTCCTCATCAGCGACAAAATGGATCCCAAGGCCGCGCAGATCTTCCGCGAGCGCGGCGTCGAGGTCGACGAGATCACCGGCAAGACGCCGGAAGAACTGATCGCCATCATCGGCGACTATGACGGCCTCGCCATCCGTTCTTCGACCAAGGTGACGCAGAAGATCCTCGCCGCGGCGACCAACCTCAAGGTCGTCGGCCGCGCCGGCATCGGCGTCGACAATGTCGACATCCCCGCCGCCAGCGCCAAGGGCGTGGTCGTCATGAACACCCCGTTCGGCAACTCGATCACCACCGCTGAGCATGCCATCGCGCTGATGTTCGCGCTCGCCCGCCAGCTGCCCGAGGCAGATGCCTCGACCCAGGCCGGCAAGTGGGAGAAGAACCGCTTCATGGGTGTCGAGCTGACCAGCAAGACGCTCGGCCTGATCGGCGCCGGCAATATCGGCTCGATCGTCGCCGATCGCGCTTTGGGCCTGAAGATGAAGGTCGTCGCCTTCGATCCGTTCCTCACCCCCGAGCGCGCGATCGAAATGGGCGTCGAGAAGGTCGAGCTCGACCAATTGCTCGACCGCGCCGACTTCATCACGCTGCACACCCCGCTGACCGACCAGACGCGCAACATCCTGTCGAAGGAAAATCTCGCCAAGACCAAGAAGGGCGTGCGAATCATCAACTGCGCGCGCGGCGGGCTGGTCGACGAGGAGGCGCTCAAGGCCGGGCTCGACAGCGGTCACATCGGCGGCGCGGCGCTCGACGTGTTCGTGCAGGAGCCGGCCAAGGCTTCGCCGCTGTTCGGCACGCCGAACTTTATCTCGACGCCG
>NZ_JAQGLG010000237.1 GCF_028292965.1 Sphingomonas bacterium | reverse complement strand
GTGATGCCGCCGACCGCGGCCGATTGCCGTACCAGCACGGAATCGAACCAGCCGCAGCGGCGCTTGCGCCCGGTGACGGTGCCGAACTCATGCCCGCGCGCGCCGAGGCCTTCGCCAATTTCGTCCTCGAGTTCGGTCGGGAACGGGCCCGAACCGACGCGCGTGGTGTACGCCTTGACGATCCCCAGCACGAACCCGATCCGGCTGGGACCAAGCCCCGATCCCGCCGACGCGGTCCCCGCCACCGTGTTGGACGAGGTGACGAACGGATAGGTGCCGTGGTCGACGTCGAGCAGGACGCCCTGCGCGCCCTCGAACAGGATGCGCCGGCCGCGCGATCGTGCCTCGTTGAGCATGCGCCACGCCGGCGTGGCGAATTGCAGCACGAAGCCGGCGATCTCGCGTAGCTCGGCGACCAGCGCGGTGCGGTCGATCGGGGGTTCGTTGAAGCCGGCGCGCAACGCGTCGTGATGCGCGGTCAGCCGGTCGAGCTGGGCGTCGAGCGCATCGAGATGGGCGAGGTCGCACACCCGGATCGCCCGCCTGCCGACCTTGTCCTCATAAGCAGGGCCGATGCCGCGCCGCGTGGTGCCGATCTTGCCGGCGCCCGAAGCATCTTCGCGTAAGGAGTCGAGATCGCGGTGGAAAGGCAGGATCAGCGCGCAATTGTCGGCGATCTTGAGTGTGTCGGGGGTGATCGTCACGCCCTGACCGCGCAGCTTCTCGACCTCGGCCTTCAATGCCCAGGGATCGAGCACCACGCCATTGCCGATCACCGATGGCGTGCCGCGCACGATGCCCGAGGGGAGCAGTGAAAGCTTGTAGACCTTCTCGCCGACGACGAGCGTATGGCCGGCATTGTGCCCACCTTGGAAGCGCACCACGACATCGGCCCGCTCGGCGAGCCAGTCGACGATCTTGCCCTTGCCCTCATCGCCCCATTGGGCGCCGATCACCGCTACGTTGGCCACTATCGTTCCGTCGATGTTGTTGGACGGCGCAGCCCTAGTCGCGGCGTCGCCAAGCGTCCACGCCTAATGCTTGACTTGGGCCGACGCGGTGCTGAAGCTCTCGCGAAAGCGGGAGAAAAATCATGCGGCGCGCATTCGTTACGGCGTTCCTGATGTTGTTGCCCACGCCTGCGCTCGCCCAGGAGGATGTTGGACAGGGCGAGATCATGGTCACCGCCTCGCGGCGCGAGTCCGACGGTTATGACGAAAAGATCCCGCTGGTCGGTTTGCGCCGTCGCGCGGATTTCGCGGTCCAGGAAGTGGCGATCACCGGCGACACGCGCGATTCGACCGCGCGCCACAACGAGATGTTCGCGATGATCCGCGGCGCGATCGAACTGGCCGGGAAGCGTGGCGTCCAGCTGGCGATCGGCGATACCGTGATCGAGCCGCTGACGCTGGCAAACTATCGCAGTCTGACGTTGACCAAGGACAGTCGTCCGGATTCCGAGCGGGTGACCTTTCTGGTCAAGACGCCGCTTGGCGATGGGGTCGACTCCAAGACGGCGCTCGACCGGATCGACGGCTTCGTCAAGGCGGTGCCGGCGGTCGGCCGCGCGCTGATCGAGCCGACCGGCGACCTCACGCTGTCGGTGGTCAAGCCTGATCAGTATCGCGACGAGATCGTCGGCCTGGTCGCCGACGATGCGCGGAAGATGTCGCAGAGGTTCGGCGCGGAGTACGGGGTCGAGGCGAAGGGCATCGATCGTCAGGTCGAATGGTCGCGCGCCGGGCTGACCGACGTGTTCCTCTACATTCCCTATCAACTTACCGTCGTGCCGAAGCGCTGATCGGCCTTACGCGCCGAGCGGCCGGGCTTCGCCGTTCGCCAGGAGGTGGGTGCACAGCTGTGCCTCGGGCGTGTCGCCCGCTTCGAGCGCGGCGACGGTGACCCAGCCGGCCGCGCGCATCGTCGCCGCTTCGCTCGGATCGGTGCCGAAAGGAATGAACAGCCGCCGCCGATCGGTCTCGATCAGGCCCGCGGCGAGGATCGGGTCGAGATAGAGCGAGAAGCCGATCGCGGCCTCTTCGCTGCCGTCTTCATGGACGATGGTGTAGCTGCCGCCACGCCCAATCTCGCCCAGCGCGCCTTCGGCGAACAGCGAGAAGCCGAGCCAGGTCTGATATTCGAAGCCGTGGCGTTCGGTCGGGTCGAGGGTGAGGGACACGCCGGTCAATCCTTCGGCCACCGCCCACAGCCCGTCGAGGCGCGAGGTCAGCGCGCCGCCTACGTCGAACTGGCAGAGCCGGTCATGCGCTTCGGCGAAACGACCGGCGGCCTCAATCAGCGGGAGATAGGCCGGGGCGATCTCCGCCACGGCGCCGGCATCCTTGGCGTCGAGCCGGTCCTTGAGGGTTTCGATCTTGCCGGCTTCGATCGGCAGCGGCCCGGCGGCGAGCGTCGCGACCAGGTCGGGCAGGGTGAAGTCGATCGAGATGCCGGTGACGCCTGCGGCCTGCAGCGCCTCGACCGCGACGCCGACGATCTCGCGCGCGGCGACAACGGTGTCCAGGCCGATCAGTTCGCAACCCATCTGGCGCTGCTCGCGGGCCGGGGAGAGTTGCGAGGCACGCAGCTTGAGCACGGTGCCGGCATAGGACAGCCGCACCGGGCGCGGATGATGGCCCATGCGCGTTGCGGCAATACGACCGATCTGCGCGGTGATGTCCGGCCGGATGGCGAGGGTGCGCTGGCTCACCGGATCGACGAAGCGCACCGCGTCGCGCGCGCCGCCGGCCTTGAGGCGCGCGGCGAGGCCGTCTTCGAATTCGGCGAGGGCGGGCGAGGCGCGTTCGTAGCCGTGCGCGTGTGCGGCGCCGAGCATGGCCGTTTCGAGACGTGCGGCGGCGTCGGCATGCGGCGGGAGGCGGTCCTGGAAACCGTTTGGGAGCAGGGCGTTGGTCACTTCTCCCTCGCCCCGCTCTGCGGGGAGAGGGCCGGGGAGAGGGGGCGTGCCGCAAGGGCATCGCCGATGGCGCCGAGCACGGCTTCCATATTCCCCATCACATCGGCGTTACTGAACCGGATCACCTGATATCCCTGCTTTTCGAGCCGCGCGGTTCGCTGCGCGTCTTTTGCGACGGCCTCGTCGCTTCCGTGGGTGTCGCCGTCAACCTCGATAATCAGCTTGCGCGATCGGGCGACGAAATCGGCGATGGCGTTGCCGTTCGGATTCTGACGGACGAACTTTGTATCTTCGAAGCGTTTGGCGCGGAGATGATACCAGAGTCTGGCTTCCGCTGGTGTTGGCTCGCTTCGCATCGCTTTCGCGTACGTGAGCAACTCTACCCGTTTTTGCGGCACGCCCCCTCTCCCCGGCCCTCTCCCCGCAAGCGGGGAGAGGGAGAAGTACACTAGAACGCCAAACCCATCACGGTCTTCACACCCGTCAGCGCACGCACCTTCGCGATAAGCTCCGGCGTCACCTGCTCGTCGAGCGACAGCAACAGCACCGCCTCGCCGCCGGCATCGCGCCGGCCGAGATGGAAGGTGCCGATATTGACGCCGGCCTCGCCGAGCAGCGAGCCGAGCCGGCCGATAAAGCCAGGCGCGTCCTCATTGACGACATAGAGCATGTAGCCGGCGAGATCGGCCTCGACCTTGATGCCGAACAGTTCGACCAGCCGCGGTGCGGCGTCGCCGAACAGCGTGCCCGCGACCGAGCGATCGCCGGCCTCGGTCTTGACCGTGACGCGCAGCAGCGTGTGGTAATCGCCCTCGCGGTCATGCCGCACTTCGCGCACGTCGATGCCGCGCTCCTTGGCGAGGAACGGGGCGTTGACCATGTTCACCGTGTCGGTGTGGACGCGCATCAGCCCGGCGAGTACCGCGCTGGTGATCGGCTTCTGGTTGAGCGATGCAGCGGCGCCCTCGACCTCGATCGCGATGCCCGACAGCGCGCCATGCGCCAGCTGGCCGACCAGCGAGCCGAGCTTCTCGGCCAGTGCCATGTACGGCTTCAATTTGGGCGCTTCCTCGGCCGACAGGCTCGGCACGTTGAGCGCGTTGGTCACGCCACCCGACATCAGGAAGTCGGCCATCTGCTCGGCGACCTGGATCGCGACATTGACCTGTGCTTCCGACGTGGAAGCACCGAGATGCGGGGTGGAGACGAAGTTCGGTGTGTTGAACAGCGGCGAGTCGGTCGCCGGCTCGGTCACGAACACGTCGAGCGCGGCGCCGCCGATATGGCCGGAGTCGAGCCCGGCCTTGAGCGCCGCCTCGTCGATCAGCCCGCCGCGCGCGCAGTTGATGATGCGCACGCCCTTCTTCGTCTTGGCGAGGTTCTCGGCCGACAGGATGTTGCGGGTCTGGTCGGTCAGCGGGGTGTGCAGCGTGATGAAGTCGGCACGCGCCAGCAGTTCGTCGAGCGTGACCTTCTCGACGCCCATCTCGATCGCGCGCTCGGGGGTGAGGAAAGGGTCGAAGGCAACGACCTTCATCTTCAGGCCGCGCGCGCGATCGGCGACGATCGAGCCGATATTGCCGGCACCGATCAGGCCGAGTGTCTTGGAGGTCAGTTCGACACCCATGAAACGGTTCTTTTCCCACTTGCCCGCCTGTGTCGAGGCATCGGCTTCGGGAAGCTGGCGGGCGAGCGCGAACATAAGCGCGATGGCGTGTTCGGCGGTGGTGATCGAGTTGCCGAACGGGGTGTTCATCACCACGATCCCGGACGCCGTGGCGCTGGGGATGTCGACGTTGTC
>NZ_JAQGLG010000205.1 GCF_028292965.1 Sphingomonas bacterium | reverse complement strand
GGAATGAGCGTAGTCGTTCCAGCGCCTGTTCCCGGGTGACGGTGCGGGCGATTTCCAGCGCGTCGCCCTCGACGGCGCGCAATTCGATATCATCGCCTTCCTTGAGGCCCAGGCGATCGACCAGCGCCTTGGGCAGCCGCACGGCAAGGCTGTTACCCCATCTCGCGATCTGCATCGCACGCTCCCAAGATATACAACGAAAGCAATGTATATCTTCGGCCCATCAGCCGCAAGTGTCTCAGCCTTCAAGCTCGCGCAGCAACGTCCTGACCGCGCCGTCGAGTTCGCGATCCGTATCGCGCAATTCCTCGATGCGGCGCACCGCGTGGATCACGGTCGAATGGTCGCGGCCGCCGAACTTACGGCCGATCTCGGGCAGCGAGCGCGTCGTCAGGCGCTTGGCGAGGTACATCGCGATCTGGCGCGGCCGGGCCACCACCACCGCACGACGTGCCGAGATGAGGTCGACCGGCTTCAGGGCAAAATGGGTCGACACCGCCTTCTGAATCTCGTCGATCGTCACGCGGCGCTCGGCGCCGCGTAGCGCGTCACCCAAGGTGGCGATGGCGAAATCGAGCGTGATCGTCTCACCGGTCAACTGGGCATAGGCGATGACGCGGTTGAGCGCGCCTTCAAGATCGCGAATGCTGACGGTGATGCGCGAGGCGAGTATGTCGAGCACTTCCTCGGGCACACTGACATCGGGCAAATCGGCCAACTTGCGATCGAGCACCGCGCGGCGCAGCGCGAGGTCGGGTGCCTTGATGTCGGCGACGAGGCCGACCGACAGCCGCGACACGATCCGCGCCTCGACCCCGTCCAGCCCCTGCGGGCAGCGGTCGGCGCTGATCACCAGACGCTTGCCCGAGGCCATCACCTCGTTGATCGTGTGGAAGAATTCTTCCTGGGTCGAATCCTTGCCGGCGATGAACTGCAGGTCGTCGATCATCAGCAGATCGGCGGCGCGCAGGCGGGTCTTGAAGGCGTGGGTGTCCTGGTCGCTCTGGCGTTGCGCACGGGCGCGGACCGCCTGGACGAATTCGAACATGAAGCGCTCGGCCGACATCATGATGACATTGGCATCGGGCACCGCGGCGAGATAGGCCGCGCCGATCGCGTGCATCAGATGGGTCTTGCCCTGCCCCGTGCCGCTGTGAAGAAACAGCGGGCTGAAGCGCGGCTTGCCGGGCTCGGCGAGCGCCTTCGCCGCGTTGAACGCGACGCGATTGGAATGATCGACGACAAAATGGTCGAAGGTGAAGCGCGTGTCGAAGGCGGGCGGCGCCTTTGCGGTCGCGGCCCGGGGCGCCGGAGCGACAGCAGCAGGCGCCTCGACGCTCAGCACCTTGGGCGCGGGCGCCGCGCTCCGCGTTTCGATCGCGACGCTGGTCACCCCCGGCAGGATGCCGCGGAATTCCTGCAGCAGCCGGTCGGCATAGTGATTGCGGACCCAGTTGGTCATGAACGCGGACGGCAACGCCAGGCGGATCGATTCGACATCACTGCCGGCGACGAGTTCCATCGGCTTGAGCCACTGGTCGAACAGCCGCGTGCCAGCCGATTCGCGCAGATGCGTCCGCACCGTAGCCCAAGCCTTGGCCACGGCACCCCCGCTCAACGCATCATCGACACCGAAACCCGCCACGCCTCATCCCTCTCCCGCGCGGCGCGCCCACCGCGCCGCCGTCGCCACTTTCAGACAGTCAAAAAGCCCCCACGGCCGGAATCACCGCCCGCCTACCTCAACGATCATTTGCTAGTCGCGAGACGGAATCGTCTGCGCGGCGAAGGGCGTTTATGGAGAGATTGGAGCGAGTCGATCAAGTCCACGAACGGTCATAAAACCGAAATAAACCGGTTGACTCTGATTCCGCCTAGGTTTCCCGTTAAAAAAATAACAAGGCGCTGTTTTCGTACAAGAAATCGGGAATGCGCCCAATGCTATACCGTGCGAATCGCGGTAAACCCTGCCTTTTCCGGAATCGCGCCAGCTGTTTTCAAAAAACCGGTATGCGAACGATCTAGGAACATTGCCGGACGACATACGACGGACAGCAAAAACCCGCCGGAACATGATCCCGGCGGGCAATCATTTCTGGTCCGAAACGGACGAATCAGGCCAGGGCGACGAGTCGCTTGGTCAGGCGGGAGAACTTCCGCGACGCGGTGTTCTTGTGCAGCACGCCCTTGGCGACGCCACGCATCAGTTCCGGCTGGACCTGCGCCATGGCTTCGGTCGCGGCGGACTTGTCGCCAGCGGCGAGCGCGGCTTCGGCCTTCTTCACAAAGGTCCGGATCCGGCCGACGCGGTTGCCGTTGATTTCGGCCCGGCGCGTGTTGCGGCGGATGCGCTTCTTCGCTTGCGGCGTGTTCGCCATCGAAAAACCTCGAATATATCGTCAATGAAAAAGGGCTGCGGAATCGCATCCGCTGCCCCGGAAGGCGTCGCCCTTAGCGAGTCGCCCTTTGCGGGTCAACTCAGCGCTGAAATCTTTAGCGGTCAGCGAGGCTGACCCGGACGGTGCGAAACAAACTCAACGCTGGCATTTCGGACACCAGAATGTTGAGCGACCGCCTTCGGTGTAGCGTTGGACGGTACCGCCGCAGGCGCAGGGCTTACCCTCGCGGCCATAGACGGCGAACTGCTTCGAGAAATATCCCAGCTCGCCATCGGGCCGGGCATAATCGCGTAGCGATGATCCTCCAGCCTCGATCGCCGACAGCAGAACGGCGCGAATCGCCTCGACCAGCCGTTCGAGCCGAGGCAGCGAGATTCGTCCGGCGGCGCGCTTCGGCGAGATGCGCGCCATGAACAGCGCCTCGCAGACATAGATGTTGCCGAGCCCGGCGACGATGCGCTGGTCGAGCAGCATCAGCTTGATCGACGCCTTGCGACCGCTGAGCGCTTCGAGGAGATAATCGGCGGTGAAGTCGGGGCCGAGCGGTTCTGGGCCAAGAGCGCGGAACGCCGGCCAGTCGGCCACGTCAGCCGTCGCCAGCAGATCGACCGAGCCGAAGCGGCGCGGATCGTTGAGCGCCACCCGGCGTCCGTTCGCGGTTTCCAGCAGAAGATGGTCGTGTGGCAACAGTTCCGCGGGATCGACGCGCCAGCGCCCCGACATGCCGAGATGGAAGATCATCGTGTCGCCGCGGTCGGTGTCGATCAGGCCATATTTGGCGCGCCGGCCGAGCGTGGTGACGGTTGCCCCGGTGAGCCGCTGACGCAGATCGACCGGGAACGGGCGACGCAGATCGCCACGCCGCGTCTCGACCAGCGTCAGGCGCTGACCGGCAAGGACGGGCTCGAGCCCGCGAACGGTGGTTTCGACTTCTGGAAGCTCAGGCATGCAAGGGAGCTAGGTTGCGTTTGCCGATGCCACAAGCCTTGGCTAGAGCGCCTTTCATGACCGACACCGTTTCCTTCGGCTACGAAGACATCGCCCCGGAAGAGAAGACCAGCCGCGTCGGTGGCGTGTTCACCAGCGTTGCCTCGAGCTACGACCTGATGAACGACGCCATGTCGGGCGGCATGCACCGGTTGTGGAAAGACCGCTTCGTGCGCCGCGTGCAGCCGCGCGAGAGCGAGACGATCCTCGACATGGCCGGCGGCACCGGCGACATCGCCTTCCGGCTGGCCAAATCGGGCGCCAGCGTCACCGTCGCCGATATCAACCCGGCGATGCTCGATGTCGGCATCGAACGCGCCGCCAAGCGCGGGATCGACGGGCTGGTCTGGTCGGAAGCCAATGCCGAGACACTGCAATTCCCGGATCGCTTCTTCGACGCCTATACCATCGCCTTCGGCATCCGGAACGTGACCGATATCCCAAAGGCGCTGCGCGAGGCGCACCGCGTGCTGAAGCGCGGCGGGCGCTTCTTCTGCCTCGAATTCTCGACCACTTTGTGGCCCGGTTTCGCCGAGATCTACGACACCTATTCGCACAGGATCGTGCCCAAGGTCGGCAAGCTGCTGGCGCATGACGAGGACAGCTACCGCTATCTGATCGAATCGATCCGGCGTTTTCCCGACATGCCGACCTTCGAGCGGATGATCGGCGAAGCGGGATTCATTCGCACCAAGGTGGAGCCGATGCTCGGCGGGCTGGTCGCGATCCATAGCGGCTGGAAGATTTGACCATGCATCAGCGTGGTCAAACCCCGACGCCCGCCGGGGTCCCGGTTCGAAACGCGTGACAGCGCCCATCGTCCACATCGTACGACTTCTGAAATGGGGCCGGATTCTTGCACGGCACGGCGCGCTGCGCGGAATCGAGCGCGATCCCAACACGCCGGCGCCGGTGCGCCGCCTGGCGCGGATCGCGCGGTTCGGTGCGCGTGTGCCGGATGTGCCGACCTATGCCGACGCGTTTCAGGAAATCGGCCCCGCAGCGATCAAGCTCGGCCAGACACTCGCCACACGCCCCGATCTGGTTGGTGAGGATGCCGCGCACGACCTGTTGCGACTGCAGGACGCCCTCCCCCCGGTGCCATGGGAGCAGATCCACGCCGCGATGATTCGCGCCTTTGGACGGCCGACCGAGGAACTGTTCACCTCGATCGACCCCGTGCCGATCGGTGCAGCATCAATCGCGCAGGTGCACCGCGCCGTGACCACCGACGGCCGCACCGTCGCGGTGAAGGTGCTGCGGCCCGGCGTCGAAGAGGAATTCGCTCGCGCGATCGATACCTATCAATGGGCCGCCGCGCAGGTGGAGGCGATGGGCGGCGAACTGGCGCGGTTGCGCCCGCGCCTTGTCATCGAGACCTTCAAGCGCTGGACCGCGCGCGAACTCGACCTGCGGCGCGAGGCGGCATCCGCCTCCGAGCTGGCCGATACGATGACCGCCGAGCCCGATTACGTCGTGCCGGCGATCGACTGGCAGCGCACCACCGGCAAGGTGCTGACCCTCGCCTGGGTCGACGGCATCAAGCTGGCCGACCGCCCCGCGCTGGTCGCCGCCGGCTATGATCTGAAGAAGCTCGCCGACACACTGGTGCACGCCTTCCTGCGTCAGGCGATCTCGGAAGGATTCTTCCACGCGGACATGCACCAGGGAAATCTGTTCGCGCTGCCGGGCAATCGTCTCGCCGCGATCGATTTCGGAATCATGGGCCGGATCGACCGGCGCGCCCGGGTGTGGCTGGCGGAGATTCTCTACGGGCTGATCACCGGCAACTACAAACGCGTCGCCGAAATCCATTTCGAGGCCGGTTATGTGCCGCCGCATCACAATGTCGCCGAGTTCGCTACCGCGCTGCGCGCCGTCGGCGAGCCGATGCGCGGGCTGGCGGTCAAGGACATGTCGATCGGCATGATGCTCGACGGGCTGTTCTCGATCACCCGCGATTTCGACATGCAGACCCAGCCGCATCTGCTGCTGCTGCAAAAGACCATGGTGATGGTAGAGGGCGTGGCAACCAGCCTCGACCCCGATATCAATCTGTGGGAATCGGCCGCGCCGTTCGTGCGCGAGTGGATCAGGACCGAACTCGGCCCCGAAGCGGCGCTGGCCGACCGGCTGATGGCCGATATCAAGACGCTGACCCGGCTGCCCGATCTGATCCGCAACATCGAGGCACGGTACCCTGCCCCAGGTGGCGCGCCTCCCTCGCCGCCGCTCAAGGAGATCGAAGTGGTGCGGATCGGCGGCGGCTGGCGCTATTTCGCCGTTGGGGTGCTGACGGCGGCGGTTAGCGTTGCCGCAACCTGGGCAGTGCTGCACTAGGCCCCATGGCCAGCCGCGCGCCCTCGCCTTTCTGGCTTGCGACCCCGTCGCGCTTCTCGGGGATAAAGCGCACGCCGGCGCGGATGGTGCTGGCGCTCTGCGCGCTGCTGCTCGCCGCTACCCTGCTCGCGCTTGCCGCGCCCAGCCCGCCGCCGGTGAGCCATGATCCGGCCGCGCGCGCCAACGACCAGGCCGATGTCGTGCTGTACGAATCGATCGTCGCCGGGGTGCGCGGCGGCGGCAATTATTACGCCGTGACTGCGCAGGCGCTGCGCGCCGGCGACTATCCGCTGCGCCCGTTCGTCACTTTCCGCCTGCCGACATTGGCGCTGTTCGAGGCCAGCATGCCGACCTTCGTGTCGACCATCCTGCTTTACGTGCTGGCGGCGTGCGTGATGCTGGCATGGTTCACCCGGCTGCGCCCCGCCTTTGTGCGCGTGCCGCCGCTGATGATTGCGCTGGTGCTGCTCGCCGGTGGCATGACCGCCTTCGTCCAGAGCGAACTCGTCGCCTTTCACGAAATCTGGGCCGGGCTGCTGATTGCGCTGTCGCTGGCGCTGCGCCGTCAGGATCGGTGGGTCGAGGCGGTCGCCTTCGGCATGATCGCCATGCTCGTGCGCGAGACCGCCGGTCTCTATGTCGCAATCATGGCCGCGCTGGCCTGGCTCGAAGGCAATCGCCGCGAAAGCCTCGCCTGGGGCGCGACGATCGCGATCTTCGCCCTGGTCGTGGCGCTGCACGCCCATGCCGTCGGGCAAGTCGTCACACCCGCCGATCCTGCATCCCCGGGCTGGGCCGGCATGCTCGGTTTCGGCTTCTTCGTGAAGACGATGAGCATCTCGACGGCTCTCGCCCTCGCCCCGCCGGCACTCGCCGCTTTGCTGGTCGGACTGACATTGATCGGCTGGTCGGCATGGCGTGAGCCACTCGCGCTGCGCGCGATCGCGATCTACGCCAGCTATGCAGTGCTGCTGTCGCTGTTCGGACGCACCGATACCTTCTATTGGGGGCTGATGATCGCCCCTGCCCTTCTCGTCGGCCTGGCCTTCGCGCCCGATGCGCTGCGCGACCTGTATGTCGCGGCGACCGACCGGCGGCGCATCATCATCACGCGGATGGTGCGATGAAGAAGATCCTGCTGATCGTCGGCGGCGGCATCGCGGCGTACAAAGCGTGCGAGCTGATCCGGCTGGCGCGCAAGGCCGGGATCGGCGTGCGCTGCGTGCTGACCGCCAGCGGCGCGAATTTTGTCACACCGATGACCCTCGCAGCACTCAGCGAGAACCAGGTCTTCACCTCGCTCTGGGATCTCAAGGACGAGGCCGAGATGGGCCATATCCAGCTTAGCCGCGAAGCCGACCTCGTCGTCATCGCGCCGGCCACCGCCGACCTTATGGCCAAGATGGCCGCCGGCATCGCCGATGATCTCGCCACGACCCTGCTGCTCGCCACCGACAAGCGCGTGCTGGCCGCGCCGGCGATGAACGTGCGCATGTGGCAGCACGCTGCCACAAGGCGCAATGTCAGCACGTTGCGCGGCGATGGTGTCACGGTGATGGAGCCCGACGAGGGCGAGATGGCGTGCGGCGAATATGGCCCCGGCCGCTTGCCCACGCCCGAGGCGATCCTGGCCGCGATCCAGGGTCTGCTCGCCGCCTGATGCTGTCGGAGAAGCATATTATCGTCACCGCCGGCCCGACCCATGAGCCGATCGACCCGGTGCGCTACATTGCCAATCGCTCATCGGGGAAGCAGGGTTTCGCTATTGCGGGTGCGCTCGCCACGCTGGGCGCGCGTGTCACCCTGGTCGCAGGACCTGTGACATTATTCACCCCCGTTGGCGTGACCCGGATCGATGTCGAGACAGCGATCGAGATGCGCGACGCGGTGTTTGCCGCCCTGCCCGCCGATGCCGCGGTGATGGTCGCAGCGGTCGCAGACTGGCGCGTCGAGGCTTCGGGTCAGAAGATCAAGAAGGGCGACGGCGCCCCGGTGCTGACGCTGGTCGAGAACCCCGACATCCTCGCCACCCTGGCCGCGGACCCGCGCCGCCCGGCTTTGCTGATCGGCTTTGCCGCCGAGACCGAGAAGGTGGTCGAGCACGCCATCGCCAAGCGAACGCGCAAGAATGTCGACTGGATCGTCGCCAACGACGTGTCGGGCGATGTGATGGGCGGGGCGAGCAACGCCGTGCATATCGTCACTGCCCAGGGCGTCGAAAGCTGGGAACGCCTGCCCAAGGATGAAGTCGCCGAGCGTCTGGCGCGGCGCATCGCGGAGAACCTGACATGACCCCGATCGAGATCCGCCTGATGCGCCTGCCGCACGGCGAGGGCCTGACACCACCGGCCTATGCCACCGACGGCGCCGCCGGCATGGATGTGGTCGCCGCCGAGGAACTGGTGCTCGCACCCGGCGCTCGCGCCGCCGTCGCGACGGGCTTCGCCATCGCCATAACCGTTGGCTACGAGGTTCAGGTGCGGCCGCGCTCCGGCCTCGCGCTGAAACACGGCGTCACCTGTCTCAATACGCCTGGCACCATCGACAGCGACTATCGCGGCGAAGTGAAGGTGATTCTCGCCAATCTCGGCAGCGAACCCTTCACCATCGCGCGCGGCGACCGTATCGCGCAGTTGGTTCCGGCCGCGGTGCAACGCGCGACGCTGGCCGAGGTCGACAGCCTCGACGACACGGCGCGCGGTGCCGGGGGATTCGGGTCGACCGGGCGGTGACGCTGAGCGACGCCGAGCTGGCGCGCTATGCCCGCCATATCGTGCTCAAGGAAATCGGCGGCGCCGGACAGCGCAAGCTGCGCGCCGCAACCGTGGCAGTGATCGGTGCAGGCGGCATCGGCTCGCCGGCGATCCAGTATCTTGCCGCCGCCGGCGTCGGTAGGCTGATCCTGATCGACGATGACCGCGTCGACCTGTCCAATCTGCAACGCCAGACCCTGTTTGGCGAGGCAGATATCGGCAAGATAAAGGTTGCGGCAGCGGAGGAGGCGATTGAGCGACTGAACCCCCATGTACACCTGACAAAATTCGCCCAGCGTATCGATGCCGCCAATGCTCGAGCCCTCCTTGCAGGTGCCGATGTGGTCCTTGAT
The DNA here is from genome assembly GCF_028292965.1 of Sphingomonas bacterium. GTDB lineage: Bacteria > Pseudomonadota > Alphaproteobacteria > Sphingomonadales > Sphingomonadaceae > Sphingomonas. Next base: position 42,926 of record NZ_JAQGLG010000205.1, on the reverse strand, counting down.
GGGTGCGATAATTTTGTCACCCGCCTGGCAGTCGCCGATGCCGCCTTTGCTTTACGAATTCCGCTGGTGTCGGCCGCGGTCGGCCAGTTCGATGGCCAACTCGCCGTCTATCGCGGCTGGGAGGCGGACAAGCCCTGTTACCGGTGCCTTGTCGGCGCCGACCCCGACCGCGCCGAGGCGAACTGCGCCGAAGCCGGTGTTATGGGCGCAATGACCGGGGTGATGGGCAGCCTCGCCGCGCTCGAGACGATCCGAGCGATCGTGCCGTTCGGGGAGGACCCCGCCGGCAAGCTGCTGCTCGCCGACGCGCTCGCCTTCCGCTTCCGCACCATCAGCCTGCCCAAGGACCCCGGCTGCCCGGTCTGCGGTTAGCGCGGTCTTAAGCCTCTCTGGCCTAACGGGGGGCATGTCTGCCCCACGCAAGATCCTCGTCATCTTCGGCACCCGGCCGGAAGCGATCAAGCTGTTCCCGGTCGTCGCCGCCCTGCGCGAGGTGAGCGGGCTCGACGTGCGCATCTGCATCACCGCCCAGCATCGCGGTCTGCTCGACCAGGTGCTCGCCATTGCCGGGCTTCAGCCGGATATCGATCTCGACCTGATGGAGCCGGGGCAGTCGCTCGATCGCCTCACCGCGCGCCTCCTGACCGGGTTGGGCGAGGTGATGGATGCCGAGCGGCCCGATCGCGTCATCGTCCAAGGCGACACCGCCACCGCGATGGTCGGCGCGCTGGCCGCTTATTATCGCAAGGTTCGGGTCAGCCATGTTGAGGCTGGCCTGCGCTCGGGCGACATCTGGCAGCCCTGGCCGGAAGAGGTGAACCGCCGCATCGTCGCGCCGATCGCCGACCAGCATTTCGCGCCGACCGACACCGCCGCCGAGGCGCTGCGCCGCGAGAATATCGCACCGGCGACGATCCATGTCACCGGCAACACGGTGATCGACGCACTGCTCGCCACGCAGGCGCGGCTCGCCGCCGATCCAAGCCTGGCATCCGGGCTGGACGACATCGCCGCGCGCTTCGCCGGCAAGCGCATCATTCTCGTCACCACCCATCGCCGCGAGAATTTCGGCGAGGGTATGGAGAATATCGCCCGCGCTATCGGCCGTATCGCCGACCGCGACGATGTCGCGATCCTGTTCCCGGTCCATCCCAACCCCAATGTCGTGTCGGTGATGGACCGCCTGCTCGGCGATCGCGCCAATGTCGCGCGGATCGACCCGCTCGATTATCCGCACTTCGTGCGCGCGCTCGGCCTGTGCCACATCGCGCTGACCGACTCCGGCGGTGTGCAGGAAGAGGCACCCGCCCTCGGCAAGCCGGTGCTGGTGATGCGCGAAACGACCGAACGCCCGGAAGGCGTCGTCGCGGGTACCGCGAAGCTGATCGGCACTGACGCTGATCGGATCGTTTCCGAAATCTTCACCCTGCTCGACGATAGCAGCGCCTATTCCGCCATGGCCCGCGCCCACAATCCGTTCGGCGATGGCCATGCGTCGGCAAGGATTGCGAGGATCGTCGCCGATGAACGCTGAGTTGAAGGTTGCCGTCCTCGGGCTGGGTTATATCGGCCTGCCCACCGCCGCAGTGATCGCGCGCACCGGAGCATCGGTGCTCGGCGTGGACGTGACCCAGTCGGTGGTCGACACGGTCAATTCCGGCAAGGTGCATATCGAGGAAGTCGATCTCGATGGCCTCGTCTCGGGCGTCGTCGCGCGCGGCAATCTGCGCGCTTCGGTGCAGATCGAGCCGGCGGACGTGTTCGTCATCGCCGTGCCGACACCGTTCGGCGAGGATCACGCGCCCAATATCGGCTATGTGTTGCGCGCCGCGACCACCATTGCCACCGTGCTCAAGGCCGGCGATGCGGTGATCCTCGAATCGACCTCGCCGGTCGGCACGACCGAGAAGGTCCGCGACCTGCTCGCCGAGCTGCGCCCGGACCTGAAAGTGCCGGGTCGCTGCGCCGACAGCCCCGATATCGCCATCGCTTATTGCCCCGAGCGCGTGCTGCCCGGCCGCATCCTGGTCGAGCTGATCGACAATGACCGCGTCATCGGCGGCATCACGCCGCGCTGCGCGCGCAAGGCCTTGGCCTTTTACCGCCGCTTCGTGCGCGGCGCCTGCGTCACCACGACGAGCCGCGCGGCGGAAATGACCAAGTTGACCGAGAATGCCTTCCGCGACGTCAACATCGCCTTCGCTAACGAATTGTCGCGCATCGCCGACACGATGGAGGTGGATGTTTGGGAGGTGATCCGCCTCGCCAACCGCCATCCGCGCGTCAACATCCTGTCGCCCGGGCCGGGCGTCGGTGGGCATTGCATCGCGGTCGACCCGTGGTTCCTGGTCAATGCCGACCGCGCCAACACCCCGCTGATCCGCACCGCGCGCGAGGTGAACGATGCCAAGGTCGACTACGTCATCGAGCGCGCCGCAGCACTGATCGCCGACCATCCCGGCATGAAGGTCGCCTGCCTAGGCCTCGCCTTCAAGGCGAACATCGACGATTTCCGCGAGAGCCCCGCGCTCAAGGTGGCCGCCGCGCTGGCCGCACGCTTCGGCGATCGAATCCAGGTCGTCGAGCCCTATGCCGACCAACTGCCCAGGGAATTCGACGGCAGCGGCGCAGGCCTGACCGATATCGACACCGCGATCGAAAGCTGCGGCGCGATGATCGTGCTGGTCGATCACGACGTGTTCAAGTCGGTCCCGCTCGACGAGCGCGTGACCAAGCTGGTCTATGACACGCGCGGCATCTGGCCCGACCAGCCACGCATCCGTCCCGCAAGCGAGCCGTTGCGCATCGCGGTCTAGAAGCTGTCGTCACTTGGCGCTAAGGCCCAGGCCTCGGCGGCAAGAGGGTGAAAATGAGCGAAGCTGTTCTCGTCACCGGAGCCGCGGGCTTTATCGGCATGCATGTCGCGAAAGCGCTGCTGGCGCGCGGTGAACGCGTGATCGGCATCGATAATCTCAATGCCTATTACGATGTCGGCCTGAAGGAAGATCGCCTCGCCGAGATCACGCACGGCGCCGATGGCCGCTTCACCATGTTGCGGATCGATTTCGCCGACAATGACGCGCTGACCGCGGCGCTCGCACCGCACCGCTTCGATCGCATCGTCCATCTCGGCGCGCAGGCCGGCGTGCGTTATTCGCTGGAAAATCCGCATGCCTATGTCCAGTCGAACCTGGTCGGGCACGTCAACATGCTCGAGCTGGCGCGGGCACGTGGGGTCGCGCATCTTGTCTATGCCTCGTCCTCCTCGGTCTATGGCGGCGGCGCAAGCTTGCCCTTCGAGGTCGCGGCGCGCGCCGACCGACCGCTGTCGCTCTACGCCGCGACCAAGCGCGCCGACGAGTTGATGAGCGAGACCTACGCCCATCTCTTCCGCATGCCCCAGACGGGCCTGCGCTTCTTCACGGTCTATGGTCCCTGGGGTCGGCCCGACATGGCGATGTGGCTGTTCACCGACGCGATCCTCGCCGGCCGGCCGATCCAAGTGTTCAATAGCGGCGATATGAGGCGCGACTTCACCTTCATCGACGATATCGTCACCGGCGTCCTCGCCTGCGTTGACCAGCCACCGCCCGATGACGGCGCCGCTAAGCCCGGCGGCAGCGTCAGCCCGCACCGGCTCTATAATATCGGCAATCACCGGTCCGAACAGCTGGAACGTCTGATCGACCTGATCGAGGAGGCCTGCGGACGCCCGGCGATTCGTATCAATCAGCCGATCCAGCCAGGCGATGTGAAGGACACTTTCGCCGATATCAGCGACATCGCTCGTGACATCGGCTTCGTACCGACCACCACGATCGAGCAGGGTGTGCCGCTGTTCGTCGACTGGTTTCGTGGCTACCGCGTTTAACCTGCATCAAACGCATTGTTTCGAAACGAGAAAAGGCGGGTTTTCCTTCGTATGCGCGATGTGTTACCGCAGCGCAGCAAGGTAAATCGAACGAACGTGCCTGTGGGAGTAGGCGCGATGCTTGATTGGCTCGTCGACGGCAAAGGGGATTGCACGGGACGATGAATGTCCATCGCATCACGGCTATTCGCAAGGCTTCGGTCAACCAGCGGGTGATCGCCAATAATGGCTTTGCCCAGTTGCTCGGCGGCCTGGTCGTGGCCGTGGGCCTGCCCTTCATCGCCTTTGCCGGGACCGATTTCGCTGCCGCCGAGACCGTGCAGAAGGATGTGCTCTATGCCAGCCTGGCCGCGGTCGTGGTCGGGCATTATTTCTTCCGCCGCTTCGTGTTCTTCCCCGGCGCGCGGAGCTCATCCTATGTCGTGCCGATCTTCACCGCGACCTATGCCATCGCGCTGACGACCTTCTTCTTCTTCCGCATCGATTACAGCCGCCTGACCTTCGCGACGAGCTTCCTGCTGTGCGAATCCTGGTATTTCGCCTGCCATGTGATGGGCGCCCGCGCGCGGCCGCGACGCCTCGCGGTGATCCCCGTCGGCAAGGCGCGCAAGGTCAATCGCATCCCCAATATCGACTGGATCTGGCTGCGCGACAGTGACGCGGCGCTACCCGAATGCGACGGGATCGTCGCCGACCTGCGGGCCGATCTGTCGGACGATTGGGAACGCTTCATCGCCGAATCGGCGATCGGCGGGGTTCCGGTCTATCACGTCAAGCAGATCGAGGAATCGGTCACCGGCCGGGTCGATATCGAGCATCTATCGGAGAACAGCTTCGGGTCGCTGGTCCCTGGGCTGGGCTATATCAAGATCAAGCAGCTGATCGATTTGGTCACAGCGGTGGCGGTTGGCCTGTTGCTGTTGCCGGCATTGCTGCTCGCAGCGTTGGCGATCAAGCTCGATTCGCGCGGGCCGGCGCTCTTCAAGCAACGCCGCGTCGGTTATCGCGGCGTGCCGATCACGGTCTATAAATTCCGTACGATGCGCTACGATCCCGTGATCCGTAACGAACGCGACAGTGCGATCACGCAGGATGGCGACGCGCGCATCACCCGGCTCGGACGCTATCTCCGCCACAGCCGGATCGACGAGCTGCCGCAGATCATCAACATCCTGCGCGGCGAGATGAGCTGGATCGGCCCACGGCCGGAAGCCTGTACGCTGTCCGAGTGGTATGAGAGCGAGATCCCGTTCTACCGCTATCGCCACATCGTCCATCCCGGCATCACCGGCTGGGCGCAGGTCAACCAGGGCCATGTCGCCGACGTCCACGACGTCCACCGCAAGCTCCAGTACGATTTCTATTACATCAAATATTTCTCGCCCTGGCTCGACATGCTGATCGTGCTGCGGACGATCCGCACCATGCTGACGGGTTTCGGCTCGAAATAAGCTTCAGACGATCTCGCGATAGGCCGCCGTCATCGCCCGGCCGATCGCCGCCCAATCATGGTCCTTTTCGGCCAGTGCGCGCCCCCGCGCGCCGGCGGCACTCAGACGCGTCTCGTCCAACAACACAGCGTCCATCGCGACTGCCATGCTCGCCGGGTCGGTCGTGATCCTGAACGCCGCACCCTCTCTGAAGCCCTTGGGCAGGTTGCACGCGTCGGTCATCAATGCCGGCAAACCATAAGACCACGCCTCAAGAACAGTCATGGGCAAGCCTTCGCTATAGCTCGGCAAGATGAAGGCGCTGGCGGCACGGAAAGCCTCATCCTTGGCTGCGTCAAAGACCGGGCCGATAAACGAGATATCGCGAGTGAGGTCGAGCGCGTTCGTCTGACTTTTCAGCTTCGCCAGCAAGCCGATCTCATCCCAGCCGGCGATCGTCAGCCGCCATGCGGCGCGAACCGCCGGTTGCACCAGACCCCAGGCAACGATCATTTCCTCCAGCCCCTTCTTCGGGTGTAGGCGGCCGATGAATAGCAGCGAACGCCGGCCATCTTCTGGCAGGCGATCAGAGAGCTTGTCCGGCAAGGAAACGCCGTTCGGAATGACCCTTACCGGGGTGCCGAAGCGATGATCCGAGATGGCCTGGGCCTCGTCGGGATTGAGCGCGTGCAGCAACGCCGCGCTGCGCAGCAGCCGGCCTTCCCAAATCAAGGCAGAAATACGCTTCTTTGTCCTACTTCGATTCCACGCCCAAGGATCGATCATGCCATGCGGCGAGATCACGGCAGGCTTTCCGCTGCGCCGAACCCAAGCGGTGGTGGCGCGTGCGGCAACACCCCAAATGCCATGAAGGTGAACCAGATCCGGCGCGGCCGCATCAAGCGCGGCGATCATCGACCGCCCGAGAATCTTGTCGGCAAAGCGCGCTGTCGGCACTTCGCTCAACGGCACCGGTGCCCAGGTTTCGCGATCATTGTCCGACCACCGATCAAGTCCGGCGATCACGCTGACCTGCTCGCCACCGATCAGCATCGCGCGCGCCAGCCCTTTGACGCTTTCAAACATGCCGCCGGCATGACGCGACGCCGTATCGACGACATGGACGATCTTCACGCGGGGTGGCGCTCGAAGATCAGCACCGCGTCGCTGCCGTGACGCGTTGCGCCGCGCGCGAAGCGATGCTCGACCCGTTGGTTGAGTCGGCCTAGCAACTTGTCTCCGAACGGCAGCGCGACGCCGAAGCGGCGCACGGCGATCTTGCGAAAACCCGCCTTGGCCGCCGCCGCCTCGATCGAGGGAATATCGAAATAGTGGATCTGGTGGAGCTTGCCCGCCGCAACGCGCCGATTGTTGACCATCCGCGCGACGCGAACCCACAATTGATCGGCCACCGTGGTCTGCATCGCCACCGTGCCGCCGGGGCCGAGCAAGCGCGCGAAGCTCGCAAACAGATCGTCGAGCCGGCCGACATGCGCGATCAGGCCAAGGCACAGGATCACGTCGAATGCCGGCAGGCCGGGCTCTTCCTCGATGGTGAAGATATCGCGGTTGATGAAACGCAGCGCCTCACCGTCATGCGTCGGCTGAAGCGACTGGCTCGCCGCGCGCAGCATACCGGCGCTGACATCGTTCGCCCATAGCTGATCGTAACGACCGGACGCATTCACCGCCTGGGTGATCTCGCCTGTCCCGGTCGCACAGTCGAGCAGCGCGCCCGTCTTGCCCGCCAGCAACCCGGCGACGATCGCCAAGCGCGCGCGAAACATCTCCGACGCGCCGGTGCGCGTGTCTTCCTTGAAGAAATCACCGTAATTCTCCGAGTGCTTTTCGAAAAATTCAGATATTCGATCCTGTTCGCTGGCAACTCGCATCTATTCGCCCTTGGCCTACTTACAGGCCTATGTTCGCCAGCCGACGTCGACATCACGCATCGCGCCGGATCATTACCCGTGACGAAGCGTGAGGGCGCCCGCCTACCCAATAGCTCTACGCGATCCGACACCGACTGCAACCCATTGGTCATCGCCCCGATTCGCTGCTGTACCGCGCAGGGCCGCATTTGTGGGTCGGTCTACAATCCTATCGTCCGCGCGCTCACAAACGATCCCGAAAGCCTGCGTCTCGTGCGGCAACCATATCATCTATCTTATCCAGCAGTTCTGCCGATGCCGATGTAGACACCTTGCGAACAAAAAACCTTTCGCTCATGCCTATTTCTTCAAAGTCACTGATAGTGAACCACTTTTTCAGTGCGGGATCTATAATATGAAGATTGGCCGCAACGTGCGCACCTACACCAATAAATGGCACATCTGGGCCGCTTATTTCTTTGAAAACAGAATCTGCCACTATAGAATGAAAGAATTGTTCATCGGGGATCATAGACTTTCGATATAGAGATGCTGTCTCTTCATCTGCGAACCGCTCAATGACATATCCGCCGCATTCAGGGCTTAATGCCCACCATTGACTCCCATGGAATCGGCGAACGCGACTGGTCCATGGACGCCTTATCTTGCTGACCGTTTCAAAATAGATTCTTCGTAGCCCACGATCAACCAACCGCGCCCACGCACTGCGGCTGCTCAGCTGCCAGGGCACAAAACCACCACAGTGGAATCTGTGTTCGGTCATCCATCGCAGCTTTTCAGAAGCGTCGACGGGAATGCGGCCAATATAATTGTAACCATTATCCGAATTGAATAAAGCTTCCAGCTCACGCATCGGCCTTATCGGGTAACAAGATCCGGAAATTAGAACTAATTTACTATAAATAACACTTGAGCTAAGCGCAAGTTTGACGAGAGCTATAGTGGCCTCGATCTGTGAGAAATCTCCCCAATAAACCGGTACGCGATCTTTAACAAACGCAGCTTGGATGCTTTCCCATTCTTGACTCATGGAAGTTTTTTTATCGAGATGTATAAAAACATGATGGGGTTGTAGCTTAGATACTAGTCGAGCAACTTGTCTCGGATCATTATGTGCCAGTATCAAAAATGCTATCACGTTTCCGGCCTCATCTCAGATCGACGTACAGACAGTATTGCGAAAATACGTTAAAGCTCATCATGATAAAATTTTTAAACCAGTAGCTAACTAACGACATTCATTCATACTGAACGGAGTAAGCGGACCCACCGTTCAAAAATATTATCCCGGGTGAACTCACGATCAAGCAAATCTCGGGCTGCCGTTCCGAACCTCGCAGTAAGGTTCGGATCGCCCACCATCATGGATATTCCGGCGGCCAGACCGGCAGAGTCACCCGGCGCGATGGCCAGGCCGCAACGTTCGCGCGTCACGATTCGCGCGATTTCGCCATCAAGGTTTGTGATGGCAATCACAGGACGGCCAGCTGCAGCGATACCATAGAATTTACTTGGGACGATCAATCCTTCCAGTTCGGGCCGCAATGACAGCCAATGCAAATTCGCCACGGCTAGTGTCTCGTTGAGGCGTGAACGTGATTGATAAGGGCGAAATTGAAACTGGGCCGTCAAACCCTCTTCAGCGACACGCGCGGCAAGGCGATCACTTTCATGACCGCCGCCAATCATCAGGAAAACGATTTCCTTGCGTAGAGACAATAATTTCGCCGCGCCGAGGAGAGTTTCGAATTCATGGGCACGACCGAGATTGCCTGAATAAGCGACGACGAAGTTGTCTCCCAGGCCCCATTCCTCGCGCAATCCCACTTCAACCTGCTCCATCGGCCGAATCGCGGTATCATCGGTCCAATTTGGCATCACAACAACCTTGCTTTTCGCCACACCAAGCGCCACGAGGCGCTCCGCCATGCGTTCGCCGATCGCGACGTTGAAACGTGCATGATGCAGCGATGCGTTGCGCAAACAGCGAAAGAGTCGACCCAGCGGCCCATGCATCGCGCCGACGCCCAACTCCGCGGCGATCTCGGGATAAAGATCTTGCAGCCAGTTGATTAACGTGGCGCCACGCAGGCGCACCGCGGCGCTAGCAACCACAGAGAGCAATGGCGGGTCCGTCTTGACGATGACCAAGTCGCCGCTGCGTGCCGTCACAAGAATAGCGAAAAAGGCAGTAATATAGAAAGAGAGATAATCCACGGCCCGACCCAGCAGCCCGGCGCGACCGAAACGCGAACTCCACAGTCGCCGGATCGTAACGCCGGCATGGCAATCACGCGCCGGCAACAGCATCGTGGGGTCGTCATAGCGCAATCGGCTGGCGATAACGCCGACCTCCCAACCGCCCGCTACCAGCGCCTCCGCCAGATCGGTGAGGATTTGGGCAGTAGCGCTGTGATCGGGATGGTAGAAGCGATTGACAAACAACAAGCGTGGAGGTGTCATCAGCCCTCCCGTCGCTGACGTTTGCGGATAAGTTTGGCGGGATTGCCGCCGACCACCGACCAAGATTCGACATCGCGCACCACGACGGCGCGGGCGGCGACCACCCCGCCCTGGCGGACCGTCACGCCCGGCCCGACATAAGCTTCGGCCGCGACCCAACTGCGCCGCTCGATGACGATCGGCGCGGTCATTAGCGGGTGGTCAGGATCATCGACATCGCGACTCGCGGCGCAAAGATAAGCGCGCTGGCTGACCGAGGCATGATCACCGATCTCGACCCTGGCGACGCAATAGCAATCTACGGCGTCGCCCAGCGTGCTGTGCTCGCCCATCACCAGATTCCACGGCGCCCAGATGACGGCGCTGGGATAAGGTTTCGCGCCGCGCCCGATCTTCGCCCCGAAGCTGCGTAACAGCATCCGCCGCCAGCCATGAAGCGGACGAGGCGATGGCCGGTAAAGCAGGAACCAGGCGATATTCCAAAGGCCGCGCCCTGCTTTGCTGTAGAAAGATGTCGGCGGCTGCCGCACGAGCACTTGGCGGGCAGGCAATATGCGGCCGGAGGCAATGGCGGTCACTTTGTCAGGCATAGGTTCGCCGCCATCCGGCACGTTGAAGACATTGCACGACAAACGCGCGAAGGCGATCCGTGTTGCGTTCGAACAGCCACCAGATCGCCATAGCATAGACCATCACCAAGAGCAGGATGCCCGCGAACATGGCGATGGAGATCAGGCTGAACTGCCACTGGCCGGGCGCCGCCAAGGTGAAGTAGGCGAAAGCCAATAGCGGAAAGTGGACAAGGTAAAGCGTGTACGACATTTCCGACAGGGCGAAGCCAGTCCGCCGATAAGCTCTCGAGGATGCTCCGACCCGCGCCATGAATGGCAGCGCAATCGCGAAGGCGGCGCCTATGACGAAATCATTGTCGAAGTGCAATCGCGCACGGCTGGCGAGCAACGCCGCGACTAGTGCGATCAAGGCAACAACGCCTACCAGCCAGTGCGATGCCGAGCGCGATGTCGCCGGATGATCGAGCGCAAGAAAGGCGAGCACGCCAAATAGCCATACCGAGCCATATAACAGGATCGAGGCGGGCAGAAGCGCATAAATCGCGCCGAGCAAAACCACAGCCGCGGCCCTTGCGAGAAGCGACTCCTTGCGCAGTACGACTTGTAATCCAAGTGGAAACAGAAGGTAATACCAGAACTCGTTAGCGAGACTCCAGATCGGTCCGTTGGTGCCGAAGCAGTGAACGACGATCCGCTGCAAAAACAACAGATTGCCGACGAAGGCCTTTAGCGACAAATCGTTTCCCGCAATCGGACCGCTCAACAACTGGGGATAAAAAGCGCCTTGATAGCCAGCGGGATTGAGGCGTGCACCAAGCGAGTCCCAGATCAAGGTCAGCAGCAATGCAGGTATGATCACGATCCACAAGCGGCACAGGCGTCGTAAAAGATAATTCTGCCAGCGCCACTTGCCACTTCGGTTCAATCGAATGATGCTGCCGCCGACCAGAAATCCACTCAGCACGAAAAAAATCATTACGGCCTCATGATGCAAGCCGCTAACCGTATAGAATATCCTCGCCATCAAGCCGCCGTGGCTCTGTTCATAATCCACGAAAAAAAATGCTCGCAGATGCCCAATGGCAACTTCAACGGCAGCAAGGCCACGAATCATATCAAGATGCGGCATCCTATTTTTATCTTCTCGATATTCGTCAGTCAATATATTACTCACGTTAATATAAATTCGCTCAATAGTGATAGGTTATTCAATTATTCCGAATCGATTAATTTAACATCGGTGACCTTGCTAGGTAAGCAGCGGCGGTTAATCTAACAGCATTATATCATGCCTTATAGAGTCTTGATCTAGGATTAGACATTACTCGCCCACAAATATATAAAGCCAACGTTGGCACGATCGCGATCGACACAAACTGAAGGCTGCGCATGCCCAGTGCGGCAGCGAAGAAGCCGCTGGCGTAGTAAACAAGATCGAGATTGGTCTGCGCAGCAAATCCAACGCGATTCCACCACGAGGTCAGTGCTCCGATCAACAACGAAATGACAATGAGGCTCGGATAACCCGCAATAAGATACGCTTCACCCACACAGGTCACCGCGATCGTATAGCCGCCGCCCGTCGCCAATGCATCCTCGATGCTGGTCGACCAAGCAACCGGTTTACCGGACCATAGTGCGCGAGGAATCCACTTCGTGAACATCTGCACAACGATGTCGCTACCGGGAAATGGGTATGTGTCAGGAAAGACGCCGACAACGCGAGCAATCGACACCATGTTGTTGTCGATCATGAAACCATCATCCTGTTGCTGCGCCGCACCAGTAGAAATATAACTTCCCAATCCTTGGTTGCGAAAATCCAACATGTAGCCGGAAACCACCCATAACAATGCTATGCTAGCTGCCGCCGTAATCAGGAGGCGGGCAGTATGTGTTTCGCGGCTGGCAATAAAGAAAGTGCACAGAAACAATCCTGCCTTGATAAGAAGTATATTACGAGCACCCTCACAGAAATCAAAATACGCCATGAATGTAAGCAAGGCAAGGACCGAGATCCTAGAGCTTAACCCATAGTATTTGGCATTAGCAAAAATGAGACCACCAAATGCCGCCACAATATAAAGAAGTAAGTTTAGCTCGGTCAAAAAAGATACCCAGCCACCAACTTGATTTCTCTGCCACGGACGATCGAAGCGCTGCTGAAGCAATGAGCTAAAAATCTCGAACGGATTAAATGATGTGGTCAGCAGAACATATAAATAACCCAAGAATGAAAACAGGAAAAAAATACGAAGCAGGCTGGCCGGGGATATTTCCGGAAGCCTGGCCCGCTCGGGCCGCGCGCGGATAGGCACTTCGATATGCCTGCCTACCGCAATACCAACGAATCCGACCAAGGCCAAACCACACGCAACGCCGGCGTCGCCCGTGGCGGCTGTGTAAAGAATGCGCACGTGCGGATGAAGAAATTCGGCGAAGGTCAAGAAATAAAGCGTCCATAGGGCGACGACATCGACGCGTGCCAACGATCGAACCCCGGCAAGACCCTCAACCCCAAGCGCTACACCCAGCACGACCAGCAGTCCGTACGCACAATAACGATAGGTCACCAGTTCGGTCGTATCCGTCGGCATCGTAAAATAGATGATGAGCGAACCAAAGCAGACCGCCAGGGTCGAGAATAATTTGAAACGCGGGTTCGCCGGCGCAACCCAAGGCTGATTGACCATAGCCGCATTCATCCAACCGCCTCCATCGCGTTGGCCGGGCGCAGATTCCCCACGCAACAGCGTCTGGGGCTGTAAGCGCTATCACGCTCGCTCGCGACCCTAAATATCTGCATTCATCCCCCGTCGCGTGTGTTCCTCGCGGCGAGTCGCGCCAGTAACAAGCGCGATAGCCACCCCGCACGGCGCGGGGCCGCCCCGCGGACGCTTTCGATCGCCGCCGCCAGGCCGTCACCGAAACGGTCCGGCCCGTAATCGGCAACGATCCGCGCGCTCGCCAGGCCCATCGCGGCGCGATCGGTGGCCGGTGCGGCAAGGTCGGTGAGCCGTGCGGTGATCGCGGCGACATCGAACGGATCGACCGTCCAGCCATTGACGCCTTCATCTACCAGGTCCCCGACGCATCCGGATGTCCGCGACACGACCACCGGCAAGCCGGCAGCCAGCGCCTCGTTGACCACCAGGCCCCATTGCTCAACCGTGCTGACATGCACGAAACCACCGGCCAACCCGTAAAAGGCCGGCAGGTCGTCATATTGGCGAAAGCCCATGAAATGAACCGCATCACGGATGCCCAGCGCTTGTGCCTGCGCCTCCAGTTCGGCGCGCAATTCACCGTCGCCCACCAGCACCAGATGCCATGCGCCGATGCCGACAGCGGCGCGATAGGCGGCAAAGGCATCAAGCAGCCGCGCGAGGTTCTTCTTGGCGATGAACCGGCACGAGGTGAGGAAATAATGCTCGGGCAGGCCCAGACGCGCGCGCGTCGCCGCCGCATCGCTCCGCGCGATCGCCGCGCCGGCTGCGAAGAAGTCGTTGTCGACGGCGTCATAGCCGATGAATATCCGCTTGGCCGGCATACCGAGCGCCTCGACATAGGCGCGCTGTGCCTTGCCGCCGACCAGTGCAGCATCGCACAGCCCGACGATATGGCGCTTGATCGCCTCACGCAGAAAGCTCCGTGTGGCGTCGTGCGCGGTGGATTCCGACATCATCACCACCGGCCGCCCGCGCTCGCGCGCCCATGACAGCATCGCCAGCGCCTCGCTATGCGACCAGCCGGTGATGCACACCACCTCAGGATCCGTCTCGTCCAGTGCCTTGCGCACCGCGTCGACCATCTCCACCGCCGGCTTGTCGTCGATTGCGCCGTCGCTGAACAAGGTTCGCCGCGCGAACCGCTCCTCGCCGACGCGCGGTTCCCAGGCATAGACGGTGCTGCGCCGGGATCCTTCGATTCCGATCACCGGCATGCGCGCGGCTGCGCCGTTGATACGCGCGAGGATGTAGGGACTGAACATGCGAAAATAGATCGCGACGGCGGAAGGAGTGACGGTCATGCCGCGGATCAACCGAGGTGCGGACGCGCCAGCGCCCAGGCCGCGACATGGTGGATCACGCTGAACTGCCCCTCGGCCAATGCCCGATCGATCGCGTTGGGCCGCAACAGACGGATTTCGGCGACCTCCAGTTCGTCGACGAGCGGTTCGGTGACGCGCACGCAATCACGCGCGAAGAAATAATGCCCCAGCGATCCGCGCTGGTTGCCATTGTCGACATAGCTGCCGAGCGGCTCGAGGCTGCCAGCGCGATAGCCGGTTTCCTCGGTCAATTCGCGGCCACACGCATGGTCGGGTGTCTCGTCGACCTCAACAAAGCCAGCCGGGAAGCCTAGCCCAAAACGCCGCGCGCCATGCTTATATTCCCACAGGGTAATGATCTCGCCGCTCGGCAATTGCGGAACGCACAGCGCGAAGGTGGCTAGTTCGACACGGTAGAAATCATCGATCACCGTGCCGGACGCGGTGCGCACCCGCTCGCGCGCGATCGACACATAGGGTTCGGCGGAGAATAACTCGGCGCGATCGAGCACCGTCCACGCATCGCTCATGCCGGCGCCGCCATGCTCTTCCCCCTACGCCACCCGGCAGATCACTTGGTCACGGTTCTATCCGCGAACTTTCGCTGCGATGCAACAACAACGGCGTCAGGTCAGCCATGGCTGATAGGTAAGGCGGTAGCTAAGTGCCTCGCTGCGCTTGCCGATCTCACGCGCCGGATTGCCGCCGACGATGGTGTAGGGCGCGACATCCGCCGTCACCACCGCACCGGCAGCAACCACCGCGCCTTCGCCGATCGTCACACCCGGCAGGATCACCGCGCGATAGGCGATCCAGGCGCGATCGCCGATCGTCACCGGCCCGCCCTTCGTCGCGAAATCGCCGGATTGCGGATCGTGCCCGAGCGTGAGGATCGACGCCTCGGGGCCGATCGACACGTCGCTGCCGGTGACGATCGGATAGTGCCGCCCGTCGAGCAGGCAGCCGAAATTGATTACCGTGCGTGGCCCCAACGTCACCTTGCGGCCGTTGAGGAAGCGACAACGCAACTGCACGCCGGCACCTGCCGCCAGTTCGCGCAGCCAGAAACGCAGGAACAGATGGCGCAGCGTGCGCGACGGGATTCGCCCGATCAGGTCGTTATAGCTCCAGGCAAGCACGGCACCCAGCCAGACACGAAACGTCATGCGCCCTCCCCCGGCAGTTGATCGACGGCAGCCAGCAGCAGATCGACGTTGCGCGCCCATGACGCCTCGTCGCGGAACCGCTGCCACGCCTCGCTATCCGCGGCCGAATCGCTGCGGCCGATCATGCGCCGCATGCCGTCAGCCAGTGCTTCGACCGAATCCGGCTCCACGACTTCTCCCAGCTTGTAGCGACGCACCGTCTCCACCATCGGCCCCGGCCCACCAGAGGCGAGCACCGGACGGCTCCAGTTCGCCGCGACGTGCAGCACGCCGCTCTGCGACACGAAGGCACCCGTATAGGTCATCAGCAGGAAATCCGCCGCTCCAAAGAAACGACCGAGTTCGGCATCGTCGATGAAGCGATCGACGATATGGCATCGATCGGCCACGCCAAGCTGTTCGGCCTGCGCCTCGTAGGATTCAGGCGAGCGATCCTGCGTGGAACCGCGACGGCCGGCGATGATCAGGTGCAATTCAGGCACCGCAGCCAGCGCATCGATCGCGAGGCCGAGATTCTTGCGATCGACGACATAGCCGAACGACAGCGCTACCGGCGCCTCCGATTCGATGCCGAGCGTGGCGCGCAGGTCGACGCCCGACCCGTCCGCGGTTACCGGAAAAATGCCGTGTGGCACTTCGACGAGGCGGACATGGGCCGGCACCCCGGCCTTTTTCGCCGTCGCAAGATCATGAACCAGACCGATCGCCAAAGGCGCATAGGCCGCACGCAGCGACCACCGGTGCCACCATTCCGCGCCCAGCGCACGCTCACGCACCGGATCGTGCAGCGTCGCGACATATCGCACGCCGCCGAAACGGGCGAGCAGCCGGTGCGGCCATGCCCAGAGCGGCGCGAACAGCTCGCTCATCGAATCGAGCAGCACGAAGCGCGGGCGCAGCCGCACGACATGCCAGGCAAGGATGAAGGGATTGAGGATCGCGAGCACCACGAACAGCGCACGCCGCAGCAGTCGCGACTGAATCCCATCGGGCACGGCCGGCAGCGCATGCGCGACATACCCACGGACCGGATGCGCCGAGAGGAAACGCCGCGGCGCGAGCACCACCACCGCCAGGCCGCGACGCGCCAGCTCATTGCCCTGGGCGTGCATATATTCCGAGATGCCGCCATCGACCGAACGCGAGAAGAGCAGGATCGGCCTAGCGCTCACCGGCCGCCTCGATCAGCTCGTCGCAGATGGTGGACGGGCGGAACGCCGCCACACGCTCGCGCGCCGCGCGCGACATGGCCGGCAGGCGTGCCGGTTCGGCGAGGAGACGCGTGACGGCGGCGGCGATCCCCGCGCCCGACACGTCGTCGAGCAATATGCCATCCACGCCGTCGCTGACCACGTCACCGCAATGTCGCGAGGCGATCACGGGCAAACCGAAGGCCATCGCCTCGAGCATGGTCAGACCGAATCCGTCGGATAGGCTGGGCAAGATGAACGCATCCGCCTGGGCATAATGCGCATTGACCGTGCCGCGTGACGCAGGGCCGTGCCGGATCACCCTGGGATTGGCCACGACATCGTCGGGAAAGGCAATATCAGTCTGGCCGACGAGATGGAACTCGACCGGGGCATCGCGCAACAGGCGGGTTGCCGCGATCAATGCGGCAATGCCCTTGCGAACGATCAGCGAACCTAGGAACAACAGCCGCAACGGCCGCGCCGCATCGAATAGCGCGGGATAGGTTCGCGACGCATCGCGCGCAGCGCCATCATAGGCGAGAGGCACCACCCGCAGCTTGTCGGCGGCAACGCCGGCGGCGACCAGCCCGTCGCGTGCCCAGGACGAATTCACTATAATGCAATCGGCGACCGCGCATTCCTGCCGCCAGGCCGACCAATAGCTCTCGGGCGCGCGCTGCCAATCGGCCTGAAGTTCGGGATGTGCCGCGGTCGCGGCCGCGACGATATCCTCCTCGGTGATCGCCGGATCGATCTGGCCCAACACCGTCAGGCATCCGGCTTCCTTCGCAACGCGCAGAATGTCGCGCGCGGCATAGCTGTATGCGAACACGACAGGCTTGGCGCGCAGCACCCCCGACTGCGTCAGCCGCGCAACGGCCCGACGTTGGAACCAGGCATTGCGTCGCATGATCGTCGGCCAGCCCATGAGCGGCGCGCGGGCGATACGCTGGCGCGCTTCGTAGATGAGGGCCGCGGTTGTAATATCCTCCACCCTGGCATCATCGAGCCCTTCGGCATAACGTTCGCCGACCCGGCGACCGATTCCGCCGGGCAACCGCGCCGCGATCGAGCCGGGCCGCGACCAGATATCGGTGACCAGCGCGCTGAGCCGCCCGCGCTCATGCAGCGCCCGGGCCAGCACATAATGTTCGCGTGCGCCCAACTGGCACACGACCCATGGCGTATCGGCGGGGGCGTCTTTCAATCGAGCCCCCAGGCCTTGCTCACGAACGCCATCGGCGAATGGCTGCGCCGCGCCGCGTCGGCGCGGGCGACGGCCTCGGCACTGAAGCGATTGAAATCCTCGACCATCGTGGCGATCGCGTCGGCCAGGCCGCTCACGTCATTATCGGCGACACCGATCCCGGCGCCGAGATCGACCACCAGATCCTCATTCCAGGTATCGCGCGTATAGATCACCGGCACGCCCGCCGTGACCGCCTCCACCGCGACGCCGGAGATCCGAGCGAAATAGGATGCGCGGCGATAGGGCAACAACATGCAGTCGGTACGCGCGACCGCAGCGTCATAGGCCGCGCTACTCATCGTCTGCTCGATCAACTCGACGCGGGGGTCGGCGCGCAATGCCGGGTCGGGCAGATAGGGCGCGCCGTCCGCATTGAGGATCGGATCGTTCCACTGAATCACGAAGCGCGCCCGCCCTAGCGGATGGCGCTCGAGATAAGCCCCGATCGCCGCCTGCATCACGTCGATGCCCTTTTCGAATCGCGCCGGCCCGAGGCAGCTGAAGATCACCGGCGCGCCCGGCGCGCGCAGCAGTGGGGACGGCGGCGCGGGCGGTGCGATGCGCGGACTGGGGAACACCTCCGGTTCGATACCGCAAAGGTGTCGATACTCGAACGCCAGCTTCTTGCTGTCGGTAGCGAAGCGCGCACGCCCCCGCGCGAGCAGCGGCCGGAAGCTTTGCAGCGCCCATTTCAGGATGTTGGTCGAGCGCTTGAACACCGGGGTCTTGCTGTCATCGGCATAGCTGCCGGCATTGTTGCGAAACAGCAGGATGATCTGGCCGATCCCGCGTCCGCCATGCCGCGCCATCAGCAAGCGCCAGCCTAGCACATGATGGATCGCCACGGTCGGCGCGAACACTATATCGAACGGCCCATGCTGCTTCACGAAGCGGCTCATCACGCGGTAAACGCGGATATTGTGGTGGGCGATGCCGAGATAGCGCCGCCACGCCTGCGGGTAGCGGTAGACATTGTCCCAGCTGGTCCAGGGAAAGAGCGCATGGGCGCCGATCTCACGGCGAATGGCGGGGTCGGTATCGACATGCGACACCACGACGGTCTCAGCGCCCGCCAGTCGATTGAGCTCGGCGACCGACTTCACATATTCATACCAATGGCCGCTCTCGTTCTTGAGCGCCTCCTCGACGACGAGCATCCGCCTGCCGCGCAGGATGGTGTATTCGATCGCCGAGCGCTCGCGTTCGCCCCCGGCGCCCGAACCAATGCTTGTCCCGGCCGACATATTTCCCCATCGCTGACCGTAAAGATACTGGTCAGCGCTTCGCATGGCCCGTATCGGAACGCCATCCCGCACTGCACCAAAGAGACAAAAAAGCGTCGCAGGCATGTTGAACAACGGCCCTCCCTTCCCCGGCAATGATCCGGAGATACTGGTTATCGGGGCCGGCGCGGTCGGCCTTGTGCTGGGGCTCGCGCTCGCCAGATCGGGGCGCCGCGTCACCCTGATCGAGGGAGGGCCAGCCACGCCCCCGGCCGATTTCATGGCCCGCAACCATGGGCCCAACACCGGCCTGGGTCATATCGGCTTAGTCGAGGGCCGGATGAAGGCGCTTGGCGGCACCACGCGGTTGTGGGGCGGCCAGCTCGTTCCGTTCGGTCCGAGCGACTTTCGCGCCACCTATGCCGGCAAGCCGGCCTGGCCGATCGATTATGAAGAGCTGCGGCCCTGGTTCGACCGCGCCTTCGAATTCCTTCGGGTCGCGGAAGCGACGCGCGATCCTGGGGCCGTGTGGCGCCGCGTCGGCGGCGCACCGATCGACCTTGGCGCCTCGTTCGAGGCGACGATGAATGTCTGGCTGCCGGTCGCCGACTTCACCAAATTGTTCGCCACCGAGATCGCCGACCTGCCGACGCTGCGCATCGTCACCGACATCAAGGCGACCGCGCTCGAGTTCGCGCCAGACGGGCGCGTGGCGGCGGTGCGGGCGACCTCGCGCCAAGGAGTCATCCACCGCCTGACCGCACCGCAGGTAGTCCTCGCAAACGGCACCATGGAGGCGGCCCGCCTGCTGTTGCGCGCCGCGGCCACGGCAACCGACTGCCCCTTCGCGGGCAACGTCCATATCGGGCGCGGCTTCATCGACCACGTCCACGGCATCGTGGGTCGCGTCGAGGGCGGCGACGTCGCCAGGCTGCGTGCCGGCTTCGAGAACATTCTCGTCAACGGCTGCAAATATTCGGTCAAGGTCCGCGCTTCGGACGAATTCCTCGAGCGTCACGGCATCGCCAACTGCGCCGCGACCCTCAACGCGAGCGGATCGATCAGGCAGGCAGTGGCCGATGCGCGCGACCTGTTCCGTCGCGTCTTCGCCCAAGGCGCTTGGCGCCATGCCGGCGCGACGCTGGCCGAAGCGGCCCGCACCGTGCGCATGCTCGCGCCGATCCTGTGGACCTATCTGGTGCGCCGCCGCTCCTATTCGCTGTTCGATCGCGGCATTCTCCTCGGGCTCGAGATCGAACAGATCCCGGTTGCCGAATCGTACCTGTTTCTCGACCCCGCCGCCCCACCCGAGACCGCCGCGATCGGCCTGCATTGGGCGTTCGATGGCCGCGAGTTGGAGGCAGCGGACCTGTTCTGCGCCGAACTGGCGCGCAGTTTCGCCGAGCACGGGCTCGGCACGATTACGCTCGACCCGCGGGTGGCGGCGCGCGACCCGGCGCTGTTCGCCGATCTGCACGATGCCTTCCATCATATGGGCGGCGCGCGCATGGCGGCAGACGCCGGCGAAGGTGTGGTCGACCGCGACCTGCGCGTCTTCGGTTGCGACAATCTGTCGGTGCTCGGCGCGGCCACCTTCCCTTCCGGCAGCTTCGCCAACCCGACATTGACCGCGATCGCGCTCGCGCTCAGGCTGGCCGAGCGCCTCGATGCCGATATCGGAGACGGTCGATGCTGATTCCGCGTCTCGTGCTGGGTTGCGGTCACCTGACCGGCGGCGCCTCTACCGCTGAGTCGCGCCGGCTTCTCGACCATGCCCGGGCGAGCGGTATCGGCCATTTCGACACCGCGCCTTCCTATGGCATCGGCACCGCCGAGGATGTCGTCGGGCAAGCCTTTGGCGACGACCCGCAGGTCGCGATCACCGCCAAGATCGGCTCGGCCCGGCCGGCAGCGCCACTGCTCAAGACGGTGGCGCGGCGCGCGCTGCGGCTGGTGCGTGGCGGTCCGCGCGCGACCCCGCCCTATCAACCGTCGATGCCGGGCCAGGGCCATGCGGCGGAGGGCTGTTTCGATCCCGCCTTCATGGCGGAGTCGTTCGCCATTACGGCGAGGAAGCTGCGACGCACGCCGATCGATCAGCTTCTGCTGCACGAAAGCCATGCCGCGCCACCGGCGCCGCATATCGTCGCCTTCCTCGACCGCCTTCTCGCGGAGGGACGCGCCGGCCATGTCGGCATCGCCAACGGGACGGTCTACGACCCTGCCCTGCGTGCCGCCTGCCCGGCACACTGGACGATGCAGGCTGCCATCGATCCGGCGATGCTGCTCGCGCCGACCATGCTGCCCGACGCACCCACGATCCTCCACACCCTGGTTAAGACCGACGGCTGGGCACGCGCCAACGACCCGCGCTATGCCGCCGCCGCCGATCAGGTACTCGACGCCTTCGCCAAGCTCGCACCACGAAACGCACTCGCGATTCTGCTCCCTTATTGCCTGGTCGCGCGGAACGCTCCGGCCGCAAAGCTGATCTACACGTCATCCGTGTTGGAACGGCTCGACGCGGTGCTGGCCGCCGCGCGTGAAATCGACCGGACAGAAGCCGTCGACGCCATCGCTACCGCTTTCGACAACGCCTATCGTTCAGCGCCGGACGAGCGTTAACCGGCCACGCGATCCAGATCGGCATTGTACCAGTCGACCGTCTTCTTCAGCCCGTCGCGGATCGATGTTTCGGCGGTCCAACCGAGCACGTCACGCACCTTGGTCACATCGAGCATGCGCTTGCGCACGCCGACGAACTTGTTGTTGTTATAGACGATCTCGCCCTTGAAGCCGGCGGCTTCCTTGATCCAGTGGGCGATGTCGGAAATGGCATAGGCATCGCCCATGCCGAGGTTGAGCGCTGCCTCTTCCGAATGCAGTGCCGCCTTGATGATCCCGTCGGCGGCATCCTCGACCAGCAGGAATTCGCGCTGCTGCTCGCCGGTGCCCCATACCTCGACGGTCGGCGTGCCGGCGCGCGCCGCGCGGACGAACTTGCCGACCAGCGCGCCCACGACATGGCTGTTCTCGGCAAAGCTGTCGCCGCCGCCATAGACCGTCGGCAGCACCACGCTGGTCGAAGTCAGGCCATGCTCCTGCCTGTACGCCCGCTGGCCGATCAGCAGCGCCTTCTTGGTGAAGGCATAAGCGAAGAGATAATCTTCGGGCTCATGCCCCCACAGCTCGCTCTCGGGATGCGGGTGCTCGGTCGAAGGATAGAGGCAATAGGAGACGATCGACGTCATCTTCGCCTTGGGCAAGAAACGCCGCCAGCCTTCGAGGATGTTGATGTTGATCGCCATGTTGACGTGGAACTGCGTCGCCGGGTGATGCACCGGCCAGTCCCCCGCCTTGTACAGCGCGGCGAGGTGAATGATGTGGTCGCACTCGAAGGTCCATTGTAGGTTCTCGAGATACGTCCACAGCGCATCCTTGTCGGCCAGATTGACCGCCTTGCTGCCCAGCGCGATGATGTTCGCCTCGGGAAAGCGGGCCGCGATCTCGCGCACCAGCGTCTGCCCGACAAACCCCGTCGCCCCGGTGACAATGACGTTCTTCATGGCTGAACTCACGCCTCGCGCACGCCGCCCGGCCCAAGGATCTGCACTTCGGGCACGGGGGTGATGAACCGCCCGCCGGCCTGCAGATAATCCTCATTCTTCTTCAACAGGAAGTCGAGGAAGTTCCACGCGAGCACGAGATAATAATCGGGCTGCTTGTCGACCGCATTTTCGTCGATCACCTGGATATGCGTGCCCGGCGTGACGCGGCCGATCTTGAACTCGTTGACCTCGGTCACCGCCTGAACGAGGTCCGGGCCGATATCGGCATAGTTGAGCACGGTCGAACCCTTGACCGGTGCGCCGAGCCCGTAAACCGTCTTTCCCTCGGCCTTGAGCTTTTCGAGCAAAGTGCGCAGCTCGGCCATGTTGTGGCGCACGCGCGCGGCGAAATCCTCATAGGTCTGCAGCTTGAACAGGCCTGCGGCCTCTTCTGCCGCAACCGCCGCGGCGACCGCCGGGCTCTCGGCGATCGGATTCTCTTCGCGATAGACGTAGAGGATGAAGCTGCCGCCATGGATCGGCGAGAATTCCACGTCGCGAATGGCTAGGCCGTGCGCCGCGAACAGTCGCTGCAGCGGGCCGACGGCATGGATGCAGCTATGCTCGTGATAGAAATGGTCGAACTCGTTATGCTCGATCAGGTCGAGGCAATTGACGCCCTGCACCACGAACACCGTGTCAGGCCCCATCACCTCGGCCAGGCCGGCGACGAAATCATGCAGGTCGGGGACGTGGTAGAACACCGCGGTCGCGGTGATCGCATTGGGCTTCACGCCGAGCTGCTTCAGCGATTTTCCGGTTTCGTGGCACCAGAACTGGCGGAACACCGTGACGCCCTGGTCGCGCGCGAGCAGGCCGGTGCGCTCCGACGGATCGACGCCAAGCACGCGCATGCCCTGGCTTGCGAACGCCTTGAGGAAGGTGCCATCGTTACAACCCACGTCGATGACGAGGTCGTTCTCCTTGAGACCGATCTTGTCGATGATGTGCGGTGCGAGCTTCTTGAAATGCGCCACCACCGGCGCGTTGCGGCCGGTGATATAGGCATGGTCGTTGAACAGCACTTCCTGCGACGGAAATTCGCTGATCTGCACCTGCCAGCAATTGTCGCACACCATCATCGCCAGCGAGAAGCTGACTTCCTGATCGAGTTCGTTCGCGTAGAGAAAGCTGTTGCCGTTGGGCTGGTCGCCCAGGTCGATGAACTCGTGAAGCCGCGCTTCGCCACAATTCATGCACTTGGTACGCTTCATTTCAGTCCCCGCGTGAAAATTGCACTCACCGAATCTTTCGCACAGGGCGATAGCGGATCGTTTGGCCCACGTCTCGCCCTTGCTGACCGCAGTGCAGCATAATGTTCGGGAATGGGAGCCCCTGTCAGAACGACACCGCCGCGATCACGGCAGATTATAACCGAGCCGCGTAATCTCTTCGCGCTGCACCGCGCTGACGGGTCCAGCGCGCAGGTCGGCAAGGTCGCGCAGGCCGGTGGTCATGAGGCGGTAGCGCGCCGCGACCCGATCGGTGAGATCGAGCACCGGCTTGACCGCCCGGGCGAAGCCGCCAGCCTGCTGGGCGAGGTCACGGGACAGCGCGGCTTCATAAGGCCGCACATCACGCGACGCCTGGATCAGGCGCTGACTGAAGCGAAGCCGGGTCAACCAGCTGACGTCGCTGCGTTCGGCGAGATGCTGCTGGAACACCGACCAGAGCCTTGCCTGATCGAGCATGCGCTTGGGGGCGTTGGTCATCGAAATCTGATGTTCGGGATGAACCCGGTAAAGCACGACCGATTCGGGCGTGTGGACGATGCCGCGCGCCGACCGCGTCAGGCGGTACAGCATCTCGGTGTCTTCGCTCGGCTTCAGGTCGACGCGATAGGGGCCGGCACGCTCGATCAACTCGCGGCGAAACAGGCAGGGCTGGAATACCGTCACCCAACGCCCCGACAGAACGAGCTGATCGATCGGGGTGTCTGCGCGCACCGGACTCTGCTGCAACGCGGCGGGATCGGGCATCAGCGCCTGACCGTCGAATCGCGTGCGAAGCCAGGGACCATAGGCCATCTCGGCCCCATGTTCGAGCGCGCGCGCCTGCACGTTATAAGTGTTGAGCGAGGAAAGGTCGTCGCTGTCCATGAAGTGAATCAGCTCGCCGCGCGCGAGCGCGAAACCGGCATTACGCGCCGCGCCGGCGCCAGCATTGGCCTGGCGCACCAACCTGACCGGCCCACCGAAGCTTTCCACCACCTCGGCCGTGCCGTCGGTCGATCCGTCGTCGACCACGATCACCTCCATCGGCGGGCGGGTTTGCGACACGATCGTGCGCAACGTCTCACCGATCAAATCGGCCCGGTTATAGGCCGGAATCACCGTCGATATTTTCATCTTGTTACTTGGCTTCCCTTGCCGACCCGTCACAGCGGCCCCCACCGCCGAGCCCCGTGTTGCGAGGCTTCATTGGCGTAAGTGGCTATGCGTATTCGGGGAGCGGCACAAGGTTAAGACGAGCGTGTCGGCGTTTTCAAGCCTGTTGCGCCGCCGCGGCCGCCGGCGCCCGCTTCCCGAACAGGGTGGCCAGCGCGCCCATCACCATCGGGCGGAACGCGACGAAACCGATCGCAGCATAGATGCAGGCCACGCCAACCCCGACATAGAAGAGCTGAATCATGTTGTGCGGATGGAACAGTTGCCCGCCCCCCCAGCTCAGGGCCATGACGAGGACGAACAACAGGCCTACCGTGACGAGCGGCTGGAGGAAGGTCCGTGCCGGGGCCCCGATATTGTGCGCGGCATAGGCCGGAGTGAACACCAGTTCCTTGATCCCGAAACTCCAGTTCACGCCGATCGCCACGCCGATCATGCCCCATTGCCAGCCGAATAGGATGGCGATCACAACACCGACCGCACCGAGGATCAGTTGGGCGATGCCGCCGACCAGCATCTTGTCGGTGCCGAGCGAGATCGAATAGAGCGGCAGCACGGTGCAGGTGAACACCATCGGTGTCAGCTGGACGACGACGATCGGCCACATATCGGTGAAATGCGGGCCGAGCCACGCCGTCAACAGCAGGGGCGAAACGCCGCAAACAAAGCCCGCCGGGAGCGCGATGAACAGCGCCGACCAGTTCATCGCCGTGCGGGTATAGCTGATCAACTCGGCATGCTTGTGCTCGCCGACCAGCCGCAGGATCGTCGGCACACACAGCACGACGAGCGCCATATTGGCATTGCGCAGCAGCAACAGCCATTGGATCACCGCCGCATAACGGCCGCCTTGATAGGCGCCGAACAGCTTGTTGGCGATGACCACCTCGCAGCTCATCGTCAGCACGGTGCCGAGCTGCATCAGCAGCACATGGCTCGACGTGCGGGACAGTGCGCGCAGTTCCTCGCGGTGGAAGGACGGGCGGAAGATGCCGATCCCGCGCGAATTGATGCGCGCGGACAGCATGCTCAACAGCACGCCGGCGGACGCCGCGACAAGGATTGCGATGCCGGCGTTGAAGATGTTCGCTGAGATGCTGAACAGCGCCACCGTGAGGCCGATGCGCAGCGCGGTCTGGATCAGCGAGTTGAAGTTGTTCCAGTAGATCTTGTTCTGCCCGAAGGCGATCGACAGGTATGGGGTGGAGATGATCGAGAACAGCAGCGTCGCACCGACGATCGCGAACAGCGCGCGCGTCGCCACCGCCTCGCCATCGGGCACTTCGAACAAAGCCGGCGCAGCGATCGACAGGATTGCGATCAGCGGCAGCAGCGCGAGCACGATCAGCACCACGCCACCAAGCGCGCTGCTGAATGCACGGCCGGCACGGGGCAGGTCGTTGCCGGCCAGCGCCACGCTGATCGAGCGGTTGAGCGCCGAGGAGAGTGTCTGGGTCAGCAGGCTGAAATAGGACACGACCGTCGTGGCGAGCGGAATGATGCCGTACGCCGCCGGCCCCAGCTTATGCACTAGGAACGGCGTGAACCACAGGCCGGTGCCGATCGAAACCAGAAACCCGATGACCGTGGTCGCGAGATTCAGCTTCGCATGAGCCCGGGGATCCTCCGTCACGGAGGTGTCTAGGGAATCAGATTTGCCCAACGCGCCCACTGTTCGGTCAAGGCCATCCCGTCTTTGAGGGAATAGATCGGCTGATAGCCGAGTTCGTTTCGCGCCTTTTCGATGCTGAAGATCGACGGGTTGCTGAAATAGTCGATCATGGGTTCCGGAACCAGCAGGATCCCCCGATCGTCCGTGGCGACCGTCCGCTTCGCCGGCGACGGCGCGGGGGGCTTGATCAGTTTCCTGCCGAAGCGGGAATATGCCGTGCGCACCAGCGGCAGCGCACCCGCCGCGGCGCGGAAGCTCGGGCTCGCCTTGAGCGCGACGAGCGCCTCGGGCACGACCTTGCGCAAGGCCGAGCGCCATACGCCGCGCCGCGCCGCGTTCATCTCGGCGCGTGACATGCCGACCAGCGAATCCAGCCCGAGCATCGCGTCATAGGCGCCGTAGAAATCGCGCCAGCTCACATTGTCCGGCCCGCGCACCATATAGGTCTGCCCCGATCCGTCCTTGGCCGCGGCTAGCAACATCGCCTGGATAACGTCATCGACATAGACCGCGCTCGTCAGCCCCTCGCCCTGGTCGACCATGGCCAGCCGGCCGACGCGCATCGCATGAAGCGGCCCCGTCGTAAACGAGGCGCCATAAGGCCCATAGACCGAACCCAATCGCAGGATCGTATAGGGCATCCCCCCTGCCCGCGCCGCCGTTCCCAGCGCGGCTTCGCCATCCAGCTTGTCATGCGCATAGGGCCAGGCCCACAGCTTAGGATTGACGTAATCCGCCTCGACCACCGCTGGCGTGTTGCCGCCGCCATAGCTCGACACGGTGCCGAGATGGACAAAATGCCCCACCCCTGCCTTCGCCGCGCCTTGGGCCAGCAACCTCGCACCGTCGACCGTGACCGTGCGCTGCTCGGCGGCGCTGCCATGCGTGCCATAGGCACAGTGGAACACCAGGTCGCAGCCCGCCAGCGCCTCGCTGAGCACGGCCTCGTCCATCAGGGAGCCGAACACGATCTCCGCGCCCGCCGCCGCAGCGCGGAACGCCCCGCCACCGGCGCTGGTCGTGCCGCGCACCAGCGCCTTGACGCGCATGCCATATTGGCGGCGCAGCACCTCGATCAAGCGGCCGCCGATAAAACCGCTGCCGCCGGTGACGAACGCCGTCTTGCCCTGCAGGTTCACGCCGCCACCGTCACGGGCACATCCCAGGCAAAGCTCAACGGCCTGGCCTCGGCATAGCAGCGCTCGACCAGCGCGATCATGTCGCGCCCCGCCTCGCCATCGGCGATCGGCGCCTTTTCACCGCGCACGGCGGCCACGAAATCGGCCATCTGCCGCGCCATCGTCTGGTCGAACTGCAGCGGCGGCGGCGGAACGTCGGGGAGCAGCTCGCGCCCGGCACCGAGCGGCAGCAGCGTGATGGCCTCGCCCATCAACGGTGCGATCACCGTGCCGCGCTCGCCCTCGATGTGGATCGCGTTGGACAGGGTGCAGGTACGGCTGATCTCGATCAGCGCCTCGGTGCCCGATTGCAGCCGGCACTCCAGCACGCAATTGCCCTCCATCCGCGCGTCCGAATCGGAGCGGAAATCGAGCGTCTCGATCGGGCCGAGCAACCACAGCATCAGGTCGACGTCATGACAGCCATTGGAAATCAACGCGCCGCCGCCGGCCTGCGCCGCGTCGAAGGTGAAGGGCGAGCGCGACGGCCAGGCGTCGGCGGCGCCACTAGCGGCATGGTAGCGCTTGATCTTGCCCAGCATGCCCGAATCGATCAACGTTTTGAGATATTGGGCCGAGCGCGCGAAGCGGCGCATCATCGCCACCGCCAGCACCCGGTCGGCCTTTGCCGCCGCCGCGATCATCGCGTCGCTGTCGGCGACCGAGGTGGCGAGCGGCTTTTCCATCAGCACGTGCAAGCCGGCGGCGAACAGCGTCTCGGCCGCCGGGCGATGGAGATGCGGCGGCAGCGCCACGATCGCCGCCTCGGCATGGTCGGCCGCGCGGGCAATGTCGGTCTCGACATGCGCGATGCCGAACGCCTCGGCCATGGCGCGGGCGCGTGACTCATCGCGGTCGATCAGCACGGTCACGTCGACATCGGGCGCGACGGCCGCCCCGGGCAGATGCCCGAGCTCGGCGATCGCGCCGCAACCGACCATGGCAACCCGCACCGGTGTCACGTCAGGCTTCGCCCTGCTCAACCAACTCGCGGAAATAGGCGATCGTGTTGGTCAGCCCCTCGCGCAGCTGCACCCTGGGTTCCCAGCCGAGCTTGGTCTGCGCGGTGGTGATGTCGGGCTTGCGCTGCTTGGGATCGTCCGCCGGCAGCGGCAGCTGCGTGATGGTGGATTTGGTGTCGACCTGCGCCAGTACGGCATCGGCCAGTTCGCGCATCGAGAATTCATTCGGATTACCGATATTGACCGGGCCGGTGATCTCGGCCGGGCTCTCCATCAGCCGGATCAGGCCATCGACCAGATCCTCGACGTAGCAGAAGCTGCGCGTCTGCTGGCCGTCGCCGAAGATCGTGATCGGCTCGCCCTTCAGCGCCTGGACGACGAAGTTCGACACCACGCGCCCATCGGCGGGGTGCATGCGCGGGCCATAGGTGTTGAAGATCCGCGCAACCTTGATCTCCAGGTCGTGCTGGCGGTGATAATCGAAGAACAGCGTCTCGGCGCATCGTTTGCCCTCGTCATAGCAGGAGCGGATGCCGATCGGGTTGACGTGGCCCCAATAATCCTCGGTCTGCGGATGGACGCTGGGATCGCCATAAACCTCGCTGGTCGAGGCCTGCAGGATGCGGCAGCGCAACCGCTTGGCGAGACCAAGCATGTTGATCGCGCCGTGGACACAGGTCTTCGTCGTCTGCACCGGGTCATGCTGATAATGCACCGGCGAGGCCGGGCAGGCGAGATTGTAGATCTCGTCGACCTCGACATAGACCGGGAAGCACACATCGTGGCGCATGAATTCGAAGCGCGGGTTGGCGTGCAGATGGTCGATATTGCGCTTGGTGCCGGTGTACATATTGTCGAGGCACAGCACCTCATGCCCGGCATCGAGCAACCGGTCGCACAGATGCGACCCGAGAAATCCTGCTCCGCCGGTCACGAGAATACGCTTCCGGCTGTCATAACTCCGCGCCATCAAATCCCCTTTCAGCCGTCCAGCCCGCGCGCGTCGGCATGATGTTCAAGAAACCAGCGATAGGTATGGGCCAGCCCCTCCGCCAGCCCGTACCGGTGTCGCCAACCCAGCGCATTGATCTTGCTCACATCGACCAGCTTGCGCATCACGCCATCGGGCTTGCTGGCGTCGAACGTCAGCGTGCCGTCATAACCGACCACCCGGTTCACCGTTTCGGCGAGTTCGCGGATGGTCACTTCCTCGCCGCTGCCGACATTGACGATGCCCGCGTCGCTATACGTCTGGGTGAGAAACACAAGCGCATCGGCTAGGTCGTCGACGTGCAAAAATTCGCGCTGCGGTGTGCCGGAGCCCCAGATCGGGATCGTCGCATCGCCGGCGTCCTTGGCGGCCTGCGCCTTGCGGATCAGTGCCGGTATGACATGGCTCTGTTTCAGGTCGAAATTGTCCCCCGGCCCGTAGAGATTGGTCGGCTGGGCCGAGATGAAGTCGCAGCCATATTGCTGGCGATAGCCTTGCGCGAGCTTGATCCCGGCGATCTTGGCCACCGCATACCATTCGTTGGTCGGCTCGAGCGGCCCGGTGAGCAGCGCGCTCTCCGGAATCGGCTGCGGTGCGTCGCGCGGATAGATACAGGCCGAGCCGAGGAACAGCAGCTTGGCGACGCCATTGGCACGCGCCGCCTCGATCACATTCGCCTCGACCATCATGTTTTCGTAGATGAACTCGCCGGGGAAATTGCTGTTCGCCCAGATCCCGCCGACACGCGCCGCCGCAAGAAACACCACATCGGGCTTGTTGGCTGCGAACCATGCCTCGACCTGATCCTGACGCCTGAGATCAAGCTCGGCCCGCGCTGCGGTCAGCAGCGTGCAGCCCTCGCCGGCCAGCCGGCGCATCAACGCACTGCCGACCATCCCGCGATGGCCGGCGATATAGACGCGCTTTCCGGCAAGATCGAACATCGTATCGCTCAAGAGCCCGACCGCCCCTCACGCTTGATCGTGTCGAGGTCCGAACGGACCATCTCGGCGACCAGCTCCGGCAGTTTCACCGTCGCGGTCCAGCCGAGCTTTTCCTTCGCCTTGGCCGGGTTGCCGATCAGGATATCGACTTCGGTCGGGCGGAAGTAGCGCGGATCGACCTTGACCAGCGCGCGGCCGGTTTTCGCGCAACGGCCGATCTCGTCGACCCCCTCGCCGCTCCATACGATCTCGACATCGACTTCGCGGAACGCCAGTTCGACGAATTCGCGCACGGTGCGCGTTTCGCCGGTCGCCAGCACATAGTCGTCGGGCGTGTCCTGCTGCAGGATGCGCCACATGCCCTCGACATAATCTCGCGCATGGCCCCAGTCACGCTTGGCATCCATGTTGCCGAGATACAGCGTGTCCTGCAGCCCCAGCGTGATCGCCGCCACCGCCCGCGTGATCTTGCGCGTGACGAAGGTCTCGCCACGCAGCGGGCTCTCATGGTTGAACAAGATGCCGTTCGAGGCATGCATCCCATACCCCTCACGATAGTTCACTGTGATCCAGTAAGCGTAGAGCTTGGCCGCGGCATAAGGCGAGCGCGGATAGAAGGGCGTCGTCTCGCTCTGCGGAATCTCGCGCACCCAGCCGTACAGCTCCGATGTCGACGCCTGGTAAAAACGCACCTTCTCGGTCATGCCGAGCAGCCGGATCGCCTCGAGCAGGCGCAACGTGCCGATGCCGTCGGCATTGGCGGTATATTCCGGCGTCTCGAAGCTGACCTGGACATGGCTCATCGCGGCGAGATTGTAGATTTCGTCGGGCTGCGTCTCCTGCACGATGCGGATCAGATTGGTCGAATCCGTCATGTCGCCATGATGCAGCTTGAGCTTCACGCCCTGCTCGTGCGGATCCTCATAGAGATGGTCGATACGGCCGGTGTTGAATGACGAAGAGCGGCGCTTGATGCCGTGCACCATATAACCCTTGGCCAGCAGCAATTCGGCGAGATAGGCCCCGTCCTGACCCGTAATGCCGGTAATGAGCGCCGTCTTGGTCACAAAAACCCCTCGAATCATTACCCGTGCCGCGGGAAGCCGGCGATGCATAGCGGCGCATGCTGCACTGCGATACAGCTATCGATCGCGCCTCGTCACGCCGCCAGATGGCGTGCCGGCGCCGCAGCCTCGTCGGCCGGCGGCGGTGGCGGCAATATCCGCGTCGGCCGCGCCATGATCGCGCAGCACGCGGTCATCACCGCCAGGATCGCGGCGGTCCGCGCCGGATAGTCGACCAGGCTGTGCGCCAGGATGATCGCCGAGCTGATCGTCGCCGCGCGCGGCAGCAACCCGTTGTCGCGATCGCGCCAGATCGCCAGCGCGCGCCACGCCCACCAGGCAAGGAAAGCGATGATCAGCACGATCCCCGCCAGCCCCAGTTCAAGAGCGATCTCGATATAGTCGTTATGCGCGTGGTTGACGAAGATCGAGTCGACCAATTGCGGGTTCTCGAACGCCGGGAACACCGACACGAAACTGCCCAGCCCCGTCCCGAGCGGAAAATAGGCCCTGATCGCCGCGATACCATGCTGGTAGAAACCGAGCCGCGAGGTCGGACCGGCATCGATCGAGGTCTTGGCATAACCGTCGAGAATCGGACTGTTGAAGGCCAGCACGACGAAGATACCGACCAGCACCAGCAACACCGCCGCGCCGATCAGCAACTGCCGCCGGTCGCGCCCGCGCCGGATCAGGAAAAAAGAGCCGAGCAAGGTCGGCACCAACAGGCCCAGCCCGGCAATCGAACCATCGACCACGGCACCAAGCAACAGGATCACCGCCAATGCACCGAGCACGATGATGTCCGCCGCCCCGCCGCCGACCTTCTCGGCGCCGCGCGCGCGCGCGGTGGCGACCAGCGCCGCCAGGAACGGCACGGCGCTCAGCACCAGGGTCGCCAGATGGTTGCTGTTGGCGAAGAAGCCGACCGGCTGGCCACGATTGGTGTTGGTGTAGAGATACAGCGGCGAATTCTGGCCGTTGACCAGCTGGATCAAGCCCAGCACCACCGACAATGCAGCCATCACCGTCAGCGTCACCGCGAAGGCGGCGAGCTGGCGGTCGTCGGCGCGGCGGACCAGCACGAACATCCCTGCCGCGACGGTCACGCTCAACAGGCTGGCCACCGTCGCCCTCGGATCGAGCGACAGCGGCAAGGCGGGCAGCGGCGCGCCGATAAGGGTGAAGCCGTGCGCCACCGAGGCGCGGCCGCCAAGCGACGACCACAGGCTCGCCGGCAATGGGATGAGCTGGATCAGCGCCACCACGACGAACGCCACGCCTATCCACAACAGCATCTTCTCGGCCGCGGCGGCGGGACGATGCGACGGCCGCAGAAAAGCGAGGAACAGCACCGCTGCGCCGCCGAGCTGAAGCAGCAGATTGGGAATCAGCCCCGCCGCCGAAGCCCCGCCCAGCACGATCGCCGCAGCGAGATAGCCTGGCAATGCCAACGTACGCGGCGCGAAGCTTGGCGTCAGCGAACTGCTGCGCGAGCGGCTCGACCGGCGTGAGCGTGAAGAGCTGGCCATCACGGACCCCTGTTGATCGCGACCTGCGCGATGGTCAGCGAGCGCGATTGCGGGAAGGTGCCGAGCGTCGCATCGATCGACAGCAGCTGGGCGTTGCAGCCGACGGGCACGGTGAACCGCGCCGCCCGGCCAACGGTGCGATCGGTCAGGCCGGTGATCGGCAGGTCGAGCACCGGCTTGTTGTCGGGCACGCACAGCAGGCGCCAGCTGATCGCGCCGCCATCGGCAAGCTCGCCTGTCCCTTGCGCGGTATAATCAAGGCGATAGCTGCCCGGCTTCAGCAGCACGGTCTGGCTGGCCAGCCGCGCGGTCTGCGCGCCCGAATATTCGATGTGCAGGCCATGCCCGCGATCGATGCCGACCGACGCGGCATCGCCATCGTTGAACGACCAGTTGAACGGCTGCGGCCCCGGCAAGCCGGCGAAACCGCCGTCATACACCGTGGTGACCTTGGCCAGCGCCGCGGGCGGCAGGAAATTGACCCAGGCGACATAAGCGCCGTCATAATCGCCCCGGGCGATGAATTGCTGGATCAGTGCCGCCTGGGCCGGCTCCCCACCGACCTTGGTGTTCCCCGACGGACCGGTGTTGAGGCGGAAGATCAATTCCGGCACGACACCGCGCGTGGTCAGGAAACCAAGGAACTGCGTCCGCCACATCGGCCCGCGCGAAAGAATGCCCGCGATCAGCCGCTCGCCACCGCGCTGCTTCGCAATATCGGCAAGGATCGGAAAATAGGCCAGGCTCTGCGCCGGATCGATCGCCATCAGCCGTTCGATCTGCCCGGTCGCCGCGCGCAGATCGTCACGGCGCAGCGCGTCCGCCATCAGCCAGATCCGCCCCGCCTTGGCGCGCGGATCGCGCCGCACCACTTCCTGCATGATCGGGCGCGCCACATCGCGCTTGCCCACCAGCGTCGCCTCGAGCGCCACCTGGGCCAGTGCGCCACGATCGAGCGGCCGATGTGCCAACCGTGCCGCGGGCGATGCGAGCGCCGCCGGTGCGGCCGGCCGGGCCTGCTGCGGATCGAGCATCGCCGCATTCAGCGCCGAGATATAGCCATTCTCCGCCTCTGTCCGCGCCGGCTGGCGCCATGCATGGCCCGTCGACCATAACGCCGCCGCCGCCACGCCGAGCGACAGAGCGGCCCCGGCGATCAGGCCTGAGGTACGACGAAGATCCGCCATGTCCCCTCTGGTCCCGGCAATATCGTCAGGACAGCTGGATGCGGCGCGTTCCGCCGTCGTCGCCGGCCGTCACGCCATATTTATAGGCGTCGCGCCCATAACCATAACCATAGCCGTACCCATAGCCGTAGCCATAGCCGTACGCGCTGGTCTTGGGATCGAACTTGGTCAGCACCGCGCCGATGATATGGCCGCCGGTCGAACGCAGCCGGTTGATCGTGTTGCTCACCGCCGGGCGACGGATCGCGCCCGACTGCACCACGAGCAACGTGCCCTGCACCATCGAGGCGAGCAGCGGCGCGTCGGCAAGCCCGAGCACTGGCGGGGCATCGATGATCACCATGTCGAAGCGCGACATCGCCTCTTCCAGGATGGCGCGCATGCGCACGCTGGCGAGCAGCTCGGCCGGGTTCGGCGGCACGCGACCCGAGGAGAGCAGGAACAGGTTCGGGCTGCGCGTCGCGCTGACGTGGGACACCAGGCTCGAATCACTGGTCAGCAGCGCCGACAGGCCGACGGTCTTGGCCTTTTCGCTATCCTCGATGAAGAAGCTCGGCTTGCGCATATCGGCGTCGATCAAAAGCACCGTGCGGTCGAGCCGCGCGAAATTCTGCGCGATCGCATAGCAGGTGCTCGACTTGCCTTCGGCCGGCTGCGACGAACTGACCAAGAGCGACTTGGGCGAACCACCGCTGGTCGAGAACTGGATCGCCGCGCTGATCGAGAAATAGGCCTCGGACACCGGCGATTGCGGATCGGCAAGCTGGTCCGCGATCGTCTCGCCCTTGGTGACGATCGGCACCACGCCGAGCACCGGCACGCGCAGCTTCTGCTTGACGTCTTCCGGCGCCTTGACCGTGTCGTCGATGAACTCGATCAGATAGGCGAGCGCAACACCCAGGCCGAGGCCCAGGATCACCGCCAGGAACACGTTCTTGAACAGGTTCGGCTGGAACGGGGCGCCCGGCACATCAGCGCGGTCGACCACCGCCACGGTGGTGGCACCGACGCCGCCGGCGACCCCGATCTCCTTGAAGCGCTGCAGCAGCGCGTCATACAGCGCGCGGTTGGTATCCACCTCGCGTTGCAGGATATTGTACTTGATGCTGCGCTCCTGGACGTTGAGCACCGCGCCCTTGAGCTGGCCGACACGCGCCTTGAGCGCGCTCTCGCGCGACAGTGTCGCATTATAGTCCGAGCACACGCCGCCCGAAATGTTGCCGCCTTGCTGGCGCAGCTGGTTGTCGAGCGCCGCGATCTGCGCGCGCAACTGCACCATCGCCGGGAACTCCGGCTTGTAGAGGGTCAGCTTCTGGTCGTAATCGGCTTGCAGCTCGGCGCGGCGTGACCGCATCGTCTGCATCGCCGTGTCACGCTGGATTTCGCTGCCCGATTGGCCTTGGTGGCAACGCGCCGCTGCCGCGATGCGGTCGCTCGTCGCCTGCGACAAGGCCGCGTTGATCGCCACCATCGAACCGCTTTCGAGCGATGTCGGGCCGCTGCCGCCACCGCCGCCACCACCGCCGTCGCCGGTCGCACCGCCGCCGCTACCGCCGCTGACCATGACGAGCCCCTGGCTCTGGGCGTAATTCACCACCGCCGCCTCGGACGCCTCGAGCGTCTTCTTGGTGGCGTCGAGCCGGGTCTGCAGGAATTGCCGCGCATAGGCGGTCTGGCCGAACTTGCGCTCGAGCTGTGAGGCGATGAACGCGTCGCCGAAGGTGTTGACGATGCGCGCCGCGCGCACCGGATCCCTGTCGACATAGCTCAGGTTGATCAGCCGGCTGCCGAGTACCGGATTGACGAGATAATTGGCTTGAACGACATTTCCGGCGATTCGCTCGCGCTGCTCCAGGCTCAGCCGGCTCGGCGCGATCGACGGATCATTGGCAAGGTTGAGTTGGCGCACCACGCGCTCGGTCAGCGAGCGGCTCTTGAGCAGGCCATATTGCGTCGCGAGGAACGCCGGGTCGCGCTGCACGACCGGCTCGGTATTGGCGCGCGCGATCAGTTCGGACTGCGGCTGGGTGATCTCGAGCGACGAATAGGCGCGATATAGCGGCGTCGTCAGCAGGCTAAGGCCGAAGGCGGCGAGCACCGACACCAGCGTCACGGCAGCGATCAGCCAGCGCCAGCGATACAGTACGCGCCAGACGTCGCGCAGGTTGAAGCCGCCCGCATCGCCTTCGAGCGAATCCATGTCGAACATCGTCGGCCCTTGCGAGACCTGGAGGTTCTGACCGAGCGGCGCGATCGCGCCGCCCCGGCCACGATCGGCAATATCGGGGACGGACCCGCTGTAATCGTTCATCGAAGGGGGAACCTGATTTTCTAGAAGGGTCGGAACAGAGCGGCGATCGGCAGAGCACTCAGCACGTCATGGAACGTCTTGCTCGCAGCATTGCCGTCAACGACGATGATGTCGTTGCTGTAAACTAATGGGTCCGGCATCTTGCCGCGGCGGATGTCGGTCAGGTCGAACGCCGCCGCCTGGCGCACGCCGTTGATCTTGCGGAAAATCACCACGCGCCGAGGGTTGCCGCCATCAGACACGCCCTTGGCCGTGGCGATCGCCTGGATCAGTGTCGTGTCGGCGCCGATGGCATAGAGGCCGGGCTGGGTGACCGAGCCATCGACCGTGATGCGCTGGCTCTGCGCGGTCTTGAGGATCACCTGCACCTTAGGATCGCGCAGATAGGTCGCCTGGAGTTTCTGCGTCAGGGCCACCGCGACCTGGTCGGCGGTCTGGCCCTGCACGGCGACGTCACCGACCAGTGGCAGCTTGATTCGACCGACGGTGTCAACGGTATAGTCGCCGCTGAATTCCGACACGCCATAGACCGAGACGTTGAGCACGTCCGCCGGCCCGAGATGATAATCGTTGTTCGGTGCGATTTCGGTCGGAATATCGGGCTTCGCAAGCGGGTCCGTCGCATAGGCGACCGGTCCGCCGCGCGTCGCGCAACCGGCCAGCGCCGCCGCCGCACCCGCCATCACGACCCATGTCGAAAGCCGCCGCCACACCTGATTCATCCCGCTGGTACGCATATCACCATAGCTCCAACACCCTAGCCCCGTCCTAGCGACCGTACCGCATGAATCAAGCGATGATGCCGGGGTAACGCCGCGGCAATGACATAGATCAAACTCGCGCACCGTCATCCGATTCGCGAAGCGCGGTCCCGCCGGATGCCGCCGATCCGCGCGATTTCATACCCCGCCATGCAAGAACGGCGCATGGCGTGAGGCAAAAATGGGGATTTCCACGACAGGCCTCTTAACGGCCGGGCGATAATTTGCCACAGGACTGGCCACAGGACTGGATAGCCGCCTCCCCGCCCGACATATTCGGGCCCGGCAAGAAGAAGAGATTGCAGTGTTCGGGAAATTGCGCCGCAAGGCGAACGCACCAGCCGTCAATACCGTACCGAGCGGCCCGACGAACGCGCGCGCCTATGCCATTGGTGACGTACACGGACGGCTCGACCTGTTGCGGGTGCTGTTGCGCGAGATCGAGGCAGACAGTCGCGCGCGGCCGTGCGAGCGCGAATATCTCATTTTCGTCGGCGACCTGATCGACCGTGGCCCCGATTCGCGCGGCGTGGTCGATTTGCTGCTCCGCAGCAAAAAATACCTGCCCCACCCGGTGTTCCTGATGGGAAATCACGAGGAGATGATGCTGCGCGTGCTCGAAAAGCCGGACGAGAAGTTTCGCGACTGGCTGAGCTATGGCGGGTACGAATGCGCACAGAGCTATGGCGTCGAGGTCGGGCGTCTGGCGGTGCTCGACGTGGAGCATGGCGCGGCGCTGGTCGGTGCGGCCATCCCGCAGGAGCATCGCGACTTCATCGCCGGCTTTGCCGACAGCTTTCGATTCGGCGACTATCTCTTCGTCCATGCCGGCATCAGGCCCGGCGTGCCGCTCGACGAGCAGTCGACGCGCGACCTGCGCTGGATTCGCGAGGATTTCCTGACCAGCGCCGTTCCACATCCCTATATGGTGGTGCACGGCCACACCATCACACCCGAGCCCGACGAGCAGAACAATCGAATCGGCATCGATACCGGGGCTTATGCGTCCGGCGTGCTGACGGCGATCTGTATCGAGGGGACGAGCCGGCGCTATCTTCGCGCTACTTTGTGAGGAAACTTTTTACTGTTTGTGGTGTTTAGGCCACTGGATGAAATCGTTGTGCAACCGCGAGCGTTTTCGGGTGGACAATGAAGGGGGGTCAGGTTATTTCCCTTCGTGTGAGCCTGTTTCGACGCGGTTCAGGAGGAGACTGATAATGAAATTTTCGCGGGTAACCGCCGCCATTGTGATGGTGAGCCTTTCTTCGCCGCTTTTCGCGGGCGCCGAGCAGGCGATTGGTAAGCTGACTTCGGCTGATCAGGGTACGTTCGTGTCTCGTGACGGCAAGCTGGTTCCGGCGTTCGCCGGTCAGCAGCTCTATGCTGGTGACCGCGTGGTGACGCGCGGCAAGGCACGTGCAAGCGTGCAGTCGCAGGGCTGCAGCTACACGGTCGCTCCGACCTCAATGCTTTCGGTTGCGGGCTGCGGCTCGTCGGGCAAGTCCTTCGCCGCTGGCGGCCAGGACGGCACGGACGAAGGTGCGGCTGGCGGTGGCAGCTCAAGCGGTTATGTCGTTGGTGGCCTTGCGCTGCTGGCGGTTGCGGGCGGCATCATTGCCGCCACGAGCAACAGCAGCTCGAAGCCCGTCAGCCCGTAAGCGCTGCGGCAAAGCAAATAGAGGGGCCGGGCGAAAGCTCGGCCCTTTTTTTATGTCCGTCTCGTTTCGGGACGAGCGCTTCTGGCGGTGGTGTGCTGCGGATCAGGCGCCTGTGTGTGGCCCGCTTCGCTCCCATCTTAAAGCCCCTCCCCTTCAGGGGAGGACCTATTTACGTGTGTGACCTAAGCAAGGTGCTATGCGCTATGCCCGCGATAGCGGCGGTAAAGATACGGGCCAACATCGATCGCCAGTCCGCACCCAACGCCGATCGCCATTGCGGCGATCAAGCCCAGGGAGTGCGAAAGGCCGGCAGTTAATCCGCCGGCGACGAATGCAGGCAAAATCTTTGGCTTCACGCTTCGCCTCCATGCTTTGTGCGCCTCGCTACCACGAAAAAGCCTGGCTGGTTGGGCCGGGCTTTTTCGTGGTAGCGTTCCGACATAGGGGACGCATCATGTTCGAGCGTGTGTTTCAATGGACGGTTCGCAACGGATCGCGGG
Source organism: Sphingomonas bacterium (assembly GCF_028292965.1). GTDB lineage: Bacteria > Pseudomonadota > Alphaproteobacteria > Sphingomonadales > Sphingomonadaceae > Sphingomonas. The sequence continues at coordinate 3,061 of NZ_JAQGLG010000205.1, read as the reverse complement.
TCTTGTTTGGTCTGGCGGTGCTGATTTTTGCGCTCAGCATATCTAATAACACGTGGAGCGCGCTGCGGGACTCATACCTTCGGGGTGATCGTTATATTATCTTAATAGCCGGCATCACCGCAGCCATGAAGGACGCGTTTCTTCCGTTGATAGCTGCGATCGCGATCGAGCGCTTCCGCGCTCGCGAGGGTCACGCACGTGTATAGGCTCCTTCAGGGGAGGGGTTTGAGGGTGGTAGTCTCACCAAGACCGGCATTTGCGGCACTGCCCACCCCAACCCTCTCCCCTGAAGGAGAAGGGCTATGAGAAGTTTGCGTCAGTCGGCCCGGGCCAGATGCCAGTCGACCGTCCCTGCCAATCCGGCCGCGAACGTCCAGCCGGCCCGCCAACCCAGCTCAGCTTCGATCCGCGCCGGATCGATCGCATAGCGACGATCATGTCCCGGTCGATCGACAACGAAGCGAATCAACTCGCGGCGCCGCGTGCCCGGCAGAGGCAAGCGCGCATCGAGCAGATCGCAGATCATCGTCACCACCCCGATATTGCGATGCTCTTCGCGTCCGCCGATCGCATAGCTTCGCCCAATCATGCCGCGTTGCAGCACGATTTCCAGCGCGAGCGCATGGTCCTCGACATGCAACCAGTCCCGTATATTGGCGCCATCGCCATAGACCGGCAGCTCCTCCCCGCGAATCGCTCGCGTGATCGTCAGCGGGATCAACTTTTCGGCATGCTGGAACGGCCCGTAATTGTTCGAGCAATTGGTCAGTACCACCGGCAGGCCATAGCTATGGTGCCATGCGCGGACGAGATGGTCCGACGCCGCCTTGGACGCCGAATAGGGTGACGATGGCCGATAGGGCGAATTCTCGTCGAACCGGCTCACATCATCGGAGAGGTCACCGAACACCTCGTCGGTCGAGACGTGATGAAAGCGGAACCGCCCCTCGCCTCGCCGTTCAGCGCGCGCCAGTGATCGAGCGCCGCCTCGAGCAGCTGATAGGTGCCGGTAATGTTGGTCTCCATGAACACCCCGGCATCGGCAAGCGAACGATCGACATGACTCTCGGCGGCGAGATGCATGACCGCATCGACCCGTTCCTCCGCCAACAGCGCCGCGACCAGCACGCGATCACCGATATCGCCCTGCACGAAGCGATACCGTGGCGATGCGGCGATCTCCGCCACCGAATCGAGCGATGCCGCATAGGTCAGCTTGTCGAGATTGATCACGCGCGTCCGTCCGCCGCGAATCAGGTGGCGGCACACCGCCGAGCCGATGAATCCGGCACCGCCGGTAACCAGGATCGTCCGTTCGGCCGGTGCCTCGTTCACGCCGCCGCCGCGCAGCGATGGAGATAGGCGGCATAGTCCGTCCGTCCCATCGCGTCGGCGCGGGCGATCACCGCGCTGCGGTCGAGATAGCCGTGATCCAATGCGATCTCCTCGGGGCAGGCGATCTTGATACCCTGGCGCCGCTCGATCGCGCGCACGAAGGACGAGGCATCGTGAAGGCTGTCATGGGTGCCGGTGTCGAGCCACGCATAACCCCGCCCGAGCCGCCTGATGTCAAGAGCATCGGCGGCCATATAGGCCTTGAGCAGGTCAACGATCTCCAACTCGCCGCGTGGCGATGGCGCAAGGCGGCGCGCGATGGCGACGACACGCGAATCGCAGAAATACAGGCCAGTCAGCCCCCAGGGCGACCGTGCGACCTCCGGTTTTTCCTCGATCGATTGCGCGCGCCCATTGGCATCGAACGCCACCACGCCATAGCGCTCGGGATCATCCACCTGATAGGCGAACACGGTGGCACGACCTTCCATCGCCGCCGTTGCTGCAGCGCGACATTTGCTCGCCAGTCCATCGCCGTGAAAGATGTTGTCGCCGAGGATCATCGCGCACGGTTCGCCGGCGAGGAATCGCTCGCCGACCAGAAAGGCCTGGGGCAGGCCGCCCGGCTCAGGCTGTTCTTCATAGGACAGGTTGATACCGAACACCGATCCATCGCCAAGCAACAGACGGAACATCGGCAGGTCGCGCGGGGTCGAGACGATCAGGATATCGCGGATGCCGGCAAGCATCAGCACCGACAGCGGATAATAGATCATCGGCTTGTCGAACACCGGTAGCAGCTGCTTCGAGATCGCCAGCGTCGCCGGGTAGAGCCGCGTACCGCTGCCCCCGGCGAGATCATGCGTTTCGCAGCCGTCGCTGTCAGAGCATCGGGGCTAGTGCGAAATGGTTAACGGCTTGATGCGGCTCCCTCCTTCTTCCCACCCCGGCGAAGGCCGAGGCCTAGTTGGGAAGGTCGAAGTGACGACGCGCCACGCTCCCTTACGGCCGCTGCGTGACTGGATCCCGGCCTCCGCCGGGAAAGGAATATTCCTCAGCGCAGCAGGTCGACCGCGAAGGCGCGCACCGATGGCCCGATATCCTCGCGGCCGAGCGCGACGGCGATATTGGCCTGCACATAGCCGGCCTTGTCGCCGCAATCGTAACGCTTGCCGTCGAAGGTCAGGCCGTGAAACGGCTGGTCACCGATCATCCGCGCCATGGCGTCGGTGAGCTGAATCTCGTTGCCCGCGCCCTTCTGCTGCGTCTCCAGCACGCGCATCACTTCCGGCTGGAGAATATAGCGCCCGATCACCGCGAGGTTCGAGGGCGATGTGCCCGTGCGAGGCTTCTCGACCAGTCCCTTGACCTCGGTCAGCGGGCCGTCGCGCATGCCCGGCGTAATGACGCCATATTTGTCGGTCTGGTCGTCGGGTACGATCTGCGCGCAGATCATGTTGCCGCCGACCTTCTCATAGGCCTTGACCATCTGCTTGAGGCAGCCCGGCGCGCCCACCATGAAGTCGTCGGCGAGCAGCACCGCGAACGGCTCGTCGCCGACGATGTCGCGCGCGCACCACACGGCATGGCCCAGACCCATCGGCTCCTGTTGCCGGACATAGGCGACCGCACCTGGCTTGAGGCGCGTCTGATGGAGCAACTCCATCGACTTGCCGCGATGCGCCATCGTCGTCTCGAGTTCATAGGCGATGTCGAAATGATCCTC